>NZ_JBHVWS010000072.1:0-41752 GCF_042882185.1 Streptomyces sp. NPDC058239
CGCCGCCGATCACATCACCGTGCTCGACCAGGCCCTCGCGCAGATCCCCGACGCCCACCGGCACGGCACCGACATCCTGGTCCGCACCGACAGCGCGGGCAGCGCGAAGGCGTTCCTCACGCATCTCCGCGCCTTGCGTGACAACGGCCTTCACCTGCGTTTCTCGGTCGGGTACGCGGTCACCGCACCGGTCCGCCGCGCGATCCGCGCCCTGCCCGAACAGGTCTGGCACCCCGCCCTGGACGCCGACGGGACCCTGCGTGAGTCCGCCGAGGTCGCCGAGCTGACCGGCATGGTCGACCTGAACGGCTACCCGGCCGGCACCCGCATCATCGTGCGCCGCGAACGCCCGCACCCCGGCGCCCAGCTCTCCTTGTTCGACAGTGACGAGGGCCTGCGGCACCAGGTCTTCCTCACCGACACCCCGTACTCCGGCGGCGGCTCGGCCCAGTTCCTGGAGGTCCGCCACCGTGGACACGCCACCGTCGAGGACCACATCCGGTGCGGCAAGAACACCGGCTTCGGACGCTTCCCATCCCGCCTGTTCTCCGTCAACGCCGCCTGGCTCGAGCTCAGCCTCGCGGCCATCGACCTTCTGGCCTGGACCCGCGTCCTGCTGCTGGACGGCGAGCTGGCTACCGCCGAACCCAAGAAACTCCGCTACCGGATCCTGCACGTCGCTGCCCGTCTCACCCGCGGCGGCCGTCGCCTCCACCTGCGGATCGCAGCAACCTGGCCCTGGCGACACCAACTCGCCGCCGCCTTCCACCGTCTGGCCGTCCTACCCCGCCCCGCCAACTGACCAGCCGCCCCGGCCACCTACGACACGAAAGACCTTGGAGAACCCGACCAACGCGCCGGGGCCCCACCATGCCCACCGCCCGATACCGCCTCGATCGACCCCACAGCGTCAACTCGTCACCCCAAGCGAAACAGCGAGGCTAGCGCGTTCCTCCAGGCCGCGCCCGACTGGTTCGCCTTGGCCCGGACAGCCGGCCAGACATCAGCCCTGTACGTCGCGTTTACCGACCGTCGGGAGCTGACTGACGGATCTGACCTGCGCCGATGTGTAGATTACATGTCCGCGATGATGTCGGTGGAGATACGTGACAATGGCTCTGCCTCCAGGTTCGTCAATCGGTTGTCCCGCTGTAACTGACCCTGCCAAGCGCTGTCATACTCCGGGCGTGACGAACGATGCCGCCCTCGGTACCGCTGCTGGTCTGCCTGATCCCGCAGAGCTTTTGGCTGGGAGCAACTGGGGCTCTCTGGAACATGCGTGTGGGACCGCAGAGGACACCCCGAAGATGCTTGTCGCACTGCTGGATGGTGATCAGCAGGCACGAGCCCTGGCCTTGGATCACCTCCATCACGCAGTGCACCACCAGAACACCCTGTATTCGGCGACGGTGCCCGCCGCGCTCTATGTGGCTGCAGTCCTTGCCGACCCGCGTACCACCGTGGCCGTCGACAAGAAGCCCCGCGACTTCCCAGGGCCCCTGCGCTCCGAGTTGCTGGGCTGGCTCGGCTCGGTCGTCTGCGGCGCCGGCGACGAGACAGAAGCGATCAGCCGCCGCCATGGGTTCGAACCCGAGGATTACCCACCGCTCGTAGACACCCGGCAGATCCGCCCGCTGCTTTTTCCTGCAGTCTCAAAGTGTTTCGACGACCCAAACCCGGACGTGCGTGAGGCGGCGATCGCCGCATGCATCCCGCTGCTGGACGATCCCCGGCTGCGCTGTCACCGGGCAACCCTGGTGCCGCTGCTGCGGGAAGTTCTGGGGGTGAGCGCGCTGTGGCAGTACCGCGAGCGAGCCATCGACGCCCTCCTTGCGTGGGGTGAGGACCCCACCGGGCTCGAAGGTCAACGGGAGGCATTCGCGGTCTGCGATCCTCAGGACGACACCATGCCCTGGGCAACGGGACCAACTCTCAAGCCGGGCGACACATCAGATCTCCCGTTCTGAATCAGTGCCCAGCCCGCGGCTTTCGGAGCGACACCTCTACCCGCAGGGCCATTGCGTGATCGAGATGTGTCCGGGTTCGTCACGTGAGTCCGAGTCCCCGCAGGGGCCGGCGGTAGTCGCCACTTGCGTGGCGGAGGGCGGCGGCGATGTTGGTCTGGCCGTCCTGGCGTAGAACGCTGATGGCGAGGTTGCGCAAGGAGGCCATTGCGCGGGGCAGGGTGCCGGTGCGGACCTTGGAGTCGTCCTCGCGGAAGGTGCGGTCCCGCACGTGGTGCAGGAGGTTCTCGATGCCCCAGTGGCCTCTGATCCAGGTGGCGAGTTCGGCGCAGGTGGCGTCGAAGACGCTCAGGCTCGTGATCAGGTAGACGCGCTCCATGGTCAGCTTGCCGGTACTCAGATCGCGGCGCCGGCGCACGACTTGGATCGCCTGACGGGCGCCGGGGTAGTCGATATGGCGGAACACTGCGACCTTGAGCCGGCGGATCTCGTCGCGGTGATGGGCGCGGTCGCGGGTTCGGTGCCCGAGCGGGATCTCCCGCCAGGGCAGCCCTTTGACCTGGGCATACAGGCCGGGGTGGTTCTTCTTGACGACAGCCACGTAGTGGGCGCCACGGCCGGTCAGGTAGGCGCCGTGATCGTGCTGAGTGTGCAGGGCGTCGGCGGTCAGCACGGTGTTCTTCAGATCCAGGGTGTCCAGCAGGGGCTGGAAGGAGGGGATTTCGTTGCTCTTGGAGACGATCTGCCGCTGGGCCAGGACCACGCCTTGATGGTCCATCGCCGCCAGCAGCTGGATCGTCGTGGCGGTCTTGGTACGCGAGCCGCGCACCACCTTGCCGTCGACCGCGATCACCCGCCGCACCGGCTGCTTCCCCTCGGGCGAGGGTGGTGGCAGCACTCTGGCCTGCAGATACGCACTGATCGCCGCGTCCAACGCGTCGCCGTCGACGCGTTGCAGCAGACGCCGCACCGTGGCGGCGTGCGGCACGGGCCGCAGGCCGGTGAACGGGTCGATACCGAAGCCGAGAGTGCCCAGGACGTGCTGCGAAGCATCCGCGACCCACTCACTGATCGCGATGAGCGAGCGGGCCCCGGTCAGCACCGCCGCGACGGCCGCGCACAGCAAAGCGACCGCCGGATACCTCCGCCCCCGCACATCACGGGGATCGGGCACCAGGCTCAGGAAACGACACAGGTCAACAGCATCGCTCGGGGCAAGGGAAGCGGTCTGGGAGCCCAGTTGTTCCATGGCGGAAGGGATGGGCGATGATGTTCGGGCAGGCACGGTCTCGCTCGGTTCTCATGGGTCTCGACAACCACATGATCACCAGCACCGTGCCTGCTCTGCAGCCCCGGCACCCCTGTCTCACAACGGACATGACACCACGTCACTCACGAGACCGGCGAACCGGACGAATCCCGTTCACGCAATGCCCCTGCCTCTACTCGGGCACCTGTTTCAAGACCACTTATCGAACTCCGGTCAGATGTCTTTTCAACGAGCCCGACCATTGTGGAGTGCATGATTGAGCATTTCCGATCTACCCTCGGGCGAGTGAAGATCGGAAATGCTCATTGGCTTCGTTCATCTCTAGGGACAGCGTTTGTCGATGGGTTGCGGAGGCAGTTGGTGATCAACCGGCTCGGGAATGTCGACGAGAGATGACGGCACGTGTCCCGCCCAGGTGAAGGCTGGTCGGCCTCACGAACCTGGCAATCGGTAGGTTGTGCCGTCGCACGTTGAGTCGCCTGTTCAAAGGGGTGGGGCCGGGATGGAAGACCCAGAGATCACGATCAAGCTCACCCGGGACGAAGCGACGATCCTGTCGGACTGGCTGGAGCGGCTGCAGATGACCGACCTCAGCAACACGGTCGACGATCCAGCCGCATGGGCACCGATCCATAGAATTGCCGGCCAGCTCGACAAGATGCTCCCCGCTCTGTTCTTCCCCGACTACGACCAGCGGCTCGAGGAAGCCCGACGCCGCCTGCGTCCCATCGATGACGACGGCCCTGAAGACTGAGCCGATCGAATCTCGCGACAGGGCAGCACTGCCCGCGAATGCGGACGGCCCGCCGCCCGTCAGGGCGGCCGTCGAGGCAGGCAGCGGCAGACGTCAGCCAGCCTTGGCGGGCTCCTCAGCTCGGGCCCGGGTGCTGGCGAGGCGGTAAGAGTCGGTGCCGGTCTCGATGATGGTGCCGTTGAAGGTGAGGCGGTCGACGATGGCCGCGCAGAGGCGAGGGTCGGTGAACTGGTCACCAACGCCGTGGTTCACGGTGAGGGCGAGGTCGTCCTCCGGATCACGGTGGCCGTCGACGTGGTGCGCGTCTCGGTAACCGACCACAAACCGGCCCCAGCTGTACTCAAGGAAGCCGGACACGACGGTGAATCCGGTCGCGGGATCCGGCTTGTCGACGCGATCTCAGACGCGTGGGAGAGCAACGGCGAGGAGACGTGGTGTGAGTTCCGGGACGCGAGGACTGCGGCTTGAGTCAGACCTCCAGCTGGTCCCCGACCATGCGACTGACGAGCAGCACAGCTCAGCCACTCCCGCTACACAGGGCGCTCCGAAGGCCGTTCGCTTGCCTTCGCCCAGTAGTCCGGTTCCAGCATCTCGCCAGGCCATGCCGGCTGACGGATCGGGCCCCGAGGCCCCATCTGCTCGAAGTGCGGCGCCAGGTCGATCACGGGCGTCCCTTCAACGGCGTCGAGATCGGTGACCAAGAGGTCTCGGCCTTCGACCTTGAGCAACCGCGGGTAACTGATCGCCAGTTGGTTGGGGCGCCGGTGGTTGCGGTGGACGAACGTACCTGTCGCGGGCCAGTTCTGGTTTCCCCGAGGACTGCGTGCATGGAGCTGGACGTCTTCGGGTCGCGCCAAGTGGAAGCGCCAGGTCACGGTCAGGTGGGAGAACTCCTCAATTCCTTGCAGCGTTTCGAGGGGGTACGCGTCGTCGAGCCTGATGATCGATTCGACCCCGCCTTGGTAGTCGTCCTGAACGCGAGTGTGGCCCCCAACGACCGTTGCGATCGATTCGACCTCGTACGTCACCATCAGCGCTCGTTCCTCTCCCTGGGCGTAGCGCGTGCGGCGGCCTCCTGTCGACGCCGCGGATCTGCTCGTCGGTCAGCCTATGGCGCGCAGCATGTCTCGCGCACGCCGGTCCAGTTCGGCGACGTGGCGACCGCCGCGTTGCCGGACGGGCGAGAGGTCGCTCTGCATGCGAACGATGATGTCGCGGGCCCGGCCGGACTGGACGCCGGCCATGGCGTCGAGGGCTCGGTTCCAGGTGGCGCACGCCTCGTCGAGGCGTCCCTGCTGTACCTGGACGGCGCCGAGGTAGCCGAGGGTCACGCTGTGGGTGCGGGCGTATTGCTGGCGGCGGCGGGTGGCAACGCTGCGCTGGAAGTGGATCTCCGCGTCCAGCGGCTGGCCCATGTCGCGCAGGGCGCAGGCGGTCTCGTGGGCCAGGGAGGCTTCCTGGAAGAAGCCCACGCGGCTGGGGGCATCGCCGTTGTCTGCGCGGGAGAGGTCCCGCTCTGCGCGGCTGATGGCCGCAAGGGTGCCGGCGTGGTCGCCGTCTGCCGCGAGGGCTCGGGAGTGAACGATCGCGAGCAGGGCCTTCTCGCGGTGGCTGGCCTGGCCGTAGCGGTCGCGGGACATGGATGCGTCGGCCAGGGCGAGCGCTCGGCGGGGGTGCCCGAGGTCCACGGCTTGGTGCGCGAGGGCGCGCAGGATGTGGCCGCCGAGCGGTCCGTCGCCCGCTTCGGCCGCGTGCGGGCGGCCAGGGTGAGGTAGCGCTGGGCGGTGCGGTGCTCGGAGGCGTCGAAAGCCATCCACCCCGCCAGGTAGGTCATCTCCGCAACGGCCGAGTACGTGTCGCGGCGGAGCTGCTCCGTGCGGAACCTGCTGCCGAGCAGGGGCACCGCTTCGTCGCGAAGATGGCCGGCGAGGGCCGAGCGCCCCGAGGCTCCACCGCGCTGTTGGTCCCGAGCGGAGTAGAAGATCGTCAGGTCGCGGACATCATCGATGTCGGCTTGGGCCACCAGCCGGGGGGAGACTTCTGGGCGCTTCGCCGCTGCGGCAGGGGCGGCTGCCCACCACGAGGCGGTGGGCAATGCGAGGCTGGCGGCCGAGTACGCGGCGGTCGCCAGCAGCTTGCGTCGGTGCATATCGAGGTCGTCGCTTCCCAGCTCGGCCAGCACGGTCAGAGGGTCGACGCTCCAGTCGGAACCGCTGTCGGTCGTGCCTGTCGGCTCTTCTTCCAGCCCGAGGTCGGCCAGGGTGAGGCGGCGGCCGAGTCTGCGGGACAGCGTCTCGCGAAGGATATGGGGCGCTCAGAGGGTGTTAAGTCCCGTTCCTGATGATGTGGTGTCGCTCTTGCGTGGGTGATGGGTCGGTTCCGTCCTCGCTTCATGTCGTGTGCATGATGGGGTCGCGGGCATGGAACGGATGCCGTACGCAACCGACTTGTCCGACGAGCAGTGGGCGTTGATCGAGCCGCTGGTCACCGCGTGGAAGCAGGACCGGGTGTCGCGGTCGGCGACCGGGGACCCGGGCTCCTGCGACCTGCGCGAGGTCGTGAACGCGCTGCTCTACCAGAACCGGACGGGCTGTCAGTGGCGTCTCCTGCCGCACGACCTCCCGGCCTGGTCGGCGGTGTTCTACTACTTCAGCCTGTGGCGCGAGGACGGCCTTGACCAGCGGATCCAGGAGATCCTGCGCTGCCAGGTGCGGGAGCGGTCCAGGCGATTAGAGGACCCGTCCCTGGTGATCATCGACACCCAGTCCGTCCGCGTGGCGGCCGGAGTGCCGAAGAAGACGACGGGACTGGACGCGAACAAGAAGACGCCCGGCAGGAAGCGGGGACTCGCCGTCGACGTACTGGGCCTGATCATCGGTGTGGTGATCCTCGCCGCGAGCGCGCACGACAACGAGGCCGGCATCGCCCTGCTGGACCAGGCGGCCGAACGATGCGGGATGTGCCTGGAAAAAGTCCTCGTCGACCAGGGCTTCAAAGACGCCGTGATCATCCACGGGGCGGTGAAGGACATCACCGTCGAGGTGGTCCGCCGCAACCCCGACGACAAGGGCAAAGGCTTCGTCCCGCAACCGAAACGATGGGTGGTCGAGCAGGTCAACGGCACCCTCATGCTGCACCGGCGCCTCGCCCGCGACTACGACCACCGGCCCGACAACGCGGCCTCCCGCGTCTACTGGGCCTCCACCGCCGGCATGCTCCGCCGCCTCACCACCCCTACCCCACATGGCGTGACGACGTGGAGCTGGCCGCGTGAACGTCTGCGAACTCCTGCGACTGCTGCAGACCAAACACGATGAGACCGCCGCACGAGCCGACAACCTGCGCGAGCAGATCGAGCGGCTCACCACCGCCCTCGCCGAGACCGAAGCCCGCCTGGCCGAGCTCACCGCCACCCGCAAGGTCATCGACGGCCTCACCCCACCCGACCACGAACCGGCCCCCGCGCAGACCACCACCGCCACCGTCTACCAGCGCATCGTGACCGCGTTCAACGAGCACCCCGGCAAGGTGTTCCGCGTCCACGATCTGCACGAGCACCTCGGCCTGCCCACCGACGAGCCCTCGATCAACGTCACCCGCTCCCGCCTGGGACGACTCGCCCGTCAGGGATTCCTCGAGCAACCCGGACGCGGCCGCTACCAGAAACGGACTTAACGCCCTCTGAGTAAGGTGCGGCTCTTTTGAAGTGACGGTCGGGGTCAATCGTCATCGATGCCGACACCCGGCTCGTCGTCGTGGTCGGCCGGCCCCTGCCCACAACCACAACGACTGCATGGCGTGGGTGGAATCCGGTGCGAAGGCCGCCGTCGGCCGCACCATGACGGTCGCCGACGGCGGCACGACATTCCCGGGAACGCCCATCCGCATGGCCCCGATCTCCGGGATGCCCGTCGCGGGAGCGGCGTGCTTGGTGTAGCCGTACCCGTAACTCGGCGGGACAAGGGGAAGGTGAGGGCGCGAAGATCCCATGGAGGTATGGGATTTGACCTTCACGCCGCCTCCACACATACTGACGTTCAGTGCAATGTCACATTGTAACTGCATCCTGAGTGCATCAGTGATGCCTATGAACGACGCCTCTGAACAGGGAGAACTACCCTCATGTCTCGTATCGCTCTGCTCGCCACCGCGGCCGTGGGCCTGGCCTTATTCGGCGCGGCCCCGGCCACCGCCGCACACGCCCCCACCACCACTGCCACCACCGTGACGTGCGGTCCGTCCGCCCTCCGGGTGGGCTTGTCGACCAAGGTGTGCGCCGAAGTCACCGGCAACAGCGTGCAGTTGTACGGCCAGATAAGCCTGTCGGGCCCGCCCAGCCCGGGCTCCACGCTCCCGGTCAAGGACCTGACCACGACCCTCACCGGCAACGCCGTCGGCGGCACCTCCCTCGGCCACCTGGTGCAGCCGGTCCGTTTCCAAGCCGCGACCACCCAGGTCCGTGGCGTCGGCGGCACCGTCCCCTGCGGCTCGACCGTCCACGCCGAGTTCACCTCATCCGCCCTCGGCTATCCCTCCAGCCCGGTGACCCTGGACGTTCCGGTCACCTGCTGACGAACGTCCGAAACAATGAGCAGGCTGCGCGGCCGGAACCGGACGCGGAGCCTGCCCGCGGCAGCGAGGGCGGTTACTTCGGGCAGCCCTTGAATTCCCCGGTCTCCCACGCTGTGCGGCAGATGGCCCGCCACTGGGAGAAGGTCCGCCAGGGGGCGGCCCGAAGATGAGGTGACCCCGGCGGTGTGGAAACTCTGACAATTGGATCTCGCAGATCCGAGGAAGGGTGTCCTGGTGGGACGGAAGTCTCCGTATCCGGCGGAGTTCAGGAACGATGCCGTCGCGCTGTACCGCGCGGCGGGCGGGAAGCGCACGTATGCGGCGGTCGCGGCGGATGTCGGGGTGACCGGCGAGACGCTGCGGAGCTGGGTGCGCCAGGCTGACGAGTTGGCAGGCCGCAGCCGTAGTGAGGTGCCCGGGGAGAACCGGAATGAGGAACTGGCACGGCTGCGGGCCGAGATCGGCCGGCTACGAAAAGCGGAGAAGGAGTGGCAGCTCGAGCGCGAGATCTTGCGCCGGGCAGCCGCCTATTTCGCCACGGAGATGAAGGCATGACCCGCCGCTGGGACTTCGTCTCCACGTATCGCGCCGAGTTCGGCGTCCAGCGGATATGCCGGGCCCTTCAGGTCTCCCGCTCGGGCTTCTACCGGTGGCTCGCCGGTGCGAAGGCCCGCGGGGTCCGGCAGGCAGCCGACATCGCCCTGGTCGAGGAGATCCGCGAGGTCCACACCGCGCACAAGGGGATGCACGGAGTCCGCCGCGTCCATGCTGAGCTGCGGGGATTGGGACACACCGTCAACCGCAAGCGCATCGAGCGGCTGATGCGCCTCAACGGCATCGAGGGCCGTCACCTGCGGCGCCGCAAGCACACCACCGTCCCGGACCTGCTCGCGCCGCCCGCCCCGGACCTCATCCAGCGCCAGTTCACCGCCGCCCGGCTGGACAAGAAGTGGTGCGGCGACATCACATACGTGCAGGTCGGCGGCACGTGGCTGTATCTCGCCTGCGTCCTGGACATCTACTCGCGTCGGGTACTCGGCTACTCAATGGCCTCGCACATGCGCGCCGAACTGGTCATCGACGCCCTGAAGATGGCGGTCGCGGCCCGCGGCGGCACCGTCGCCGGAGTGATCTTCCACGCGGACAGGGGCTCGCAATACACGTCGGCCGCGTTCGCGCAGGTCTGCGACGGTTTCGGGATCCGCAGGAGCATGGGCCGGGTCGGCTCGAGCTATGACTGTCAGTCTGTTCGTACCGGATCCCGCAAGGATCGGGTGGTCCCGGCCGTGACGGTCCGACTCTTGCTTATGACTGACCCCACGGGTGTCCTGGCGTTGATCTGTCGACCGTCCGGCCGGGCACGCAGCAAGCGCTGCCGCCGGACGGACGTGACCTGATAGCGCCTCTGTGTGTCAAGCAGCTTGAGCGAGGTGGGGTCGTTGGTCTCGTTTCATGATCCGGTAGACCACGTTGGACAGGCGTCGTTTCAGGGCCCGGCGGGCCTCCGAAGGCGTCTTCCCCTCACTGATCTTGCGGAGGTAGTAGTCCTGCCCGCGCCCGCCGTCGCGGATCTGGCAGACGGCGATGGTGTGCAGGACCGAGTTCAGTGCGCGGTTGCCGCCGGTGTTGAGCCGGTGGCGGACGTTGTTGCCGCTGGAGGCGTCCAGGGGCGCGCTGCCGGTGTAGCTGGCGAAGTGGTGCTCGGTGGGGAACCGGCTGATGTCCCCGATATGGCCGATGACCTTCGCGGCCAGCGGTGCCCAGGCCCGGCAGGGTGGTCAGCGTCGTGCGGGTCACGGCGACGGCCTCGCGCATCTCGGCTTCGTTGTCCTTGACCTGCCGGTCCAGTCTGCGCAGGTCGGCCAGCAGGTCACGGGCTATGTCCCGGCGGCAGTTGTCGGTGGCCGTGACCGGCCGGATGCCCTTCATCAAGGCGGCAGCCTTGTCGGCCGACAGGCCGGTGGGTGCTCCGCCGGGCAGGAGATCGCGCAGGACGGCGTGGAGCCGGTTCAGGACGCGGGTGCGTTCGTGCACCAGGTCGTCTCGCCGTTCGGTCAACAGCCGCAGGATCGTGGTCTGGTCTTCCCGCACGACGGGGCGCAGGTCGTGGCGGAAGAGGGCGACCTGGGCGACGTGGAGGGCGTCCTTGGCGTCGGTCTTGCGGTCGCCGCCGGTGGCCAGCAGGCGGGCCCTGGCCGAGAGGGTGGAGGGCACGTCGACCACGTTCTCGCCCGCGGCGGCCAGCTGCTGGGCGAGCGAGCGGCCCAGGCCGCCGGCGCCTTCGACGGCGAAGCGGCGATCAGACCACTGCTCGCACCAGCGCATCAGCTGGCGGAAGGTTCCGGCGTTGACGACGAACCGGCGCTGGGCCACCTGGTGGCCTGCGGCGTCGACGGCGACGGCGGTGTGGGACGACTTGTGGGGATCGACACCGATCAGGATCACAGGCTGCTGCCCTCGCACTCGATGAGAAAGGAAGGGGAGTGCGGTGGGCACCCTGACTTGAAGTCACTGCATCACCTTCATGCCTCTGTCGAGCCACACCGCGCGGGTGTCGGCCGGCGGCGGCACGCTATCAGTGAGCCAGCCCGAGGGCGGCAAGGAGCACTGCGGGCCCATGCCGACCGACACCCTGGACGCTACGGCTGCAGACCGAGCGTCTGGGGCTAATTCAACAAGTCAGGAGCCTGGAGCCAACTCGTCAAAGCGTCCCCGTGACAGTCCTGTCCGTCCGGCCGGCGACAGCGTGCATCCCACGCTACCGACCGGAGGGAACCTCGTGAACACCAACGAGCAGCACAGGTCCGGGCACGTCGTGATCGGCGTCGATACACACAAGCACGTGCACGTCGCAGCCGTGATGGACACGATCGGCGGGATCCTGTCGAGCCTGACGATTCCCACCGACACCGGCGGATTCCAGCAACTGCTGGACTGGGCAACCTCGTTCGGTAGCCTCCTGGCGTTCGGGGTCGAGGGCACCGGCTCCTACGGCGCCACCCTGGCCTCGTTCCTCCGCCGGGCCGGGCACAAGGTGGTCGAGGCCGGCCGCCCCGACCGACGGCTCCGGCGGATGAACGGAAAGTCCGACACCCTGGACGCCGAGAATGCAGCCCGAGCCGTCCTGGCCGGGTTCGCGACAGCCACGCCCAAGAGCGCCGACGGCGCGGCCGAGATGATCCGTCAGCTCAAGATCGCCCACGACCAGGCTGTCGAACAGCGCACAGCAGCGATGGTCACCATGAAAGCCATGCTTGTCCACGCCCCCGATTCCCTGCGGAACGAGACTGCGGGCAAAACGCAGATCACCCTGGCCCGGCACCTCGCAGCCCTGCGTCCTCGGCAGATGGAAGGCCCCGAGGACGCACTGCGCCATACTCTGCGCACGCTGGCCAAGAGGTGGCAGTACCTCGACGCCGAGGCCAAGGACCTGACGAAAATGATCGGCGATCTGGTCCACCGCGCCGCTCCACAACTCCTCGCACCGTTCGGCATCGGCGTGGACACCGCGGCGGAGACCCTCGTGGTGACCGGCGACAACCCCGAGCGCATCAGGTCCGAGGCAGCCCTTGCCAAGCTCGCGGGCATCGCCCCGGTGCCCACCGGCTCTGGCATGACCAGCGGCCGGCACCGCATCAACCACGGCGGCCACCGACAGCTCAACGCCGCGATCTACCGCACCGTCATCGTCCGCATGCGTTTCCACCAACCCACGATCGACTACGTCACCCGCCGCACCGCCGAAGGCAAGACGAAACGCGAGATCATCCGCTGCCTCAAGCGCTACGTCATCCGCGAGGTCTATCACCTGATCCAGCCCGCTCCACGAACACTCCACGCAGTGAGTTGACAGCTATAGGAGCGTCAACGCCCTCGCCGAGTCGTTCTGGCAGGGGCTCAAGAGGGAGACGATGCACCAGAGGCTGTTCTCGACGGTGCACCAGGCGAGGCTGGAGATCTTCCAGTGGCTCACCTACTACATCTCCCGCAGGCGCCACAGCGCCCTCAACTACCTCTCACCAGCCGAGTTCGAACAGCAACACCGGCGAGGACGTAAACTCACACTCGCAGCATGAACCCCCGTGTCCACACTCCGGGGGACACCACACCCTCAGGTGAGCCGGCGGAGTACCAGGCCCGACCCTCCCCTGGCCGAGCGAGCTTGATCTGATGGCGCAACTCGCCGGTACGCGGGTGCGCGAACGCCTCCGGGACTGGGACCGCGCCCCCTTCACCGGAGCGAGCCGCAAGCACGTCTCCGTCTGCAAGAAAATCCGACGCCTACTCCCCCACCGCCCCGCCGGGACGTGAACCTGGGATCGGTAGGCGCGGCAGCTCACCTAGCGTCCACACCGTCAGGACATACTCGGCGGCACTGCCCGGTCGGCAGCGCGCAGTCGGTAGTCCGCAGCCAACGGTGCAGAGGAGAGTGCGTCATGGGAGTCTTCGACAAGCGTCGCCGGAGCCGCGAGGAGAAGGCCGCGGAGATCGTCGACCAGGTGGCCAGCGGCAAGGGCTTCTACGGTCGGGCCACGCGCGCGTTCATGGGCAGCGAGAACTTCGCCGAAGTCCAGCAGTCCATCCGCGCGTACAAGTCCGGTGGCGAGGTACAGCAGTTGCTCGCCGCGGGGATACCGACCGTCCCGGCGGTCGTCGTGTCGATCAGCGACACGGGCAAGCTGGTCAACTTCGACCCGGTGGTGAACCTTGTCGTCCAACCGACCGGAGCGGCGGGCGGCCAGGTCACCCTGCAGACCCTGGTGTCCAAGCTGCAGATCCCCCGTGTCGGCGACCAGGTACTCCTGCTGGCCGATCCCGCGAATCCCGGCGGCTACCTCTACGGCGGGGTGGCCTGACCGACGCCGCCTGCGGACCGCTCGCCATTCCATTCGATCCGATCAACCCGACGCGAGGCAGCAACCCATGGCAGCACCGACCGCTCTGACGCCCGAGGCCGCAGACCTGGCGGCCCGTCACAACCTCGGCGCGCTGGAGACCACCTTCGCCCCCAAGCGCCTGAACAAGCTGATCTCCGCCGCTATCTGGCTGGCGATTGTCACGCTGCTGCTCATGCTCGTGGTCCCTGGCCTGGTGTACCTCTGGACGCTGCGCAAGTTGCCGGACTTCAACCCGAAGCAGGCCTCCAAGCGACTGCATCTCTTCGAGAACGGGATGATCGCGCAACCGCAGGCCGGCGACGGCATGGTTGCCATTCGCTGGGACTCCGTCAGGCTCTACCAGGACATCACCCAGACGTACTCCAACGGTGCGCCGGCTTACCGGCACTGCACCTACGTCGCTCTCGCCCCCGGCGCGAGCGCGACGATCACGGAGTTCTTCGAGAACCCCGAGACCTGGGGGTCCAGGATGCAGGAGGCCGTGGTCCACGCCCAGGGGACGAAAGTACTGGAAGCGGTACTGGCGGGCGAGACCGTCCGCTTCGGTGCCTTCGAGGTCTCCGGTCTCGGCATAGCCACCGCGCAGAAGGGCCTCCTCTCCTGGCCCGATGTCCAGGAGATCCAGCTCAGGGCCGGCTGGGCCCGGGTCATGCGAACCGGCGTATCCGATGCCTGGGATGCCGACGCGGTCAGCAGGATCGCGAACCTCTATGTCTTCCTGACCATCGCAGAGAACCTCTCCGCGCAGTAGCGGACGCAGCACACCAAGGACGGAGGGAGAATCGGATGGACGGTCAGGGGATGCTGGGCCTGTGGTGGACGGTGCCGACGGGGCTGGCGCTGGTCGGGTACGGGAGCTCACTGGCCGGGGTGACGCGGCCACAGCGGGCGGTGTGGGTGACGGCGCGGGTGGTGGAGGTGCATCAGCCGGGCCACGGTGACTCCAAGAGGCCCGGGATACCAGTGACGGTCGCGTTCCAGGACCCGGCCACGGGGCGGGAGTTCAGGCTGCGGCACGCGGGGAAGAACGGCCACGTGGTGGAAACAGCATGGGTGGGCCGGGAGTTCCCGGTGCGTTATCCACAGGGGCGGCCGGAGCGGTTCCACCTGATGCTGGACATGTGGGGGGAGACGCGAGGGATGGGCGGGCCGAACTGCGCGGTCTTCCTGCTGCTGGTGGGGCTGGTCATCCAGGCGTTCTTCGTGTGGGGCTGGCCGAGAGGGCTGATCTGCCTCGGTGGCCTGCTGTTCCTCATCGTCGCGATCAGCCGGGACTGCCAACTTGCGCGCGCCCGCGCGGCTCTGTTGGCCGAGTCCGTCGCCGTCCCGGGCCGCGTGGTGGCCGTCACCAAGGACGTCTACACCGACGGGGAGGGCGACGAGATCGTCAACCACGCTCCCGTCGTCGCCTTCACCACCCATGAGGGAATCCTTGTCACCGCGCTGTGCCGAGAGGGCATCCCGGACCCCAGCCTGTCCCTCGACCGCGACCTCACGATCCACTACGCGCCCGCCGACCCGTCCGTCCTCACCCCCGACCTCGACCACGACCGCCGCGAGCGGGCGACGAGCGTCAGGTTCATCGTCACGCTGCTGCTCGCCGGAATCGCGGCGGTCGCGGCGGGCGTGATCTCCCTCTACCACCTCTTGCCCGTCACCTGACGATGCAGGTTATGGCCGCCCACAGCAGGGGCGAGTGTTCGACCCGGCCGCCGGTGCGCCAGCGGTCCAGTTGCTCTCGCTGCCAGACGCCGAGGCGGTGCACGGGGTCGCGGTGTTCGTGGGCGGTGTCGACGGCGATGACGGCCTCCGTGAGCGGGCGTACGGGCTCGGGCACGTCGGCCAGCCGGTGGAAGGCGAGGCTGGTGGGCAGCACCCAGCGGGTGGCGGTGACCAGTTCGGCACCATTGTGGATCATCGCGGACGCCAGGCCGAACGACTCGGCGAACCGCAGATCGCCGCCGCTCTCACAGGCGATCAGGGCGACGCGCGCGGGCGCGGGCCACAGCTGGGCCCCGGGGACGCCGTCGGCCCGCAGGGGGAGCGTGCCCAGGAGGAGATCCTTGGCCGACAGCGGCCGGTGGGTGCGGATCACATCCGTCAGCCCATCGGTTCCCGGACCGCAGCACAGATGAAGCGTGCCGTCCTCGCTCTGCCCGCTCTCGACCGGCGCGCCGCTCACATGCCCGACGTACATCAGCCGGCGCGCCCCCTTCCTCAGCACGCCGCCCAGCCAGTCCCGGTCCAGATCGGTGCGGCGGAACGCCTCGGCGGGAGTGGCCACGGGCGGCACGACGGTGCCCGCGTCGAGACGGCGCTGTACGAGCGACAGCAGCGCCGGGTCCGCCCCGGGCGGGCCCAGCACCGAGCCGAGCGGGGAATCAGCCCGGAACCCGGGCACCCTGGGGTCGAGGACGAGCACGACGGCGTCGGCTTCGGCGTCCGGTGCCGGACGCGTGGCGGCGCCGGGCCGCCGCAGCGAGGCCGGCGCGGTGGTCACGACGTCCGCGAGGTCGATGAGCCGTACGTCACCGCCGCTGCCGTCATCGTCATCCTCCACGGCGAGCCCCTCCCACGGGACCTGGGCGACCCGGGGCGACGGCTGGATCCGCACCAGCGGGCGGCCCGCGCGCTCCGACACGTGGCGGATCTGCTCGGTCAGGCCCGGCGGCCACAACGCCTCGGCCAGCACGCGCGCGAGCCGGCGTTCGGCCTCGTACGCGGCCATCGCCCCCGACGCGAAGGCGCGCCGCATCCCCTCCGCCCCCTCGCCCGCGCCGGGCAGTGCGGCGGTCAGCGCGCGGACCGCCTGGGCGACCTCCTCGGAGGGCGCGTGCCCGGTGCCGAATCCCTGGGCCACGCGCGTCCACGTCCAGGTCATGTACAGGTCGCCGGCGTCGGCCAGCCGGACCTGGACCACCGGGCGGTTGGTCAGGCCGTCGGCGACCAGAACAGCACCTCCTCCTCGCTCACGATCCGCCGGTGATACCGGAATTCGGCCGCCTTGATGTACTGCTCAAGCGCGATGCGGCCCGTTTCCGGTGACATCACCACCCTCGGCGGCGGCGCGACGCGCAGGCCGACGGAGGCGGCGGCCTCGGCCGCCACGCCGCCCAGCGTCATCGGGCCGTCGGCGGGCGCGTACGTCTTCATGGCGGCGTCCGGGAAGACCGTCCCCTCGCCGGGGGCAGCCGGCGGCGTACGGTCGGTGCGGCCCAGAACCAGCGAGGCGCCCGCGCAGCGGTGTTCCACCAGTTCGAAGAGCAGCCCCTGATCGCCGCTGCGGTTGACGAGGCGGAAGGCCAGCCGCATGGCGTCGTCTGCCAGTTCCAGCCACTGGCTGCGCGCGTGGGCGGTGGCGAAGTCGTAGCGTGCCGCCTCCAGCGCCAGCGCGACGGGAAGCGCGAGAGAGATCGCGGTGGCGATCGCGGTGGCGATCGACGCCGGCTCGTAGTCGCCGGGGTTGATCCGGTTCAGGTTGTCCTCAAGGATCCGGGCGAGCATCAGGTCCACCTGTGCGCACCGCTCGTACACCCCGCGCTCCTGGTACACATCGCGCGCCGCCTGGGCCAGCCGCTGCAGCTCGGCGATGTCGCCCCGGTCGTACGCCTGCTGGGCGGCCAGCAGCATGGTGTCGGCGGCGGCGATCGCGGAGCCGAGCCGTTCGAAGCGGGCCAGGCTCGACGCCATCAGGTCGTTCGCGCCGGTGGCGTCGCCGCGGCGCTCGGCGAGGGAGGCACGCGCCTGATCGCAGACCGCGAGATCCTCGAACTGGCCCTGCCGTTCGAAGATCGCGGAGGCCTCGGCGTACAGCTGTTCCGCGCGGTCGAGGTCGCCGGCGCGCATCGCGGCGTACGCCCGGTGGGAGATCAGCTGCTGCCGCCCAGCGTTGTGTCCCAGCGCCAGATAACCATCATCCGCGCGGGCGAAGTAGTCCTCCGCCAGGTCGAACCGCCGGGTCGAGGCGCAGATGATTCCTAGGCAGTCCAGCAGATGCGGCACGATCGCGGGCGTGGTGGACAGCAGCGCCGAAGCCAGCTCCTCGGCCGCGCCCCACTCGCTCCGGTCCACCAGCAGATGCACCCGGGTCTGGCCGATCTCCGCGGTGCGCAGCCCCTCGGGATCGTTGAACTCGGCCAGCAGGGTCGCCGCCTCGTCCACAGCCGCCTGCGCCTCGTTCAGGCTCCCGGTCCTGCGCATCAGTTCGGTCCTGGCCAGCAGTGTCTTCAGCAGGACTTCCAGCCACAGTTGACGGCCGCGCGGCCCCATCGGCACGGACGCGACGCCCCGCACCAGACCGAGGGCCTGCTCGATGGAGAGGGCCGCACGGGGCAGATCCGTGGCCGTGAGCTGGACCGTCCCGATATCGGACAGCAAGTGCCCCCGCAGGAGCCGCACATCGGGAGACTCCTCGAACGACTCGGCGAGGGTGAGCAGTTCTTCGTAGACGGCCTGCGCGGCAGGGAGATCTGAGGTCAGTTGATGGTGCTCAGCGAGTTCGAGGCCGCTGTCGAAGGGCTCGCCGTAGCTCAGTCCCGCCAGCTGTTCTGCCTGTTCGGCTTCGTCCTCCGGCATGGGCTAGAAGTCCTCCTCCACGGCAGCGGCGGCGGCGATCTCGGCGAGGAACGGCCCCGGGTGCGTGTCGTCGTACGGCGAGGGCCGCGCCGCGGCCGCCAGCCGCTGCCGGGCCAGGGCGCGGACCGCGTCGCGATGGGCGGCGTCGCCGGGGGCGCCGGGGCCCGGGTCGAAGCCGGGGAACAGGACGCCGACCTCGATGCGCGGCGGCATCGCGGCCGACGGCAGGTCCTGGTCCACGTCAAGGTCCAGGTCCGCGTGGCCGGTCCACAGGTCGTCCCGCAGGACGAGGGGCACCCGGGCCGCCCGGCCGCCGTCCACCCGGACCTCGGCCGCAAGGGGCGCTCCGGCGGCGGGCGCGGCGACGTCCGCGACGACCTCGACCTCGATCCGGCGGCGGGCGCCGACCGCGCGGGCGGTCCAGGACACCGCGTTCTCGGCGGCGTCGACGAAGCCGGGCGGGTAGCGGCGCCAGTCGTTGCTGCCCGAGCCCCGGGTGATCACCCGGCCACCCGCGACGAGCGGATCGCCCGCCGCGAGGGCGTACCCCCTGTGCCGCGCGAAGAGAGTGCCGAGGTCGACCGGCGTACCGACCGGACGGCGCTGGTCCAGGGACGCCCGAAGGTGACGCAGTGACGGGCCGTCCAGTCCGGCGCTGTCGGCCACGTCGTCGATCAGCCGTAGGACGCTGTCCAGGTGGCGCGCCGTATCGGTCGGCTGCGATGGAGCGAGCCACCACCGGACCAACAGGTCGAGCGCCGCCTGATACTCCGCTATCAGTTCGGCCGCGCAGTCATCGGGCTGATCGCCGAAGGCGGTGTCGAACAACTGATGGCACTGGTGGGTGAGCGCGGCCAACTCCAGCCCGAGCACACCCGGTTCGAGCCCTATTACCCCATCCAGGTACGACGCCGGCCACCACCGGGCCGCCCAGTGCCCGAAGGCGAGCCGGGCGGCACCGCCCGCCAGAGTGGTCACCTCCGCCGCCGCCACCGTCACGCCGGCCGGCACCCCCGCCTCGCAGCCGTGCACGGCGGCGGCGACGCGCTCACCGTAGAGCGCCCACAGCCACTGCTGCGCCCGCCCCGCGTCGTGGACCTGCGCCGCCGGCAGGCCCGGAGCACCGAGGGCGGGCCAGGTCAGGACCGCGCCCGCGACGTCGAGAACGGCCCGGGTGAAGGCGGGCCCCGCAGGCTCGTCGCCGACCCGTACGGTGCCGTCCTCGGCTCGCGTGACATGGGTGTCCATGCTGGCCTCGGGCATTACACGCTCCTCGGCTCGGCCGCCGGCGCGGCGGTCGCCGACAGCGTGCGCAGCGCCGAGCGGACCCTGGCGCGGTGGTCCATCATCACCGAGCGGGCGACCCCGTCAAGCAGTGCCCAGGCCGACGCCATGTCGTTCAGCGGCGCGTCGCGGACATCCCGCCCATGCAGCCGCACCCACAGCCGCCGCATGTAGGCGACCCACGGGGTGCGAAGGTCCCGGGCGAGCGCGTCCAGCACGCCGCCGTCCGGGTCGGGGCAGGGAGAAACGGTCATCCTGCGGGCGCGGAGGACAGATGCCTCCCGTTGCCAGCGGCTGTTGACGGCGCGGTGCGCCGCCGTCCGCCCCGGCACGGACTCCCCGATGCCTAGCGGATCCAGGCCGACCGCGAGTCGACCGCCGAGGACCACGGCAACCCGCAGGCTCTCGTCGTGCAGGCCGAGCGGAGCGCAGCTGCGGCCGACCTCCCGCCGGACGAGCTCCGGCACCGTCGGCAACTCCTCGCGCCGCACCGACGACTGCAACACGACGAAGAGCCGCTCGAAGAGCGTGCGGTCCAGCGGCGCCGGAAGCGTGGCGGTCGAGGCACCCCGGCCGACCTCCGGTCGCGGCGGCACCTGATGCTCGGTCAGTTTCAGATGCGCCGGCAGATCGTCGCGTCCCCAGACACCGCTCGCCTGCGCCCACAGGGCTCGGCCGAGCAGGCTTCCGTATCCACCCTCGACCATGGCCTCAAACGACGACGAATTCCTCTCCGGGCTTGGCGCCCCACAGGCTTCGAGAACCGCGGCCGCCGCATGGGCTGCCACGCCGGCGTCACCGGCCGGGGCCGTCTGACGGCTCTCCCAGGCGGCGGCCAGGTCTCCGTCGAGCCGGGAGCGCCGGGCGGCGTCGGCCAGATGGTCCTTCAGCGCCTCCACCGTGCGCCCACCGGCGGCATTAGCCACATCCGCGAGGGCGGCCCTGGCCACTGCTTCCGCACCGGCTGAGGGCTCTCCGTGCTCGGTGGCCAGCTCGAAGCAGAGCTGGAAGTACAGGTCCTGGGGGTTGCCCGCCACGATACCCAGCGCCCGGCGGGACTTCTTGAGCAGTGTGAACCACTGCGCCGTTGCCGCAAGGCGCGCGCCGGCCTCCCGGATCAACGCCTCGAGGCGCGCGGCCTCCCGCGGGTCGAGGAAGTCGGCCGCGAGTTCCGGACGCAGCGACGGCCTGACCACCAGCGGCAGCACGATCAGCTTGACCGACCGGGTCAACGGCGCACCACCGGGGCCGCTCAGCGAATCCAGCCCTGGCCCGAGGCCGCGCCAGGCCCTGTCGATGACCATGGCGCGCGGACAACGCTCGCTGGTCGGCTGGCTCAGGGGCGGCATGGCACGAGACTACGGTGTCCGGGACACCCGGGCGAACCTGGGATCGGTAGGTGCCATCGGCCCCTACCGTCCACATCGTCAGGCAGGGCCGGCGGCGAGGAGGGGACCATGGCCAAGACGACGATCCGTACCGTCCGGCGCGCTCGGCAGGTATGCGTGGCCCGGCTTCACCACAGCCGGTGCGCTGTCGGCCCGGAGACCCCGAGCAGGCCGAACTCGGTTACGGCACCGACCCGGTCACGTTCGAGACCGTATACGCCGAGGACCAGGTCCGGTCAGCCCTCAGCCCTCAGTACCCGCCGCGATCTCGACAGCGCCGCACGCGGCATCCGGGCCGAGGCCGTGGTCGCCGCCGTCTCGTCTCTACCGGACGCCGAGGACGAGGTCGCCCTCCGGCCACCCGCCAACCCCGGCGCGCCGGGACTGACAGCACCAGGAGGAGCGAACGTCATGGGAAGCCTCAAAGAGCGTCGCAACAGCCGCGAGGAGCGGACCACCGAGATCGCCAAGAGGGTGGCAATCGGCAAGGGTGCTCACGGTCGGCCCACGCGCGCGCCGCCGTCCACCTCACCGCCGGCGCGGCCATGGATCAGCGGGACACAACGGACCGGACACGAATTGTGCGCAACTCATCAGGGCCCGGCTACACGGCCCACCTTCGACTCACCGGGGTTCCCATGCATGTCCGTGCCTTCGCCTTCGCCGTCACCTGCGCCTTGATGCCGCTCACCGCGTGCAGCAGCGCGTCCACCGGCAGTTCTCAAGCCAGTAGCGCAACGGCCACTCCCACGACGCCGCTTCCCGCCACCGATACCGTCGCCGTCGTCGCGTGGTTCAAGGACAGCCGCCACCACACGGGCCTCAAATCCCTGGACGGGGACCTGTCCAGATATACCGCCGGCTCCGCGGCCTCCGACGCTGGCATCGTCCTGAGCGCCTGCAACGAACTCGCCCACGACGTCCGCATTCTCAAGACCTTCGAGCCCATCCCCGACGCACCTGCCCAAGCCTCGTGGGTCTTGGCCCTCGCCGACCTGGAGCAGGGCTCAGCCGACTGCGCCAGCGGCATCCTCAACAACGACACCGCCCAGAGCGCCAAGGCCAAGTCAGAGATCAGCAAGGGCAACAGCGAGTACGCCGCGGTCGTCGACCGACTCGGCACCATCCTGGGGGTGCACCCCACAAGCTCACCGACATGAACGCCCGAAGCCGTCAGCACCCGTCCCGTGCGCCCCGGAAGAGGACCCGGCAGCCCCAGCGAACCGAGTCGGCATGGCCTCATCCTGCGTGCCGCACAATTTATTGCCGGGGCACAGTGGGGTGTTCGTCATCCGCTGCCCGGTGCCGGGGCCGTATCCGACGACTCGGCAGGCTGATGTCCGTGCCTGTCCACGAGGGCGTGTCAGACCGCATAATGCGGCGATGAGGAACCACGTCGTTCTCGGCTGCGGACTGCCCATCGAGGAGCGCATCAGGCAACTCGCCGAGGGGTGGATCCGCGACGGTCGTGACCCCGACCATCTGGTGACCGGCAAGGCGTTCTTCGCGGTGTATTCCTGGTACTCCCGGCACTGGGCCGACCATGACATCGCGTGGTCGGAGTTCGTCGCCGCCTCGTACGACTTCATCGGCGGCAGCGACGGCTGGAAGGCCATGCTGCGTGAGCGGGCCGCATGCGAGAGCTGCCGGGACATATACCGGCTGGAGAACATCGGGCTGTGCACCGGATGCATGCGGTACACCTGCTACGCCTGCGGCGCCCACGGTTCCTGCGTCGGCGAGATCGTTTGACCAACGCCGACCCGGCCCGCCCCGGTCCGGGGCATGAGAAGGTACGGGGTCCTCGGAGGCGTTCGGACCGTCCGACGCCGAATCGCCGTGTGTGGAGCCGCTGTGACAGTGCCTCCGGTACAACCGCGTCACGCCCTCCTGCCCGACCGTGAGCGTTCCCGCGCAGTGCTCGTCGGCTCCAGCGTCGGCCTGCGCCACTGGCCTCCCCTCCGGCAGCCGGAAGAGCTGACCGCCCGCCTGGCACAGGCGCTCACTCCCCCCCGGTCCCAGTGGAGCGTTCCACTGGAAGAACACCACACTGCTGCTCGGCCCGGAGCGCCCGGCCGACGTGCTCGACGCCCTGCGGCACGCCGCCGAAGCGGCATCGGACGTGCTGCTGTTCTGGTACGCCGGGCCTGGCTCGACCCCTGGACCACCCTCCAACGCTGCTGGCGAGCCTGGACCAACGCACCCCCGCCACTCGAACTCCAAGCCCTGATCAACGCCGTCGGCGCAGGCCACCCACTTGATCTCCACTCCCCGGCTTACGAGTTGCCGCACGATAACGATGCGATCTTGATCGTGTGGGAGCCCGCGACTTGTGTGCTGGTATTTGGCGATGCTGGCCTGACAGGATCGGCTCGTGATCAAAACCCCGGTAACTATGCGCGAGCTCGTTGTCAGGGACCGCCACGCTGTACATGCCTTCGCCAGCCTGCCGGAGGCTTGCCGCTACCAGGCATGGGGGCCGAACACCGAGGAACAGACGCGGGACTTCGTCCAAGGCGCGGTGGATGCCCGGTTGCAGTCCCCGCAGACAAGATTCGTGTATGCGGCCTGCCTCGACGGTGAACTCGTCGGTATCGGCGAGCTGAAGGTCCGTAACCTGGCCCACCGCCAGGGCGAGATCTCCTATCTCGTGCATCCTCGGGTGTGGGGGCGAGGCGTGGGCACAGTCATCGGCAGGGAACTTCTCGGCAGAGGGTTTGGGCTGATAGGACTGCACCGGATCTATGCGACCTGCGATCCACGCAACGTGGCATCGGCCCGGGTGCTGGGCAAGCTCGGCATGACCCACGAGGGCCGACACCGGCACACCGCGCTGATCCGGGACGGCTGGCGTGACTCCGAAGTCTTCAGCATCCTCGACCAGGAATGGGCGCACCGGCCCGAGCCTGAATGATCGGGGTATCGGTGGTCAGGCTCCGGCAGCCACCCTCGTGCCAAACGGCAGAGAGCTGTGCTGAATCATCGGGAGTGTGAAGTCAAGTTGGGCCCGCGCGGCCTGCTCTGATTCTGCCCTGTGCGGGATCTCGAAGGCACACCTGGGTGCGCTGATCACCGAGTTGGCCGGGCCGTGGACCGCAGCCGAGACTCTGCGCTGGCCCAACGGCGTGGCCATGGCCGACTGCGGGCGGCCGGGGCTGGGCCGGATCACCAGTTGGTCTTCGTGGACCGGGTGCTGGTGACCTTGGTGGTGTTGCGCTGGGCGCTGTCGCACAGGGTGCTCGCGGCGCTGTTCGGAGTCTCGCCCTCCACAATCGACCGGGCGGTCGGCGAGGTGCGCCCGTTGCTGGCCGCTCGCGGCTTCGCGGTACCGGATCGGCCCGGGATCAGGCTCAGGACCCTTGCGGACGTGTTCGCCTATGCCCAGGCCGAGGGGATCACGTTGCGGATCGACGGTACCGAGGTGCAGGTACGCCGCCCGAAGGCGGGGCGGCCGGGTCGTAAGGCGTTCGTGTCGGGGAAGAGGAAGCAGAACACCGAGAAGGCCACGATGATCAGCGACGAACAGGGGCGGGAGCTGTGGCTCGGGGCGATTCGCCCGGGCCGGATGCACGATGCCACCGCAGTGCGCACCGAGGGCATCGAGGAACAGTTGCGGCTGCACCCGAACGTGAAAGCCGAAGTCGATTCCGGCTATGCCGGCCTGACCCGCGACTTCCCCGGCCAGGTCAGCGCCCCGCCCAAGAAGCCAGCGGCGGACGCCGGGCCGTCCGAGCGTAACTTCTACGACCATGCGCGCCGTCGCCAATCCCAACGGCGGATCATGGTCGAGCATGCCAACGCAGAGGTCAAGCAGTGGCGGTCGCTGCAACGCTGGACCGGCGAACGCGACGACCTGCCCGAGGTCATCACAGCAATCGGCGCCCTAGTTTCCGACCGCAGCGCCAAACGCCCGACCCGGAGCAGGCCGAGCGTGGAACTCGACCTCGTCCGCGAGACGGCCTGCTGATCTACCCCCGAGCCGAACCGCCAGGCCAGCACGTCCCAAGCCCTATCGTGCGGCTACTCGTTAACAAACCACCGCTAGTCCTCGACCTTGCTGCGGCTCTGATAGGCGAGGTCCTGATAGTCGGGGTGCCGGACCATCCAGGCGGTGATGAACGGGCACACCGAGAGCACGCGCAGCCCGTCCGCCCGCGCGGCATCCAGGCCCGCGCGGGCCAGCGCCGAGCCGACGCCCTGTCCGTTGAACTCCGGGTCGACCTCGGTGTGCGTGAAGACGACAAGCGCGCTCTCGCTGGTGCGCAGGTACTCGGCGAAGCCGGCGAGCTGCCCGTCCACGCGGGCCTCGTAGCGGTGCGTGTCGGGGGAGTCAGTGATTTCGATAGTCATCGTGAGCCTTTCGGGCCTGGGGTCCGGTGTCCGGCCATGCGGAAATGTAGGTGCGAGGAGTTCGTACGGTCACCTGGGCGCCGGCTGTGGCGTGGCGGTCTGCCGTACGGGGTGCTTGCTAAGGATAGAGACCCGGTTGAAGGTGTTGATGGTGATCGCCGCCCAGATCACGGCGGAGATCTCGGCCTCGGTGAAGACCTCCCGGGCCGTCGCGTACGCCGACTCCTGCGCGGCGGCGTCGTCCAGGTTCGTCACCGCCTCGGCCAGGGCAAGTGCCGCCCGCTCCCGTACGGTGAACACCTCCGTGTCGCGCCAGCCCGGCAGGACTCCCAGGCGCATCGGGGACTCCCCGGCGCGCAGGGCCGTCCGGGTGTGGGCGTTGAGGCAGAAGGCGCAGCCGTTGAGCTGGGAGGCGCGGATGTTGACCAGTTCCAGCAGGGAGGGTTCCAGGCCGGCCGCGACGGCTTCAGCATGCACCGCCTCGGCGGCGCGCCGGAACGCCTGGTACGACTCGGGCGAGGCCTTGTCGATGTAGACCCGTCGGGCACCCTGCTCCTGTACAGCCGTAGCGTCACTCACCGCTCTGCCCCTCCTTTGCTTGGGCCGCCGGCTGATCGGAACGGCGACCCCAAAATCGTTCGGTTTAATATTCAATCACTTTTAGCGGGAGAACCAAAGGCAGACCCCAAGAGATCCCGAAGGGGCCGCGATGAATGAGAGATGAACTTGCAAGACGGGTGACGGAACGGGTGACGGGATGAGCCGGGACCTGGCCGGATCCGGCGGCCGTGCAGGTGCTGCCCGCCCGCGAGGTGCCGCTCGGCAGCCGGACATCCACGGCCGCAGCCGCCCGCACCCCCCGCCCGGCACCACCGGACGACGTCCGGAACCGAAACAGCGCAGACGAGGACTGATCGGCAAATGGCAGGACCAGCCCGCCAACCCCTCCATAATCAAGGCGGCTGACCGGCTGGGCTACGACCTCAGCACCCACCGAGCCCAGCAGATCACGCTGGAGATGCTGGACTGGGCCGACACCGTGCTGACGATGGACGCCGCGGTCCTCGAAACGCTCCGCACGATCTGCACCGAGGACAACGCACAGAAGCTCGGCCTGTACCTCGGCAACCGCGACGTCCCCGACCCGATGGGCCAGGGCGACGACGTGTTCAACGATTGCGCCGTGCTGATCGAGACCGGCACGGCCCTGCACTTCGGCCGTCTCCCGTAACGCCCCGCGCCGGTCAGCCGGACGCAGCGGACAGGATCACGTCCACGAGCCTGTCCGCCGCGTCAGGCCTCCCGTGCGCACGGGCCCGTTCCGCCATCGCCACCCGCCGTACGGGGTCGGTGAGCAGCGGGCCGGTCGCGTCCTTGAGCCGGTCGGCGCTGACATCACCCAGCAGGGCCACGGCCGCACCGGCCTCTTCGAGGTGGCGGGCGTTGTGCGACTGCTCGTTCCCGGCCGAGGTGGCGAGCGGGATGAACACAGCCGGTTTGCCCAGCGCGGTCAGCTCGGCGAGTGTCCCGGCGCCGCTACGGGACACCACGACGTCGGCCAGTGCCAGCACGTCGGGGAGCTCCGGGCCGACGAACCCGGCGAGGTAGTAGCGGCCCGCCAGCTCCGGCGGCGGACCCGTCGCGTGCTGCCGCAGGCCCTCGACGTTGGCCGGCCCGCACTGGTGGACCACGTTCGCGCGCTCCAGCAGCCACGTCAGCGAGTCCCGCACGACGTCGTTGATCTGCTGCGAGCCCTGTGCGCCGCCGGTGACGTACACGGTCGGCAGACGCCGGTCGAAACCGTGCAGCCCCAGCGTGGCAACCGCCTTGTCCGCATGGCCGGTCAGCACCGCGAGGCGGACCGGATTTCCGGTGACGACCGCAGCGCCCCGCACCGACTCCGGCAGGAGTGGCAGCGATGATTCCGACGACACCGCGATCCTCGTCGCCGAGCTCGCCAGCTTCCGGTTGGCCAAACCCAGCCGCACAGTCTGCTCGTGAAGAACCAGCGGGCGGCGGCACATACGGGCGGCCAGACCAGCAGGGACAGCCACGTAACCGCCAGTGGCCAGCACGACGTCCGGCCGGAAGTCAGCGACGACCTTCCGAGCCTGCGCCACCCCGAGCGGCACCCGGGCCATGTCCCGCACGTTCGCCGGCGACACCATCTTGAGCGGATTACTGGAACGTCGGATCTTGCCCGTGGCGACCGTAGAAAAGGCGATGCCCTCGGCCGGTGCGACACGGGCCTCCAGACCGTCCGGCGTCCCGATCCACAGCGCATCGAGCTGTCTGCCCTCCGCCGCAAGCCGGTCCTGCAACGCTCGAATTGCGGTCAAGGCGGGATAGGTGTGGCCCCCGGTGCCTCCCCCCGTGACGATCAGGCGGAAGGCACGAGGAAGAGGGGAACCATTGTTCACCCGGCGCACCCTATTGGTTGCGATCACCCCATGACGGCCACTTCTGGCCGTTCCACCGCCGCCCGTCACGCAGTCCACACGTCCGGGCCTCAGCCGCGCCACTCGACCAGCCCGGACCGTGCGGCCTCCACCTCGTCCAGCCCCTCCAGCCCGGCCCGGCGCAGGAACTCGACCAGGTCGAGGTCTTTTCCGATCTCTCATGAGTAAGCATTGCCTCTGAACTGCACCTTTGCGTCGTGTAGGTGTCCGTGACGTTGTGTGGCTCTGTCCACGAGAGCGGATTGCTCACTTCCGTGGAGGACTGACTGAATGTGACGTCAGTGATGTGTGGTGGGATGGCCGAAGTCTTTCGTTGACCTGCTGGAAGGACCGCCGTTATGCCCGTGTACTCGTCTCTGACTCGTGCCCTGGCCGAAGCTTTGGTCGATGTCCTGTGGTTCATCGATGGTAGTGAAGACGGGCAGATGGACCCGGACGACGCAGTCAAGGTCTTCGAGGGCGTCGCTCACCTGGTCAGCAAGCTGTCGAGCGATCAACGGAACGAGTTGATAGATCTGCTGGGGACGATGGCGGAAGCCGAGTCCGACCCTGCGCGGCGCGAGTTCCTGGAAGGGTTCTCGGAGGGCTTCGGGCTCCGTGATGATGCGGTCTGACCCGTGGCTCACGAGTAGAGCAAGACGCGCTTTCAGAGGAGAGCGAAGCCGACCCGGCCGATCATCTGTGACTTGCCACGCCAAGTAGTCGCTCGTCGCGTCTGACAATTCACGAGCAGCGTGGTGAGGACAGCTCGTATGATCGCGAGCGGGATGGGGCTCGTAGCGCAGCGGTTGTCGCGCCTTCACCGCATGTGGGAGGACACCTGTTCGAATCCGGTCGGCCCCATCCCACCCTGCGAGTCACGGCTGGCGGTGCCCCCTGATCTCAGTGATCAGGGGCTCCATCACAGAACCGTGCCAGGACCGAAACTCATCGATGTCGGCTCCACCCACAAGCGGGTCTACGGCCGGGCGAAACAGGGCGCCGAGTACGGCCGGTTCAAGGGCATCCGCACCCTGCACCCGCTGCTCGCCACGGTCTGCACCCCACAATCGAGACCGGTGATCGCCGGAGCACGGATGCGACGCGGCAAGGCGGCAGACTCCAGAGGCGCCCCGAAATTCGTGAGCGAGGCCCTGGCCACCGCCCGAGAGGCCGGCTGCACCGGGACCCGTATCCTGCGGGCCGACTCGCAGTTCTACGACGCCGCGGTGATCGCTGCATGCCGCCGGGCCGGCGCCCACTTTTCGATCACCACCGGGATGAACCCCTCCATCAAACAAGCTGTCCACAGCATTCCCAACCATGCCTGGCAACACATCAGTTACCCGACCGCGGTGCCCGGCCCCGAGACCGGTGAACTCATCTCGGACGCCGAAGTCGCCGAGTTACCCGAATACACCGCGTTCGCGAGCCGCAAAAGGAGTGACCGGGTCACCGCCCGGCTGATCGTGCGCCGCGTCCGCGACCTCGCCAAACCCGCCATCGTGGGTGAGCAGGGCGAACTGTTCCCCGTCTGGCGCTACCACCCGTTCGTCACCAACAACCCCGCCCAGACGCTCCAGGCCGAGCGGGAGCACCGCCACCACGCCGTCGTCGAGCAGGTCATCGCCGACAGCAAAGCCTCAGCCCTGGCCCACCTGCCGTCGGGACAGTTCAACGCCAACGCCGCCCGGCTCACCCTGTGGGCCATGACCTACAACCTGCTGCGGGCGGCCGGCGCACTGACCTCCACCTTCCACGCCAAGGCCACCACCGCCACCCTCCGCACCCACCTGATCCACGTCCCCACCAGGATCGCCCGCTCCGCACGGCGCATCACCCTGCACCTGCCCCACAACTGGCCTTGGCAGCACGCCTGGACACACCTCTTCGACACCGTCCACGGCCCACCCGAACCCGCCTGACAGTCCCTGACCACCCCGCCCGCCAAGGCCTGACCGGAGTTGATCACGTGGAAAAGCTGGGCAGACCAGCGGCTACCACCCGCCCATCCCCAGCCATCGACCCCAAACCGGGCCAGAAACCGGAACCAAGATCACTTTCGATCCGGCCACACCAACATCGCCGCCGGACTCCGCAAGATCGCCCGCCGCCCCTACGAACGCCCCCTGGAACTGCTCGGCCTCAGCTGACCTGCACCTCCCCTTGATCAAAAGACTTTGCAATCGCCCTGCACCGTACCCGGACAGGAATCAACGCGATGCCACGAACGCGAGATCAACCGATTGCCACGGTGAAGAACGAGGCCCGACCTGAAAACTGCCCCCCAGTTGCCTGTGGTTGTACCCTCGGTCATTCCCCGCTGTCATTACGCCCACGCATACCGAATCCATTCTGCCGAATGAATTCCCCGACGCGGAAAGAGTGTGACGTGGCGAGTCCGTTTGACGACGAAGAGGGAATTTTTCTTGTTGTTACGAACGATGAGAACCAGTACTCTCTGTGGCCCGACTGGCGCGAGGTTCCCGTCGGCTGGCGAACCGTCTCCGGCCCGGACAGCCGGCAGAACTGCCTGGCCCATATCGAGCAGAACTGGACGGATCTGCGCCCCGCCAGCCCTGTACCGGCCGAGCGGACCGCCGCGGGTGCCGTCTGACGCGTCAACGTCCGGACGGTACCCCTATTCCCCCAGAAGCTCATGGTGCCCGAATCCGCGGAGCTCTCCGCGCCTCGACTCACATTCACGCGCACCCTGTCCATGAGGAGTTGACGTCGTGTCTCAGTCAATGAGCCAACCCACGCCGGAGCTGATATTTCAGCGCGCACGGCTCACCGCGCGAGATCACCGGGTCCGGGTTACGGCTGTGTCAGTCGGGAAATCTCGTCGGCAGCCATGGTTCGTGCCATTGCGGATATCCGACGACGAGCTTGCTCGCGCCCGCCGGTCCCCAGGTCCCCTGCCGGTAGTGTTCGGGGTCGCCGGGCGCCTCCAGCAGTGGCTGGACGATTCGCCACGTCTCCTCCACCGAGTCCTCCCGGGTGAACAGGCTGGCGTTGCCTTGCATTGCATCACTGAGCAGGCGCTCGTACGGTTCGGGTGCCTCACCCAGCTCGGCCGCGAAGAGGAGGTCGAGGTCCACCAGCTGCGTGTCCTGCTTGCCCGGCTGCTTGGCCTGGATGCGGAAGTTCATGCCAGGGCTCGGATCGATCCGCAGAATCCACTGGTCGGGCTCGGGCGCGAACCGCTCCGCGAACGCAAGCCGCGGCGGGCGCTTGAACATGATCCGGATCTCGGTCACTCGCTCGGGGAGCGACTTGCCGGCGCGGATGAAGAACGGCACCCCGGACCAGCGCCAGTTCTCGACCTCCAGCCGCAACCCGACGAAGGTCTCGGTGCGCGAGTGCGGCCGCACGCCGGGGACCTGCAGGTACCCCTCATACTGCCCGCGGACGTAGTGGGCCGGGTCGGCGTCGGGGATCGCCCGGAACACATCAACCCGCCGGTCTCGGAGCGCGTCCGCATCGGCGGCTGATGGCGGCTCGGACGCCACCAGGGCAAGCAGCTGCAGCAGATGGTTCTGCACGACGTCGCGGAGCGCGCCGACCGGGTCGTAGAAGTGGCCGCGGTCCTCGACCCCGAAGTCCTCAGCCATGGTGATCTGCACGCAGGAGACGTGGTCGCGGTTCCACACCGGCTCGAACACGGAGTTGGCGAACCGCAGGAACAGGATGTCCATCGCCGGCTCTTTGCCGAGGAAGTGGTCGATCCTCAGCAGCTGATCCTCGTCGAGGAGCTGACGCAACTCGGCGTTGAGGGCGCGCGCCGACGCGAGGTCATGCCCGAACGGTTTCTCCACGACAACCCGGGCGCCCTTGGTCAGCCCGGCGCCTGCCAGGCCCCCGACCACCCGGGCAAACAGCGACGGCGGGATCTCCAGGTAGAAGACGGGGCGCCGCTTGCCGTCGACCGCCCGGGCGAGGCGATGGAATGTCTCCTCGTCGGTGTAATCGCCCTGCACATAGCTGAGTCGGGCGGCGAACCGGGCAAAGACGCTGTCGTCGAGCGGCTCGCCCGCTGCCTTGATCGCCGCGCGGGCATGGTCACGCAGCGCGTCGTCGGACCAGCCGTCGCGCGCCACTCCGACGATCGGGCAGGTCAGCAGCTTGCGTCGCTCAAGCCGATAGAGCGAGCGAAACGTCATCTTTCGCGCGAGGTCGCCAGTGATCCCGAAAATGACCAGCACGTCGGCGGGAACGTTCGACGAGTTCAAAGCCATCTGATCCCCCTTACGGGGTCGGCACGGCAAAAGGGTCGGGCGTCATGGTCCTGCCGGCGACTGGGCACCGGCGCGCCGAGGGCCCTGGTCGGCCGCCGCCGCGTCCGCGAGGACGAGCGACGCCGCCGCCTCGACCCAGCCGGCGGGAATCGACCGGTCTCCCGCAACGAGCCTGGAGAGCGGTTCGCGCTTGTCCGCTCCGGTGATGAGCCAGAGCACTTGCTGGGCGCGGGCGAGCGCAGGATAGGTGAGTGTCATGCGCTGGTGGCCCATGTAGGGCGCCGTCAGGGCCACCAGCCGGTCCGAGACTTCGAGCACCGGATCCCGTGGCACCAGCGAGGCGGTGTGCCCGTCCGGGCCGAGGCCCAGGTGAACGAGGTCGAAACGCCCGGGCAGCGACCGCCCGTAGGCGGCGGCCGCCGCGTCAAGGTCGGCGTCGTTCACGGGCATCGCGATGACCTCGGCCGGGGCCGCACCGAGGCTCTCCCGCCGGTGGGTGAGGTTGCGGTCCAGGTCGCTGTCGGGCGCGACCCGCTCGTCGACCTGGAACACCGCCGCATGCTCCCAGGGGACGTGCTCATGTGCGAGCCGCGCGAACATCGCCCATGGCGTGTGCCCCCCGCTGACGGCGAACGTGAATCGGCCGTGGGCTTGCACGCAGGCCTGGGCCAGCCGCGCCACGAACGCCGCCGCGGTGCCGGCGACCGCGTCGGAGTCGGCGACGACTTGGAGTTCGTGATGCACAGCCCTCAGCCCTTCTTTTCGGCGTGCCCGCCGAACTCCGAGCGCATCGCCGAGAGGATCTTGTCGGTGAACTCCCCGGCCTCCCTGGACTCGAAGCGCTCGTAGAGCGAGGTGGTGATGACCGGTGCCGGGACGCCTTCGTCCACCGCGGCGAGGACGGTCCAGCGGCCTTCCCCGGAGTCGGAGACCCGCCCGGCGAAGCCGTCGAGGGAGGGCGAGCCGGCGAAGGCGTCGGCGATCAGGTCGACCAGCCACGAGCCGACGACCGAGCCGCGCCGCCAGACCTCGGCCACCTCTCCGACGTCGATGTCGTACTGGTAGGCCCACTCATCGCGCAGGGGCGTCGTCTCCGCGTCGACCTCCTGCCGGCCTTTGCCGGCGTCCGCGCGCTTGATGATGCTGAGGCCCTCGGCGATCGCGGCCATCATCCCGTACTCGACCCCGTTGTGGACCATCTTCACGAAGTGCCCGGCGCCGTTCGGCCCGCAGTGCAGGTACCCGAGCGGGGCGGTGCCGTCGGTCCGGGTCCGGCTCGGCGTCGGCTCGGCGCAGCCCTCGCCGGGAGCGATCGTCTTGAAGATCGGGTCCAGATGGGCCACGACCTCGTCCTCGCCGCCGATCATCAGGCAGTAGCCGCGCTCCAGGCCCCAGACCCCACCGCTGGTCCCGCAGTCGACATAGTGCAGCAACTTGCCGGCAAGACGCTTGGCGCGCGTGATGTCGTCGCGGTAGTAGGAATTGCCGCCGTCGATGAGGATGTCGCCGGGCTCCAGCAGCGGCTCGAGCTGGTCGAGGATGGAGTCGACGATCGCAGCCGGCAGCATGAGCCATAGGGCCCGTGGCTTGTCCAGTTTCGCGACGAAATCCCGGAGTGAGTCTGCGCCCGTCGCGCCCTCGCCGGCCAGTTCGGCGACGGCGGCTGCGTTGACGTCGGACACGACGCAGTGGTGGCCGTCTCGCATCAGCCGACGCACCAGGTTCGCCCCCATCCGGCCGAGCCCGATCATCCCGAGCTGCATGGGCTTGTCTGTCGCCATGTGATGCCTCCTAGTCCTTGAGCGTGCGGTAGTGCCGGATCAGCGCGTTCGTGGACGAGTCGTGGCCGAGCTCAGGCGCGGTCGCGCTCTCGAGCTCCGGGGTGATCGCGACAGCAAGCACCTTGCCGAGCTCGACGCCCCACTGGTCGAAGGAGTCGATCCCCCAGATCGTCCCCTGGGTGAACACACTGTGCTCGTAGAGCGCGACCAGCGTGCCGAGCAGGTACGGGGTGAGCACCTCGGCCAGCAGCACGTTCGTCGGACGGTTGCCCTCCATCACCCGGTGCGGCGCCACGTCCTGAGCCGTCCCCTCTGCGCGCACCTCGTCCTCGGTCTTGCCGAAGCCGAGCGCCTGGGCCTGGGCGAAGACGTTCGACGAGAGGATGTCGTGGTGCCTGCCGAGCGGGTTGAGCGAGCAGTCCCATCAGGACCGGCAGGTTCTGTTCGAACGGCGCGGTGCGGAAGTGCGTGTCCATCGCGTGGAATCCGGCGAGGAGATCGCGATAGTTGTCGGGGCCGACAGCGAGCATCGTCGAGAGACCGATCGCGGAGTCCATCGAGTAGCGCCCGCCGACCCAGTCCCAGAAGCCGAACATGTTCGCGGTGTCGATGCCGAACTCGGTGACCCGTTGCGTGTTCGTGGACACCGCCACGAAATGCCGGGCGACCGCCGCCTCGTCACCGAGCTGCGCCAGGACCCATTCACGTGCAGAGCGGGCATTGGTCATCGTCTCCAGCGTCCCGAACGTCTTCGAGGCGACGATGAACAGCGTCTCTTCGGCGGCCAGATCACGGGGCGCCTCGACAATGTCCGTCGAGTCGACGTTGGACACGAACCGGAACGTGAGATCGCGCCGGCTGTAGTGGCGCAGCGCCTCGTAGGCCATGACCGGCCCGAGGTCGGAGCCGCCGATGCCGACGTTGACGATGTTGCGGATCGGCTTGCCGGTGGCGCCTTTCCAGGCGCCCGAGCGGACCTGGTCCGCGAACGCCGCCATCCGGTCCAGCACCTCGTGCACCTGCGCGGCGATGTCCACTCCGCCGACGACGAGCGAGGACTCCCTCGGCATCCGCAACGCCACGTGCAGCACCGGCCGGTGCTCCGAGACGTTGATCCGATCGCCGGCGAACATCTGGTCGATGTGCTCGCGCAGTCCCGATTCCTCGGCAAGCTGGAGCAGCAGCCGCAAGGTCTCGTCGGTGATCCGGTTCTTCGAGTAGTCCAGGTACAGCCCGGTGGCCTCGGCCGCCATCCGCTCGCCGCGTCCCGGATCGGCGGCGAACAGCTCGCGCAGGTGGCGCCCGGCGATCTCGGAGTGATGGCCCGCGAGCGCCTTCCACGCAGGACGCTCGCGCAGCGCGGTCGATGGCATGGCTTGCTCCTCTGATGGGTTCAGTCCGGCCGCTCGGCGCCGAGGTCAGGCCACGGCCTTGCTCTGTACGTCGATTCGCTCCATGAGGTCGCTCCAGGCCGCGACAAAGGACTTGGCGCCTTCGCTTTGCAACGTGGCGGCAAGCGCCTTGACGTCGACGCCCGCGCTCGCGAAGCGGGCCAGCATTGCCTCGGATTCGCCCCCGTCCGACGGCAGCGCGGAGCCGATCGCCTTGTCGAAGATCGAGGGGTTGGAGGTGAAACCTGTCACCGAGTACTGGTCGATGTAGTGCTGGATCTGGCCCGTATCGAGCATCGAACGGGTGATGCTGTCCAGCCAGATGCTCTGGCCCTGCTCATGGAGCGCCTGGGTTACGTTCACGCCTGCTCCCTACCGGCGGCCACGCACTCGCGGGCAACCTGGGTGACCTTCTCGGGAGTGAAGCCGAATTTGGTCATCAGCATTTTGAGCGGCGCCGATGCCCCGAACGTGTGCATGCCGACGACCGCGCCGCCGTCGCCGACGTAACGGTCCCAGCCGAGGGTCGCCGCCTGCTCGATGGCGACCCGGGCCCTGACCTCGGGCGGGATGACCGAGTCGCGGTATTCCTTGGGCTGGCGGTCGAACAATTCCCAGCAGGGCATGCTGACCACGCGAGCCGCGAGGCCCTCGGCGGCCAGCTCGTCACGGGCCGCGAGCGCGAGTTGCACCTCCGACCCCGTGGCGAGCAGGATGACGTCGGGCTTGCCGTCCGCCGCGTCGACCAGAACATAGGCTCCCCTGGCCACCCCGGATGCGGCCCCCATCTCGGAGCGGTCGAGGGTGGGCAGTGCCTGACGGGAAAGGACCAGCACCGCCGGCTCGTGCCTGAGCGCGGCGACGACCCGCCAGGTCTCGACGACCTCGTTCGCGTCGCCCGGGCGGAACACCAGCAGCCCCGGCATCGCGCGCAGCGACGCGAGCTGCTCGACCGGCTGGTGGGTGGGGCCGTCCTCGCCGACCCCGATCGAGTCGTGGGTGAAGATGTGCACGACCGGGATCTCCATCAGCGCTGAAAGCCGGATCGCGCCGCGTGCGTAGTCCGAGAAGATCAGGAACCCCGACCAGTACGGGCGCAGCTTGGTCAGCGCCATCCCGTTCGTGATCGCGGTGGCGGCGTGCTCGCGGATCCCGAAGTGGAGGTTGCGCCCCGAGCGGTCATCAGCCTGGAAGTCGCCGGCGCCGGAGAACGTGAGGTTGGTCTTGGTCGACGGCGAAAGGTCCGCCGACCCGCCAAGCACCCACGGCACGGCTTGGGCAAGCGCGTTGAGCACCTGGCCGCTGGAGTCACGGCCGGCGATGCCTTTAGGGTCGGCCGGGAAGGTCGGCAGCGCCGACTCCCAGCCCTCCGGCAGGTCCCGCCGCTGGATGCGCCCCAGCTCGTCGGCGAGCTCGGGATGGGTGGTTGAGTAAGCCTCGATCCGAGCCTCCCAGCTCGTCCGGGCTTCGCGACCGCGCGCGCCGACGCCTGCGGCGAAGTGCTCGTAGACGCCGTCGGGAACGAAGAAGTCCTTGTCTTCCGGCATCCCGAGGAAACGCTTGGTCGACTTGACGCCCTCCACGCCGAACGGCGCGCCGTGCGCCTTCGGGGTGTCCTCGACCGGTGACCCGTAGCCGATGTGGCTGTGCACCACGATGAGCGTCGGGCGCTCATTCTCGGACTTGAAGGTGTGCAGCGCGCGGGCCACGGCGTCGAGGTCGTTGGCGTCGGCCACGGTGGTGACGTTCCAGCCGTAGCCGATGAACCGGGCCGCCACATCCTCGGTGAACGCGATGTCGGTGTGGCCCTCGATCGTCACCCGGTTGGAGTCGTAGATCCAGCAAAGGTTCGACAGCCGCTGGTGGGCCGCGAGCGAGGCAGCCTCCGAGGAGATCCCCTCCATCATGCAGCCGTCGCCGGCCATCGCGTACACGTCGAAGTCGAAGACGGTGAAGTCGTCGCGGTTGTACCGGGCGGCGAGCCACTGCCCGCCGATCGCCATCCCGACCGAGGTCGCAACGCCCTGGCCGAGCGGGCCGGTCGTGGTCTCCACGCCGCTGGTCCACCGGTACTCCGGGTGCCCGGGGCAGCGCGAGCCGAGCTGGCGGAACGTCCTGAGGTCGTCGAGGGTCACGGCGTGTCGGCCGAGGACCTCGTAGTCGGGGTCGACAGTCTGCACGCCGGCGAGGTGGAGCAGCGACCAGAGCAACGCGGAGGCGTGTCCTTCCGACAGCACGAAGCGGTCGCGGTTGGGCCAGATCGGGTCGGTCGGGTCGAAGCGCAGGAAGCGTTGCCAGAGTGTGTACGCGACCGGGGCGATTCCCATCGGTGTCCCCGGATGGCCGGAGTCGGCCGCCTGGATGGCGTCCATGCACAGAGTGCGGATCGTGTTGACGGAAAGTGTTTCCAGGTCGTTGTTGCTCAATGCGAGCCTCCCTGAAGGTGCTGCCCCTGCGCTCATATCGAGCGCGGCAGACTAGGGTTGAGCTTTCCCGGCCGGGGCGAAGAGCGCCGCGCCGACAATGCCCGCATCGTTCAACAGCTGCGCCGGCACGATCTCGGTCCTGAGCTCGATGTACGGCAGGAACTTGTCGGCCTTCTTGCTGACGCCGCCGCCGATGACAATCAGGTCGGGCCACAGCAGCCGCTGGACGAGCTCGAGATACGTCTCCAGACGGTGCGCCCATTTCTTCCAGGACAGGTCGTCGTGCTCGCGCACCGACTCCGCGGCCCAGTCCTCGGCATCCCCGTGGTGTAGCGGCAGGTGCCCCAGCTCGCTGTTGGGCACCAGGAACCCGTCGGAGAAGACGGCGCTGCCGATGCCGGTGCCGAGCGTCACCATCACGACGACGCCCTTGCGTCCCTTGCCGGCGCCGAAGCGCATCTCGGCGATCCCTGCCGCGTCGGCGTCGTTCACCACCCTCACGTCGCGGCCGGTCGCTCGTGCGAAGAGCTGGGCCGCGTCCGTCTCCATCCAGGCCGGGTCGATATTGGACGTCGTCTGGACTCTGCCGCCCCGTATGACTGCCGGGAGCGTCAGCCCGACCGGTCCTGGGACGCCGATCTGGGAGAGCACCTGCACGACCACGTCCGCGACTGCACCCGGGGTCGCCGGATGCGGGGTCGGGATCCGCACCCGCTCACCGATGAGGCTGCCGAGCTCGAGGTCGACCGGCGCTCCCTTGATACCGGTCCCGCCGATGTCGACCCCCAGCACGTGGGCCGTCTTGTCCAGACTTGCCTGCGCCACTGCCCGCTCCCCTCAGGGGCTGGCCCAAAATGTGTTGTGTGAATTTTGGACGTCAGGCCCCGTATGGGCTTCGCCATATAATTCTTAACACTCGCACATGTCCCTTATATTCGCCACATCACTCTTATAGGGTTATATCGAAGCCCAGGGGGTACATCCAAGCATTGCGCGCCCTCAACGGCATTGACCTTCCCCTCCGTTCGAGAGGAACGCAACTGCATCTCATATCGACCGCGACGGTAACCTCCAGCAACTTTCGGAAACCAAGCCGACCGGGAACCCATCCCACAGGTCCCCCGCATCCATGAGCCGCTGCCTCTCCCCACCCGGACCGGCCGCGACCAGAGCTTACGGAGGCGTGATGCCAACCCGCCCGATCCGCCTGCTTCTTGCCGACGTCGACGGCACTCTGGTCACGAGCGACAAGGTCCTCACCGACCGCGCCGTCCGTGCGGTCCACAAGCTCTACGACGCCGGCGTCCTCTTCGCGGTGACCAGCGGGAGACCGCCCCGCGGCATGTCCATGATTATCGAGCCCTTGGCGCTGGCCACTGAACTCGCCGCCTTCAACGGTGGTCTCATCGTCAACCCGGATATGACCGTTGTCGAGCAGCAGGTCATTCCCGCGGAGGTGGTGGCCCCGGTCGTCGCGCTGATGGAGTCGTTCGGCCTTGGCGTCTGGATCTACCGGGGTGCCGACTGGTACGTCCGCGACGTGAAGGGGCCGCACGTGGATCGCGAGAGCTGGACGGTGCAGTTCGCGCCCACGCTCGTTCCCGGCTTCGACGGGCTGGAGCAGGGCACCGCCAAGGTCGTCGGGGTCAGCGATGACCACCAGGCCGTCGAGACGGCCGCGGTCGCAGCTCGCGCGCAGTTCGGCGAGCATGTCTCGGCCGCGCGCTCGCAGCCCTACTACCTCGATGTGACCCATCCGCAGGCCAACAAGGGGGGTGTCGTCAAGTACTGGTCCGCCAAGCTCCAGATTTCCCCCGAACAGATCGCCACGATCGGCGACATGCCCAACGACGTACTGATGTTCGCCCACTCGGGACTGTCCATCGCGATGGGCAACGCCAGCCACGAGGTCCAGCGCGCGGCGAGGCGGGTTACCACGAGCAACGAGGAGGAGGGCTTCGCGAACGCGGTCGAGCAGTTCATCCTGTGACCCGTGTCACCGCATGCCCGGGCCTGGCTGCCCTCAGCCTGAGACCTGGCCCAAGGAGGAGGACCGTGAGCGTCGAGCATGAGAAGCAACGTGCCGCCGAGGCTGCGGCCGAGCTGGTAGAGGACGGCATGACCGTCGCACCGGCTCGACCGTCGCTTACCTCCTGCCTGCGCTGGCCCGCCGCGGTCTGTCACTGCGGTGTGTCGCGACGTCGCCGCGGACCGAGGAGGCGGCCCTGATGCTCGATCTGCGGGTCGAACCGTTCAGCAGGCGTTCGATGCGGTGCACGGCCGCGGTGCCCGGGTTCAGGATGAACGGGAACCCCAGAACTGCGGCTCCGGCAAGGAGACCATGCACGGGCCACCCCGTCCACGCCCACACCGCCAGAGCGACGACGGCGGCCGTGAGGACCAGGTGCCGCCAGCGGTTCTGCCATTTCTCCGGCAGGTCAGGCCGGGCACGCCGGATGCGTTCGGCCAGGCGGGAGTCGGGCTTGACCGGGTCCGGTACACGACCGCGGAACTCACGGACGGCAGCAACAACGGCCAGTGACAGGCCGCGCGAATAGGGCTTGGCACGGGGCAGAAGCGGCCACGCGGATCACCATGTGCCTCGGCTGTCGGCCATCGTCGTGACCGGGCTTGGCCTAGGCTGAGCCAATGTCCGACAACGGCGCACCACCGAGCGGCTCGGGCACTGAAGAGCCTGGCGTTGACGCGAAGCTGCCCGCAACCCTGCATATCGCCGGGGTCGCGTTGATACGGACGGAGAGCCCTCCGCGGCCGCCATTGGAGCCCGCATCGCCGGCGAGGCCCGCCGGGATACCGAACTCGGCGACCTGCGCGGCCAGGTGAAGGACCTGAAACGCGAGTGGACTCAGCTCCAGGGCCACCTCGACGCCGCGGCCACGATCGCCGCCCTGCACCATGAAACGCGGGCCTCTGCGAAGAACTCGCCGGGCGGGGCGCCATCGTTGCGCGCGACGAACGACGTGCCTCTCGAACCGAGACGATCGGGCGATCAGTAACGCTGACGGGCCCGCCGCCACGCGGCACTCTCCACGAGGAAGTTGTCGAAGCGCTCTTGCGAATCCAGGACTTCCTGTGGATCGGCCGTGCCCTTGCGGACACGGTCCAGCAGCCGGAAGTAGTCGAAGCGCTCGACGCCCGGGGTGATGACGATCAGTACGTCGGCGTCCGCATCGGGTTCGGCGGCGAAAGCGTGCGGCAGTCCTGGCGGCACGAGGAGGAAGTCCCCTTCGTCCGCAGTGATCACACTGTCCCCGGCCAGCACCTGAAGCCGGCCGCCGAGCACGAAGAAGAGCTCGGCGGATCCGGTGTGGTGGTGCGGTGAGGCTCCGTCGGCGCCCGCGGTCAGAGTCACCCGTTGGGCGCTCAGGGCCCCGCCGGTGGTACTGGCGTCGGCAAATAGCCGCACGGTGCTCTCAGCGCTGCCCAGCACCTCGGCCTCGGCATCCCGGACCAGAATTCCGCCCTGAACATTGGGAGTGATCAAGGACATACGCCCCTCCATTCGTAGAACCGCATCCGGCCCCGGACACGAGCCGGGAACGGATCGACAGAAGTAATTCTCCATCGAATAGTACGACAGCTAACTATCAGCCGTCGAATAAGATGGAGGCGTGACCAAGGGAGACGTGACCAAACAGAGCGCGACTACCGAGACGCGCCGGAACCCCAGAGATGCGGTCGACCAAATTCTCGACCAGTGGCACAAGGAACGGCCGGACCTGGACCTGTCGGCGATGGGGGTCTTCGGACGGCTGGGCCAGCTCTCACTCCTCCTCACCCCCGCCCTCGAAGGAGTCTTCACCCGACACGGCCTGCGCCGCGGCGAGTTCGACGTCCTGGCCGCGCTGCGCCGCTCCGGGCCCCCGTACACCCTGATCCCGTCCGCCCTCGCGAAGACCCTGGTGCTCTCCCGCGCCGGCATGACCAACCGCCTGGACCGCCTGGAGGCAGACGGCCTGGTGGAACGCCGCCTCGATCCCACCGACCGCCGCAGCTTCCATGTCGCACTCACCGCCCGCGGCCACAAAGTCGTCGACGCCGCGGTCACCGACCACACCGCCAACGAATCCCGCCTCCTCTCCGCCCTCACCCCCGACGAACGCGAAACCCTCGACCACGCCCTGCGCTCCCTGCTCCAGGCGATCGAGTAGAGCCGAGCGCCCCCTGCGCCGACACTGTCGCCAAACACACCTCAGAGATGGGAGGGACTCCAGGGCCCCTGCTGTTCCCGGAGCCCCGTCTCGCCGTCGACCGTGATCTGCTCACTGTGCTCGCGCGGCACCGGCCTGTCCGCACCTTCGCGCTCCACCCTGCGGGGCTCGTAAAGTCATCGCCGCAGGTCGGGACCGGTAGAGCGTTCTCGGCTGGGACCATGTCGGCGTGATCATCTCGATGCTGTACA
>NZ_JBHVWS010000073.1:0-41384 GCF_042882185.1 Streptomyces sp. NPDC058239
CCGATGTTGGATTTGATGGAGCCGAGCCAGAGGGGGTGTTCGCGGTTTTGGCCGTATGTGGCGGCGAGGGCTTGGGCTTCGATGGGGTCGCCGAGTCGGGTTCCGGTGCCGTGGGCTTCGACGGCGTCGATGTCGGAGGGTTTGAGGCCTGCGTTGGCGAGGGCCTGGCGGATGACGCGTTGCTGTGAGGGTCCGTTGGGTGCGGTGAGTCCGTTCGACGCCCCGTCCTGGTTCACCGCCGAGCCACGTACCACAGCCAGTACAGGATGACCCTTGCTCCGGGCGTCGGAGAGGCGTTCCAGGAGGAGCAGGCCGACGCCTTCGCCCCAGCCGGTTCCGTCGGCGTCGTCGGAGAAGGCCTTGCAGCGCCCGTCAGGGGAAAGCCCGCCCTGACGGCTGAACTCGACGAAGATGCCAGGAGTCGACATGACCGTGACACCGCCCGCGAGCGCGATCCCGCACTCACCGCGACGCACCGCATCCGCGGCCAGGTGCACGGCGACCAGAGACGACGAGCACGCTGTGTCGACCGTGACGGCAGGGCCCTCCAGACCAAGGGCATACGCCACCCTGCCCGACGCGACACTGGTTGTGGCACCGGTCAGCCGGTATCCGTCGGTCCCGTCCGACGGTTCGTGCAGCCGCGGCCCGTAGTCCTGAGCCATCGCGCCGATGAAGACACCGGTGTCGCTGCCACGCAAACTCCGGGGATCGATCCCGGCCCGTTCCATCGCCTCCCATGAGGTCTCCAGCACCAGCCGCTGCTGCGGATCCATCGCCTGCGCCTCACGCGGGGAGATCCCGAAGAACGCGGCGTCGAAGTCGGCCACGTCATAGAGGAACCCGCCCCGGGAGGTGGCCGACCCGGTGAACCGGCTCAAGTCCCATCCGCGGTCCGCGGGGAAAGCCCCGACCACGTCACGCTCGGCGATCAACAGCTGCCACAGCTGCTCCGGGGTCGAGACGCCACCAGGAAGGCGGCATGCCAGCCCGACGACCACCACAGGATCGTCGTCGTGGGTGGTCGGCCTGGCGGTGCGCTCCCTCTCGGGAACGGCAGCGCCTCGCACGCGCTGCTCCAGATGTTCGGCCAACGCGATCGGCGTCGGGTAGTCGAACACCGCGGTAGCGGGCAGAGCCAAACCGGTCGCCCTGGCCAGTCCCACACACATCTCCGCGCCGGAGACCGACGTCAGCCGCTGCTCCCGGAAAGGTACTGCCTTCTCGACCGCCTCCGGACCGTCCAGGCCGAGTACGACAGCGGCGTGCCCGAGCACCAGGTCGAGCAGGACTGCCCGAAGGTCCGCATCGCTTTCCTGCCGCAGCCTCAGCGTCAGCGCGGACTCCGCACCGGAGGCCGACGTGTCTCCCGTATCCAGCCAGTGCCGGACGCGCTGGAACGGATAGGTCGGCAACGGCACCCGGCGTGCGTCTGTGTCGTGGAACAACGCGGTCCAGTCGACGGTTGTCCCCGCGACCCAGGCTTCCGCGGCCGAGGTCGTCAGCCGCCCCAGCGAGCCGTCGCCACGGCGCAACGTCCCGATCGCGGCGATCTCCGTGCCCGACCGGCCGGCGGCATCCTGGACGTGCATGGTGAGCACCGGATGAGGGCTGGGCTCGATGAATACGGCATGGCTGTCGAACAGGTTCTCGACGGTCGGTTGGAACCGTACCGGGAGGCGCAGATTGCGGCACCAGTACTCCGGGGTCAGGTCGGTGCCCGCCAACTCGCCGCCGGTCACCGTGGAGTGGAAGGCGACCTCGCCCGCCTGCGGCGTGATCGGCGCGAGTGCGTCGAGCAGCTCCTCGGTGATGGCATCGACATGGGCGGAATGCGAGGCGTAGTCCACCGGTACCCGTCGCACCCGCACCTGGTTGCCCTCCAGGCCGGCGAGCAACCGTTCGAGCGGTTCGGTGGGACCGCTGATGACGGTGGACCGCGGACCGTTCAATGCTGCCAGCCCGACCTCGGGATACTCGGTGAGGAGGTCCCGCAGCTCGTCGGCCGGCAGGGGGACAGAGACCATCCCTCCCTTGCCCGCGAGGTGACGGGCGATGATCTGGCTGCGCAACGCCACCACCCGGGCCCCGTCGGCGCGGGACAGCATGCCCGCCACTGTCGCGGCGGCGATCTCGCCCTGGGAGTGGCCGACTACTGCCGCAGGCCGGACCCCCAGCGCCGCCCACACGTCGGACAGCGCCACCATCACCGCCCACAGCACAGGCTGCACCACATCGACCCGTTCCAGGTCGGCGGGACGCCCGGCGCGCAGCACCTCGGTGAGTGACCAGTCCACGAACGGCGCCAGCGCGTCCTCGCACCGGGTGATCGATTCGGAGAAGACGGCGGAGCGTTCGAGCAGTTCGGCCGCCATGCCGGCCCACTGCGATCCCTGACCCGGGAAGACGAACACCGGGCCTGCCGTGCCGAGCACCTGTCCCGTCACCGCCGCCGCCGAAGGCGCCCCGGACGCGACGGCGGCCAGCCCGTCGCGGACCGGACCGAGGGCTGTGCGACCCGATCCGAGAACGACAGCGCGGTGGTCGAACTCCGACCGTGTGGTGATCAGCGACCACGCTTCGTCGAGAAGGTCCGGACTCCCGTCCAGAGCAGCGGAGAGCCGTGCCGCCTGCTCACGCAATGCGCCCGGGGCCGCGGCTGAGAGCACCACCGGCACCGGCGCCGGACCGACCGGGGGATGCCGCTCGTCCTGCGCCTGACGTGTCGGCGGCGTCGAGACCGCGATGTGGCAGTTCGTTCCGCCCACCCCGAAGGAACTGACTCCGAACACTGCCTCCTCCGGCGCCGCTTCGACCACGGTCTGCACACGGAGATTGAGCTCCTCCAGCGCGATCCGCGGGTTCGGCGTGCGGAATCCAGCTGTGGGAACGAGAGTCCTCTCCCGGGCACACAGTGCGGCCTTGATGAATCCGGCGATACCGGCCGCCGCCTCCAGGTGGCCGAAGTTCGACTTGATCGAACCGACCCGCAGCGGATCGCCTGCCGCCCGTGTCGCGCCGATCACAGCGCCGAGCGCGGCGGCCTCCACGGGATCTCCCGCCGGCGTTCCCGTTCCGTGCAACTCGACGTACGCGACTTCCGACGGATCCACGTCGGCCCGCCGATAGGCGGCCCGGATCACGTCCGCCTGTCCCTCCACCGTCGGGGTCACCAACTGGACGCCCCCGCCGTCGTTGGTGACGGAACTGCCGCGGATCACACAGTAGATGTCGTCGCCGTCCGAAAGTGCGGACGCCAGCGGTTTCAATACGACAGCGCCGCCTCCCTCGCCCTGGGCGAAGCCGTTCGCGCGCGCGTCGAACACGTGGCACCGCCCGTCCGGCGACAGCGCCCCGATCCGGTTGGCCGCGAGGGCATGGTGCGGAGTGAGCCGAAGGCAGACGCCACCGGCGACGGCGATGTCGGATTCGCCGCGGCGCAGGCTTTCCGCGGCGAGGTGCACCGCGACCAGCGACGAGGACTGGCCGGCGTCGACGATGAGGCTGGGCCCTTTGGCCTCCAGGAAGTACGACACGCGGTTTGCCACGAGGGAGCGCTGCGAACCGGTGAAGGTGTGGGCGGTGATCGCCTCGGCCCCCAGGGCCCGAACCAGCGTGCTGTAGTCGTCCGTGGCGACCCCGACGAATACGCCGGTCCGGCTTCCCGCCACCGACCGTCCGGGGATCTTGGCGTCCTCCAGCGCCTCCCAGCTCAGCTCCAGCATGAGACGCTGCTGGGGGTCCATCATCGCGGCTTCCCGCGCCGGTATTCGGAAGAATCCGGCATCGAAGCCGGAGACGTCTTCCAGGAATGCTCCGCGCCGGATGATCTGGGCCTCGGACTCCGCCAGTCCCTCGAGCGCATGGGCCTCCCAGCGACCGTCGGGCAGCGGAGCCTCGACGGCGGTGGAGGCCGTCAGCAGTGACCACAGGGAGCCGGGTCCGTCCGCACCGGGAAACCGGCAGGACAGCCCGACCACCGCGATGTCACCTTCGAGGCGCAGCGACATCCGCATCCCCTTTCAATGGTCACCGCGCGCAACAGAGCGAGCGCAGGAGTCGGTCAGCGGGCGCGCGGGTGGCCCCGCGCGAGCAGCGTTTCGGTGGTGCAGTCGAGACCCAACCACCGGCGGATCGGGCCGACCACAGATCGACATCTGCCGAATGTGGCGAATGAGTCTGCGTACTACGCCCTGGCTAAAGTGTTCTATAAAATCGCTTCTGGTATGTGAAGTGAACCTTGGTACACGGATGCCGGTGGGCGGCGAGAATCTTCTCGTACGAAGGTTCAATAGACAGCCGTATGCCGTGTCGCATAAAACGAGTCGTTCGTGTTTGGGCGATCAGTGGTGGGTCGGGGTGGAGACATCGTATGCGGCTGCTAATTATTTGGCCGAAGTGGGGGCTGGGTGTACATCGAGCTGAACACCGAAAAGTGCCAGGGACATTTGCGCTGTATGGATCTCGCCCCAGAGTTGTTCGACTGCAATGAGCTCGGCTATGGCGAACTGCTGTCGACCGGGGAGATACCCAAGCAGTTGGAGCCGGCTGCACGCCGCTGTGTGGCCAATTGCCCGGAGCGCGCGATCATTCTCAACCCGGTGGATGCCCGGTGATGACCGGGGGCGGTAGAGGAGCGGTCTCGCGGTGGAGACGTGGGGACAGTGGAAAAGCCAGCTTCGGAAGGGGACCGGCGTGGTGTCGAATCTGAAATGGACAGACGAAAAACCTGAAATGAGTGCACAAAGCAGCGTGGTCCGGGGACCGCTGTGGTACGTCGCGGCGATAGCCTGTGTTGCGCACGCCATGGTGCAGTTCGACAACGCAGTCGTCAGCATCGCGCTTCCGACGATTCAGCGCAGTCTCAGCCTTGAGGTGAGCGGACTGCAATGGGTCGTCAACTCGTACAACTTGGCGTTCGCCGGATTACTGCTGCTCAGCGGTCGTCTCAGCGACCTGTTCGGCCGGCGCGAGGTATTCCTGGCCGGGCTGTGGCTCTTTACCTTCGGCGGCATTCTGGGCGGATTCGCCCAGAACGACTGGCAGTTGATCACGGCGCGGGCGGCTCACGGAGTCAGTGGCGCGATCCTGCTGCCGTCCTCGCTGGGCCTGATCATCGCCGCCTTCCACGACAAGCACCAGCGAAACCGGGCGATCTCCATCTGGGGCGCTGCCAGCATCATCGGCGGTGTCAGCGGCGCGGTGTTGGGCGGTGTGCTCACCGAGCACTGGGGCTGGCGTTCGACACTCTTCATCTGCCTGCCGGTGGGCTGCGTGCTGCTGGCCTTCGGCACCCGTCAGCTGCTGCGACGAGCGGCCGTGCGCGCCAAGGCTCCGTCACTGGACCTCCCCGGTGCCCTGTGCGTGGTGAGCGGAGTGACGGCCGCCGTGTACGCCACCATCGGGCTCCAGGACCATGCCTGGCGGTCGACACACACGATCATCTCGTTCTCCGTCGCCATCCTCTTCCTCGTAGCCTTCGTACTGATCGAGTCGCGGACGCGACAGCCGCTCGTGCCGCTCGAAATCTTCCGGTCACGAGGAATATCCATCGGTAACCTCGTGTCCCTCGTTGCCTCCACGGCCATGAGCGCCCAGGTCCTCATCGTCGTCCTCTACATCCAGAACGTGCTCGGCTACGGTCCGCAGAAGGCGGGTCTGGCCGAACTTCCGGGCGGCCTGACCACATTCATCGTCGCCATCCTGACCGCCCGTCTGGTGAAACGCACCGGTGCGCGTCTACTGCTCGTCATCGGACTGCTGGTGTACGCGGCGGGAGTCATCTGGATCGCCCGCGTGCCCGTGCACAGCGACTACTTCAGCGCGGTCTTCTGGCCGATGGAACTGCTGTGCCTGGGCATGGGACTCACCCTGCCGTGCCTGACGATCACAGCCACTGCCGGAGCACCGAAGGACAGTGCCGGCCTGATCTCCGGAGTGGCCACGACGACTCGGCAGGTCGGCAGTTCCATCGGTGTCGCCGTCTTCGTCACCATCGTCGCCTCGGTCAGCGAGCACGCCACCGGAACCCCCGAAGCCGTGCTCTCCAGCGGCTACCGCGCAGGACTCCTCGCCGCTGCCGGCGTCACCGTCGTCGCCTCTCTCCTGGCCGCCCTGATCCCCAGCGACCGCCCGCGGACACTGCAGCCGGCCCCGCAGTGATCACCAGGCAGGGCGCACGCAGCCGACCGTGCGCCCTGCCTGACCCGCCGGCCTGATGAGGCCACCGTCAAACATGGTCATTGCACCTTCGACCACTGGTACGTCACTCCTGGTGCGGGCACGATCGCTGTGTCTGTCTCCCGGACGAGTGGGATCCCTCGCCGAGCTCTATCCGCGGATGACCCCAAACAATCTTCCGCCCGACGGAGACGGCCATGAGCGCAGTCCGAGGAAGCAACGGATCGGGAGGAGCGACGTGGTGGCCGAAGCCCGTCAGGTAGAACCAGGTGCCCACAGCGAAGAGGAATACTTTGTGCCGTCGTCGGTCCGGGAGTTCTGGCGACAGGCTCCCGTCCGGGAGGTCACGACCCAGGACGGCGGGAAGGCCTGGCTCGTCACCGGCATGGCGGAGGTACGGGCCGTACTGTCCGACTCCCGGTTCAGCAGGGCCGAGGCCCACCGACGTGGTGCGGGCACCGGCCGAGCGGCGGTCTTCGCCCGACCTGGAATGCATGATCTCGACCCGCCGGAGCACACCCGGCTGCGCCAGGCCGCGACCGGCGCATTCAGCCTCCGCCGGATCCGCGCGCTCCGGCCACGCGTCGAGGAGATCACCGCAGAACTGATTGCCGGAGTACGTGACACCGGGCCACCCGCGGACATAAACGCCGCCGTCTGCTTCCCCCTGCCGATCGCCGTGATCTGCGAGATTCTGGGCGTGCCTTACGAGGACCGGCACCTCTTCCGCCCCTGGTCGGAACAGATCACCTCGACCAACGCCTACCCGCCGGAGCAGGCGATGCAAGCCCGACGGGAGCTGGTCGCCTACCTCACCGGCCTGGCCGCCGACGTCCACCGCTGCCCGGAGGGCAGCCTGCTGCGGGACCTGGTCACCGCTCGCGACGTAGAAGGCCGGCTGAGCGAGGAGGAAGTGGTCCAGATCGTCTTCGGCGTACTGGTCGCCGGACACGAGACCACTGCCAACATGATCGGAAAGGGCCTGGTGGCGCTGCTCGACCACTCGGACCAGTTCGCAGCGGTGCGCACCGACCCGTCTCTGGTACCCGACATCATCGATGAAGTACTGCGGTATGTGGTGCTGAGCCCGAGCACGGACCCCCACGAGGGCCTTCACCTGGTCACGACCGACGAGGTCGACTTGGGCGGCCTCACCATCCCCGCCCACAGCGCAATCCTGGTCAGCCCCACCGCTGCCAATCTGGACGCCCGGACCTTCCCCGTACCCGACCGGTTCGACCTCAAGCGGTCCAATGCCGACGCCCACGTGGCGTTCGGATACGGTGCGCACCGCTGCCTCGGCGCGCAACTCGCCCGCCTGGAACTGGAGGTGGCCTACACCTCGCTGCTGCGTGAGCTTCCCGGACTGCGGCTGGACGTACCGGTCAGCGAGCTCACCTACACGAGCGGGATGCTGCTCAAAGGACTGAAGGCGCTGCCCGTCACCTGGGACGCATAGGGCGTAGGGCGTACGGCGGCAGACGCCGCACGTCTGCCGCCAGGGCCACCGAGACAGACAGAAGGGCTCCACGTGACCTGGGCATCGATCGCGACCGACAACGGTGCATGGGTGAGGCGCTTCCACCCGGCCCCGGAGGCGACGACCCGTCTGGTGTGCTTCCCGCATGCAGGCGGGTCGGCGAGCTACTACTTCCCCGTGTCCCGGACACTGTCGCCCGAGATTGACGTGCTGGCCATCCAGTACCCGGGCCGGCAGGACCGTCGCGCCGAGCCCTGCGTCCCGGACCTGAGAACACTGGCCGATCTCGTCGTCCAGCGTCTCGCCCCGTGGCTCGACAGGCCCCTGGCCCTATTCGGCCACAGCATGGGCGCCACACTGGCCTTCGAGGTCGCGGTCCGCCTGGAGCGTTCCGGAACCGTCCCGCTCAGCCTGTTCGCCTCGGGCCGCCGCGCGCCCTCGCGGCACCGGACCGAGACGGTGCACCTGCTTGACGACGACGGGCTGATCGCCAACGTGAAGAGGCTGAGCGGCACCGCCACCCAGATTCTGGATGACGACGAGGTGCTGCGGATGGTCCTGCCGTCGATCCGCAGCGACTACAAGGCAGCCGAGACGTATCGCTACCAACCCGTACCGAGACTCCACTGCCCAGTCGTGGTGCTGACCGGAGACCAAGACCCTCAAGTCACCCTCGACGAAGCAGAAGCCTGGGCAAACCACACGACCGGGACCTTCGAGCTCACCCGCTTCAGCGGCGGACACTTCTTCCTCAACAACCACGCGCACCGGGTGACAAAGGAACTCCGGGACCATCTCACAGACAGGTAGCCCCGAGAGTATGTCCTCTCCGGCCCAGAGCGGACCGGGAGAGACCCGCGGCAGCGAACACGAACACCTCGTGTCTTCGCTTTCGTACGAATTCCTTTGGTGCGGTTGTGTTGTCCAGTGGGTGTACTCGGCCGGGCTGTGCATCGGAGACGATTTTGTTCAGCCATGCAGCCGAGGGAATGTGGTTCTACCGGTGAGAGGGGTCTGTGCACCCGAGGGCTGCACCCCGCCCCGTGGTGGTTGCCAGACCAACTCTGAGGGTGACTTGGCAGCGGAGGCGCTGAGCGACAGGCAGAGAAGCTGACAGACCTGTTCATCTCTGCGGCGCACGGACGCGGGGCGCTGCGGCGAGTGCGTCGGAATCGTTCCCGTCCCGCTGACGCGCGGTGAGCGCGGTGGGTTTCGATACGCCGGCTGTACCGGTCTGTCGGGAAACCGACCGGGGGAACGTGGAGCGGACTCGTCCCCGAGGAGGAGTCTCGGTGATCGCAGCGTGATGACCGTGCGGTCGGCGCTGTCGGCGTCGGCCGCACGGTCATCAGGACGGTTCGGGCTGCGGCTCAGGCCACTGGTTCCGGCCTCTTGAAGAAGGTGGTGCCGAAGACGGGCTCGGGCCCGAGGCGCGGCCCCTCGATTCGTTCCGACTCGCATCCGTCCGGGCCGACCGGGACTTCACCCACCAGAGTGACGCGGTGCAGCTTGCGTGCCACATCGAGGTGGTCGATGTCCCGCGGGGGGATGTGGCAGGTGGCCCGGTTGTCCCAGAAGATGACGGTCCCCGGCGCCCAGCGGAACCGCACCGTGTACTCGGGCCTGGCGATCTCGTCGAAGAGGTAGCTGAGGATGAGCCGGCTCTCGATGGGGGACACACCGACGATGTGGTCGGTGTAGATCGGGTTCACGTAGAGGGCCTTCTCCCCGGTGCGGGGGTGGACCCGCACGACGGGGTGATGCGAGATGAGGGGGTTCTCCTTGATGCGTCGGTCGAATCCGGCGACGCTGGGCCGAGGCATTCCGTTCCAGTTCGCACCGTATCGGTGGTCGGCGCGCAGGGTGTCGACGAACCGCTTGAAGGGTTCCGACAGCCCCTGGTAGGCGGCTACCAGGTTCGTGTACTGGGTGTCGCCGCCGTAGCTCGGCAGTTCCTCGGCGCGGAGGATCGCTCCGGCCGGTGGGTTGATGAACGGGGTGAGGTCGGTGTGCCAGCTGTTGTTCCCGGCGTAGGCGTAGGAACGGTCCTTCTTCGTCGAGTTGCCCCCGAGCTGCTTCTCGAAGCGGCGGTGCTGGATCGTGTAGATCTCAGGTGCGCCGTCGGGCGGCTCGTGGTGAGGGTGTCCGTAGGTGAGCTCGCCGAATTGACGGCCGAAGGCGATCTGTGTCGCGTGGTCGAGCTGCTGGTTGCGGAAGATCACGACCTTCCACTCGTCCAGTGCCTTGAGGATCGATTCGATGGTTTCGGCGTCGAGTGGGCGGGAGATGTCCACGCCGCCGATCTCCGCTCCGATGCGTCCGGCGGCGGGGTTGACGGTGATCTCGGTCATACTGCGGTGCCTCCTTGAGTGTGGCGGCGTGACGGGTCTGCCCTGCCGAGCTGCGGAGCGGGGCGACGCTTGCGTACGGACCGGCGTCGGAAACGGATCCCGGATCAGGGACCGAGGTGGCTCGAGCCCAGTCAGTTGCTGTCGGACTGCCGCGCCGATCGGCATCCGGGACCGGGGACGGCTAGCAGCCGTGTACGGGACGTGGGTTCACGCGAGGATAGAGGTCGTCGGGCAACGGGCTGCCGGGCTCCAGGTTCAGTTCGGTGCCCCCAGGAACCGGCCGGTAGGTTGCTTCGGCGTCGGTGAAGGTGACGAAGAAGGAAATGCGTGTGCTGTCGGTCGAGTTGGCGCCGGAGGCATGCCCGATCCGGTTGTGGTGGAAGGTCACGTCGCCGGCCCTCAGCGGGACGGTCACCCGGGGACTTCGCTCCAGTTGCGGCCAGTTGACGAACAGGTACGATTCCGGATCCTCAAGGGCCTTGGCGAGATCGACGCGATCCGGGGCGGAACGGCGGTGTGAACCGGGCAGGAAGGTCAGGCACCCTCTTTCGACCGGCACATCGACCAGAGCTATCCAGGCGTTGAGAGTCACACGGGAGTCCAGTGGTGCGCTGACCGGGGCAAAGGTCAGGTCGTCATGCCACATGGTCGGCCCGCTCTCGCCGGGCCGTTTGATGAGTACCTGACCCTCCCAGATACGCAGCGGCATGCCGGCCAGTTTCTCGGCGGCAGCGGTGATCCGCGGGTGCAGCGCCAGGCCGCTCAGGTTCTCCTTCTCCTGCCATCGGTTGTTGGTGGAGACCAGATATCCGCTTCCGGGCCCGGACTGTCTTCCGTAGCGTTCGCCGGCGGCGACCGCTGCCTCCCGGTACTGGATGATCTCGTCGTTGTCGAGCAGGCCCCGGACGCAGGTGAAGCCGTGTTCCTGGAACTCCGCGGCCCGCTCTGCCAGGCCTCCGGCCCGGAGCGGGTCGTCGCCGGCCCTCGTTCCCCGGGCTGATGTGTCCAGCGAGGTCCCGACACCGTGATCAGACATATCGCCTCCTATCCAGCCGGCTGCTCGGCGGCTGGGCGCAGTTCGACAATCGAGCGATCACCGATATCCGTCACGGCGCCCAGGTGCAGCCCCGCGGCGGTGGCCAGGCCGTCGAGTTCTGCCAGAGATCTCTCCCGGCCGCCCTGCAGCGCGTACAGACGAAGAGCCTGTGCCGTGCTCGTCGGTTCGGCTTCCCTCTTCTCCGCAGCTTTGAGGACGAGAACACGTCCATGCGGGGCTGCTGCCCGAGCGCACGTCCGCAGGATGCGTACGGCGTCCGGGTCAGGCCAGTCCGGCAGCACACTGGAGAGGATGTAGCCCCCGAAGGCGGACGGAACCTTCTCGAAGAAGCTCGCCTCGACGGCCTCCGCTCGCCCCTCCAGTCCGGCCGCCCGGATGTTCTTCCGCGCGGCTTCGACGGCCGCCGCCATGTCGACGACCGTTCCCCGTAGCGTGGGGTGGGCTCGAAGAAGTTCGATCAGCAAAGTACCGTCGCCGCCGCCGACGTCTGCGACCGTGGTCAACGCGCCCCAGTCGTACTCGGATGCCACACTCCGGGTGGCGCCGCCGTGCGTCCTGCTCATCATCGCGTGGAACGAGTTCGCGAAGTCGCGATCAGCGGCGCACTTGTCGTAGAAGGATTGGCCGAAGCGGCGCAGGTAAGCGGATTCCCCGGTCCGGACGGTGTGCAGAAGCTCGGTCACTCCCAGCGCCGAATGACCGGAGCCGTTCAGATCGAACCGGTGGCACAGGCCGGACGGGTGATCGCTGCACAGCCCCTCCCCGAGCGCGGACAGACCATAGCCGGATTCCTCCCGGACCAGCACGCCGATGGTCACCAGGTGGTTCAACAGCAGTTCCAGCGCCCGCGGGTCCGCGCCTGTCGCCTCCACCAGGCTCGGAACGTCCCGCAGGCCATCGCGGATCCAGTCAGCGATCCGTATGGTGGCCGCTACCCGTATCGCCATTGGCGTGGCGAGATCAGCGGCAGCCACCAGGTCGCTGAGCCGGTCCGCCTCGGCGGTTGTACCAGGCATGAGGTGCTCCCTCTCAATTCCGTGGCCGCTCGGCCGGAATGGGGCCGGACACCGGCAGTACTCTCGGACGACTATGTCTAGGCGGGGAACCCACCCGGCGTAAATTGAACTTATGGCCATGAGGCGGGTCAGGCGGGACCCTCAGGTGGCGGCAGAGTGCAGGGCAGAGCTTTCGAGGCGATCCCAGCGAAGTGGCTGATAACAGCAGTTCAGCGCAGCATCGTTGATTCGATGGCTTGCCTCGACAGGAGCGAACAATCAGCCTCGCGCTTTTCACGAGGGTGGCCGCTTTCCAGGGCCGTCTGAGGCTCCGTCGGATACGTGGAACCCCGCGCGACAGCCGGGCCCTCGGCCTGCCGATCGGCACCTGTGTGAACGACGTCAACGCGGTCCGGAAGCTGTGGCGCAGACCAAGTAGGTGATGAAAGTCATGGTGAACGAGCCGCCGAAGCGGTCGATGGTAGTGCCGATCTCCTCGAACAGGTTCTGCCGCACATCGGCTGCCAGGGCCACGTGGTCGGTATGCGAACAGAGTTCGTCCAGCCACTCATCCCTCGTGTACGTGTGCTGCCACGGAAACGATCTGAACGGCTCCTCTGTCATGTGCCGGAATGCATGAGGAGATCCCGTCACCACGCCGAAGTCGGCCGGGGCGCTTAAATCCGCGGGCAAGGCAGTCGACCTGCTCACGGCGTAGCCGATGGTCAGCTGGGGAGAATCGGGGGGCAACGCCCTTCGATAGGCTGCCGCCAGGGCATCTGCCAGATCGTCAGAGTGGAAGCCGAGATTCCAGAAGAGGCAGAGCCGGCCACCGGGCTTGAGGACGGCGCCGGCTCTTGTGGCGCCGTTGACCGGGTCCATCCAGTGCCAGGCCTGCCCGGATGTGACTCGATCGAACGTACGGCCTTGAGAGTCCCATGTCTCGAACGGCACCACTTCAGTGGCGATCCCGTGCTGTTCTGCGACTTTGCTCATGCCGGGGCTCATATCGACGCCCAGGACTTGGGCGCCCCGTTTCCGCATCTGCCGTGCGGCGATTCCGGTCCCGCATCCGACGTCGAGCACCGACAAACTCCCGGAAGAACCTCCCAGAATCTCATCAATCACGTCTTCGGGGTAGTCCGGCCTGGTTCGATCGTACGACTCTGCCACCTGGTCGTAGAGCTTCACGCGTTCCCGTCGGTCCATCGGTTTCCTCGCCTCATTTTGGGCACACGATTACACGCTGGGTTTCCCTTCTCTATCAAATTCTTTCGGCTTGCGTAAATTGCACCTTCGTTCACTGTCCCGGACGAGGATCCTTCTCCGTGTTTCGGCGCGGACCAGCCTCTCCCGTCCTCATCGAAACCGGTCCGAGCCAAGAAATTCCAACTCAAGGCCCAGGGCGACTTGGCTATTCCGCTGATCCCGTAATGAATCGCCCGCTGACCGGCGGACAGCTTTTGCTGTGGGTTCGCGCGGCCCTTGCGTCGTGGACGGCGCGGTCAAGGCAAATGAGGACCACAGCGGTCGGCTGGACGGAGCGGCGGGATCCGCGCGTTCATCCCGTGCCTCTTGTACTTGCCTGAGTGATGGAGCCGGCCGGCTGCGATCCGGCCGATGAGCGGCGGGGCACCAGGCCGTCACCGTCATCCGGTCGGCATCGACCACTGGCGCGCCCTTCGGAAGCGGCGACGAGGACAAGCGGTCCGGGGCGAAGCATCCGGTCGGCTTGGAGGTCCGCTGAGGAACCGGCTTTGCCCTGTGAGGGCGCAGTGCTCAGGATCCTGTGGACCGCTTCTGGGTGAATTGCTCCTTCCGGTCAAAACGCCGACTAGTCTTCGATGCACCCAACTTGGCGGGATCACGATGGGGGACGGGGGGAGCCGTCAAGTTTCTCCATGCCTTCATTCGGGCCGGATCCCACGACATGCGTTCCACCCGTTGCTTCACTGCACAGTTTGGACAACACGTCATGATCAGCAGAAACGCGCTCGCTCGTAAGACTGTCACCGCTGCCCTCGCCGTGGTGAGCGTCGTGACCATGGCTGGATTCGCTCCCGCTTCCGCCGCCACCAGCCAGGCTGCCGGCGGGCTGATATCCGTCGGCTCCCAGCACACGAGCCTGGCCACCCTGGAGAACAACAAGAGAGTCGCGGTCCGTGTTCTCACCCAGCTCTTCGAAGAAGGCAACCTCACGGTCGCGGACCGGCACGTCCGCGCGAACCTGATCCAGCACAGCCCCGTCATCGCCGACGGCCGGGCAGGTCTCAAGAACTTCGTCCGGGAGTCACGCCAGCTCTACCCCGACCAGACGTACACCGTCACCCGGGTGATCGCACAGGGCAACCTGGTCCTGGTGCACGCCAACCCCATCCATGAGCCCGGCACTCGCGGCACGGCAGTGATGACCATCCTCCGGTTCGATGAGACGGGAGCGATCGCCGAGTACTGGGACACCGTCCAGGACGTGCCGGCCACCACGGTCAACGGCAATGACATGTTCGGCACCGTCAGCAACCCGGCCACGAACCAGCCGAGCGGTCCCTGCCAGCAGACAGCCTTCAGCCAGGAGGTCGTCACCAACTACTTCAACGACCTGCTCGTCGACCAGAATCCCGAAGCCGTCGGATACCTGACGCCGGAGTTCTACCAGCACAACCCGGCCTCGCCGAGCGGTACAGCCGGGCTGCGCGAGCAATTCGCGCAGTTCTTCGAAATGTTCCCGAACACCATCGCGGAACTGGAGAGCGTCATCGCGGAGAAGGACTACGTCGCCGTCCACTTCCGCTACCGCCTCACCCCGGAGGAGCGCGGCCAGTCCATCATGGGCATCTTCCGCGTCACCAAGCAGACCAGCGGAGAGTACAAGATCATCGAGCACTGGGACGTCCACCAGGACATCCCCGTTGCCTCCGCCAATGGCAACACCATGTTCTGACCCCACCCGGGGCTCCCGCCACAGATCAACCGTGGCCCGTCACGGACCGGTTGACGGGCCACGGCTCTGTGGTCGCTAGGACCGGTGTGTCAGACCATCCACATGAGGGTCCTGCTCGCGGTTGTCCACCTGTTCCGGAACCACCCTGCGCGGAAGCAGCAGCGGACTGGCGAGGATGACCAGACCGATGACCGCCAGGGCGGTGCGTGAGCCTGTGACCGTTGCGAGCAGCCCCCCGAGCGCGGTGAAGACTGCGATTCCCGCCTGCTGAGCGATCGCCCACGCCGAGATGGTCCGGGCGACACGTTCATTGGGAGTGTGCTCAAGCCGATAGGTGGCGACCACCGGGGTGTACAGACTCATGCTGATGATGATCGCCAACTCGACCGCTATGACGGTCACAAGGCCGACGACACCGGGGCTGATGAAGGCGAGTCCGACCAGCCAGATCACGCGCAGCGTCCCCGCGGTGCGCAGCACGCGGTACTGGCCGAAACGGGCGACGACACCAGGGGCCAGTCGGGAGCCGATGAGGCCACCGACGCAAGGGGCGGCGAAAGCGAGCCCGTACTGCCAGGGTGAGAACCCGAGGTCGCGCAGCAGAAGGACGGCCAGCAGAGGCTCGGTGGCCATGACGAGGCCCGCGACGATCATGTTGTTGAGGCAGAGTGCCCGCAACCCGGGATGACCCATGATGTGGCGCCAACCGTCGAGCAGGTCGTTGGCCCGCAGTCGCCTCTTCCCAGTACTGGGCCGAACCTCCTCCCGATCCCGGATGGCGGCGAGACAGAGTACGGAGAGCAGGTAGCTCAGTGCGTCGGCCATGATGGTGACAACCGGTCCGAAGAAGCCAATCGCCGCTCCGCCGAGCGGTGGCCCGATGGCGATGGAGCTCCAGTTCGTGGACTCGAACCGCGTGTTGGCCAAGAGGAGATCGTCCGGCCGGACGATGGACTGGAGATAGGCGCCGCTCGCCGCGTTGAAAGCGATCTTGGTCGCGGCGATCAAGGCCGAGACGACGAGCAACTGGGCGAAGCTGAGCCAGCCGAGGGCATAGAAGATCGGCACGGTGGTGATGACGGCGAATCGGGTCACGTCCATCGCGATCATGACGGGCTGCTTGCGGCGAAACTCCACCCAGGGTGCGAGGGGGACCGCGATCAGGGCGCCCACAGTCGGACCCACCGCGGACAGCATGGAAACTTGCCACTCGCTGGCGTTCAACGTCAGTACGGCGATCAGCGGTAGCGCGCCGAAACTCAGGCCGGACCCATAGGCGCTCACCGCGTATGCCGCCCACAACCAGCCGAATCGCCGGCCCAGGGGTCGTCTCGCCATGAAGCCCAAACCTCTCCCTCGCCGCGGATGTTCGGGCATCTAAGCAAGGGCGTGGAGGGGGGAGCAAACAACTGATCCGGCTGTGAGCGACAACCATTTGTTGGGCCGGCACGGTCCGACACATTTGCTCTTCGGTTCTCGGGCCCGACCCGTGGACTCGTCCGGCAGAGAGGCGGCGCGGAACGGTCGCTGCCTCCTCGGCATCACGGTCTGTGACTCCTTCCCCTCATCATGACGGGGAGGAGTCACCGCGTAGAGCTTCGGTCAATGGGGTGAGGTCTGACGTGAACGGCAGTGCCTTCGTCAAGTCAGCAATACGTTCGGTCTGTTCTGCGGAAAGGGTTCGTTCGGCGTTGATACGGAACTTGGTGGTCAGCTCCGCGGGCGTGAGGGGGTTCTCGGGGCCGCCGCGGTTCACATCCACTCGCTCGACCCGCTTGGTGCCATCGCACATCTCAGCGGTCAACACCGCGGGGAACTGGTGAGGAAAGATGCTGGTGCAACGGTCATCCTCGATCACTCGAACCTTCGCGGCCAGGGCCAGTCGGCTCGCCGACCGCACGGAGGCGTCGGTGAAGTCCGCATGGCCGACGCCGAGGCCGCCTCCGCCCAGCAGAGCTGCAGCGATCGTGAAGGGACCACTGAACGCCCCGTGATATCCGGACTGCGGCCGGATTTTCGCCGCGTGTGGTTCCCCGATCGTGTGCACGACCGGGGCCGGCACCCCGAGCGTCAGGGCTCTGACCGAGTCCGGGTCGATGCCGGCTGCGCGCAGCCTCAGGCCGGCGTCTATGCCCGCATGGGTGAAGTGGTTGCACGGATACGGCTTGATGAACAGGCGCCTTGCCTCCCAACGGGTCCCCAGGCCGTCGGTCAGTTGAGCGGCGTCGGCCCGATCGCCACAGAACGCGGCGAGGAATCCGAACCTTCCTTCCAAGGCGGTCTCTGGCCCGGTGAGTCCGTGCCGGGCGAGATCCGCGGCGACGACTCCCGCGTGCGCAGCCCAACCGCAGTGCATGCGCTTGACGGTACCGCCGGTGCGGTTGGCCTCAATGATCCCGGAGCCCATGCTGCAGGCGATGCCGATGACCGAGGTCAGTTGCTCCTCGCCGAGCCCGTACAGCATTCCGGCGGCGACGGCCGCGCCGACAGTGCCGCAGATCGCGGTGGCGTGCAGACCACGGTCGAAGAAGATCGAGTTATTCGCTTTCGGTTCGTACCCGGCAAGGCCGAGTCGACAGGTGACCTCGATGCCGATCATGGCGGCGTCGAGGAGCGCGGGGCCGGACGCGCCCACGGTTTCGGCGACAGCGAGCACGGCAGGAACCACCGATGCCGAGGGGTGGAGCACGGAGGGCAGGTGGGTGTCATCGAAGTCCATGCTGTGCGCCAGCGTGCCGTTGACCAGAGCGGCCGCCGGGGCCGGCAGTCTTTTGCCGGCCGCTATTGCCGTGGCCTGCGGTGCGCCGCCCCAGGACACGGTCATGGCGGATACCGCTGCGGCGACGTCGGTCGGTACGGCAGCGAGACTGTTGCCGATGAGATCCAGTACCCGTCCAGCCATCTCCTCGCGGAACTCATGGGGCAGCCCGGTGCGGGAGACGGAATGGGCCAGCTGCGCCAGTCGGCGCGCGGGCGTGTGGGTCATGTTCCGGCCTCTCTGCGGTTGAGCGCGTCGGCGAGATCGACCAGCCATCGTGCGTTGGCCAGGAGCGCGGCGTCCACGAACCGGCCTTGATCGTCGAGCCATGCGGCGGCGTCACGTCCCGCTTGGCCGTCGAGTCGTGCTCGCGCCGCAGCTACCTCGTCCGGGTCCGGGGTGAAGATCCGGTTGACCACGCCCACCTGCTTGGGGTGCAGCACCGATCGGCCGAAGAAGCCGCGCCTGCCGGCCGCCAGGGTGTCGGCGCTGAGGCCTGCCACGTCGGCCACGTCGGTCCAGGCGGAGAGCGGAGGGCTGGGCAGACCGGCCGCGCGGGCGGCGTTGACCAGGCGTTGCCGGGACCAGTCCAGGGCGCTGATCTCACTGAGCCGGGAATCCGCCATGAGGTCGGCCTCACCGAGAGACAGGAGGGCGACGCCGGGGTGAGCAGTGGCGATCCGGTACGCGTTCTCCACGCCCAGCGCCGACTCGATGAGCGCGTGTACGGCCAGGCCTGATTCGAGCGCCGCTCTGCGCACCATGTCAGGGTCTTCGGCTTTGGGAAGTCGCAGACCGGCCGCGGTGGTTCCTGCCAGGGCGGCGAGGTCGTCCTTGCCCCAGGGAGATTCCAGGGAGTTGATCCGAACCCAGATCGGCTTCGGCCAGTCCTGTGTCAGTGCGGCGGCCACGCGGTCGCGGGCGGTTCGCTTGGAGCCGGCGGGCACCGCGTCCTCGAGATCCAGCACGATGGCATCGGCCTGTCCTGCCATGGCTTTTCCGAGCAGATCAGGCCGGTCGGCGGGAACGTAGAGCCAGCTGCGGATCGGTTGCATGATCATCACTCCTCAGCACAGCGTCCGGGGCGCAACGGCTCTCGCCCGGCGTCCGGCACCGGCCCGGTCGGGAACCTCGCACGGGCTCCCGGTCATCAAGACGACTGTCCCTCGGAGCTGCCGAGTATCAGGTCCAGCCGGCGTGGTCCCCATACGTGCCCGGTCGACCACTTCACGGCGTCGCCCGGGGCGAGGGTGAACTCCGGTATCGCTCGGAGCCATTCCTCAAGAGCGATGCGCATCTCCATGCGGGCCATCGAGGATCCGATGCACCGATGGATGCCGACGCCGAAGGCCAGATGACGGTTCACCTCCCGTCCGATGTCGACTCTGCCGGCACCAGGAAACTCTTCTGTGTCCCGGTTGGCCGACGGTATTCCGAGCAGGACCGAGTCACCTTCGGCGAGCTGAGCACCATGGAATTCGGTGTCCCGGGTGACGACACGGGCGATCTGGACGGGGGAGAAGGCGCGCAGGAATTCCTCGACCGCGGTGGGGATCAGGCCGGGATCGGCCACGAGCCGCTTCCTGTCCTCGGGATGGCGGGCCAGGTGCCACAGGCTGCTGCCGAGGGCGCTCCAGGTGGTGTCGATGCCTGCGGTGATGATCAGCACCAGGGAGCCGATGAGCTCGGGACCGGTCAGGGGGCGGCCGTCGATCTCGGCGGACAGTACGCAGCTCACCAGGTCATCGCCGGGATCCCGGCGCCGCTGCTCGATGAGTTCGTCGAGGAACGGTTGCGTGAAGGCCATCGCGGCCTGGATCTCGTCCATCTCGTTGGCTTCCAGGAGAGCGCGCATGCGTTCGGCGAACTCGTCCTGGCGGTCGTCGTCGCAGCCGATCATCCGGGCCATGAAACGCGAAGGGATCTTCTTCGCGTACTCGGCGGCGGCGTCGCAGTGGTCCCGGCCCACCATGTGCGCCAGCAGTTCACGGGCGTGTTCGCGGACCGACGGTTCCAGCATTCTGATCTGTCGCGGGCTGAAGGCCGGCAACAGCGTTCGCCGGAACGGGGCGTGCCGGGGCGGGTCGAGGGTGATCGGCGGCCGTTCGGCCAGGTCGTCGCCGAAGGCGTTCTTGGGCACGCTGATGGAGACCGAGGAGAACAGTTCGGGGTTCTTGGCCACGTCGTCGACCGCTTGGTAGCTCGTCGCGATCCAGTAGCCGCCATGCTTCTCGCTGTGTACGACCGGGCAGCGGCCGCGGATGTCGTCGTAGACGGTGAAGGGGTCTTCTGCGGCGGGCGGGGAGAACAGGTCGAAGTCGTTGTCGGAGGGCATGTCTAGCTCACCTGCCTAGGAGTGCCAGTGGGCGAACGGGGGATCCGGTGCCGCCGACGATGGGCAGCGGCGCCAGTACGAAGCCGAATTCCGCCGCGCCACCACCGGCGATGTGGTCGAACCGCATGTTCTCCACGATGTGGACCCCGCCGTCGACGAGCATGATCCGGTGCACCGGCATTATGGTGTGGCCTCGTCCGGGCACGATCTGCTCGAAGGCGGTGGTGTCGGTGCCGGCCGCGCGTACGCCTTTGGCCACCAGCCAGTGCGCGGCGTCGGGCGTCACACCGGGCACGCCGGTGGTGAACCCCAGGTAGGTCTGCGGGTCGGTCCACCAGCGGCCCCAGCCGGTGTTGATCAGGCAGACCTCACCCGGGCCCGGTTCGACGTCGGCGCGCTTGGCAGCGGCGGTGAGCTCCTCTGCGGTGATGCCGTGGCCTGCGGGCAGGCAGTCCGTGTCGTGCAGCGCCGCGATGTCGAGGAAGGTTGCCCGGCAGACCATCGGCTCGACGCTGTGGATGCCGTGCACGGAGAAGACACCGCCGCGTTGGGCTTCGGCGCTGTCCCAGCCGCCGTGCAGACGGCCGTCCTGGGAGACGTGGGCGAGGGCGTCGATGTGTGTGCCGACATGGCCACCGGTGGTGATGATCTCGCTGGCCGATGATCCGCCGTCGGCGCGGACCACGTCGCCGTGCCGGCGCGCCAGTGCCATGCGGAACCCAGGATGGTTGGGTGAGCAGGGCATGCCGTTCTCGAGCGGTTGCGACAGATCGACGATTCTGAGGCCGCTGGTCAGTGCGGCGAGCAGGTGCTCGGTGGTGGCTGTGGGTTCGGTCATGGCATGTCCGGGAGGAGATCGAGCGCGCGGGCCAGGTCGAGTACACGTCGTGCGTTCGCGACGATCGGTGGTGCGATCAGCCGCTGGCGGTTCGACACGACGACCGAGGCGTCCTGCGCACCGGCGCGGTCGGCGGCCTCACAGATGTCGACGGCCTCGGCGATCTCGTCGGGCGCGGGCCGGTACACCTGGTGGATGATCGGCAGTTGGTCGGGGTGAATGGCCATGCGACCCAGGAAGCCGAGCTGTTTGCCGTGCGTGCAGCTCTCGCGCAGACCTTCGGGGTCGCGGACCTCGGCGTAGACGCTCTGGCACGGACTCGGCAGTCCCGCCGCGCGTGAGGCCATGATCACGCGGATGCGGGCGGCGTCCATCGTGCGGCCGTTCAGGTCACAGCCGATGTCCACCCGCAGGTCCGATTCGCCCAGCCCCAGCATCGTGACGGCCGGGGAGGCGGTGGCGAGTGGATGGGCCTTTTCCAGTGCGGCGGCGGATTCGATCAGGAGATGGATGCGGGCCGGGTGGCCGACTTCGGCGAGCAGCCCCAGTACATGGGACAGATCGCCGGCGCCGCTGACCTTCGGCAGTCGCAGTCCTTGCAGCGATGGCCCGGCGACCGCGCGTACGTCGTCAGTGCAGAGTCCGCTCGCCACGGCGTTGACCCGTACGAAGGTCGGCTTGGCAACGGTGCCCGCGACGATTTCGGACACCACCTCGCGGGCGTACTTCTTCTTCGAGTCCGGTACGCCGTCTTCGAGGTCGAGTACGACTGCGTCAGCGTCGGATGAATATGCACGTTCTATTCTCTTGGGTTGGTGCCCCGGAACGTAGAGGTAGCTCAGGAATAATGAGCGGGATTGCTTTGAGTGCCCTGTGGAATGATGTGTACCGGCGATTTTCGCTACACCCCCGAGGCGGATGCTGTAATGGCGCCCTGATTCTGTGGCTGAATGCCGACAGGCGTCGGATGATTTTTGCTCAAAATTCGCTCGGTGGGTAAGTGGACCTTCGTACAGGGTGAGAATTGTGTACCAAGGTTCACTTCACTCGAATCTTGCCCTTCGGTAGGGGTTGAGGGCGTAGCATCGAGTGAATCGACATGCGGACACGTGAAAAGCGTGATGTGGCGAACGGGATGTTTCATGAGTGATTCGGGCGAAGTGCAGCAAGGTACGTCTTTTGGGTCAAATGCGGCTGGTTATGCCGCTCATCGCCCCGACTATCCGCTGGAGGCCATCGAGTGGGCGCTCGAGCCGGTCGCGGGCCGGGGACAGTTGACGGTCCTTGACCTCGGAGCGGGCACCGGGCAGTTGACCAAGGGGCTGAGGGTCCTGGGGGCCAAGGCGATCGCCGTGGAGCCCGATGAGCGGATGCGGGCCGAACTGGTCCGTAGTCACCCCGGCACCGAGGTGTACGGGGGAGCGGCGGAGGACATCCCGCTTCCCGACGCGTCGGTCGACGCGGTGGTCGCCGGCAACGCTTTCCACTGGTTCGATCAGGAGCAGGCCTTCCCGGAGATCGCGAGGGTGCTGCGGCCCGGCGGAGTGTTCGCCGCGCTGTGGAATGACGACGACGAGCGCGCCGACCTGATCGCCGGGCTGGCGCGGATCCTCGGATGGGAGAACGCGGCGTCTCCCTCTGAGCGCGTGCGGCCGCACGCGCTGTTCAGCGACTTGAAGCACGCTGACTTCCGGCACGCACAGCGCTGCACCGCTGAGTCAATGGCGGCGAGGTTCGAGACCCTCTCTCCCATCCTCGCGCTGCCGGACGCGGAGCGTGCGGACCTCCTGGACCGCATCCACCGGTATCTGCGTGACCACCCCGCCACCGCGGGAGGCGAGTTCGACCTGCCGATCCGCACCTCGGTGACGCGGGCGGAGGTGCGTGTCCTGGGCGATTAGGGCCTGTCGGAGGATCATGGACGATCCCGCAACAGAGCGGACGCCCGGCGCCGGGCGTCCGCTCTGTCGCCGTCCAGCCGCCCGCCCGCGTGTTGAGTCCCAGCAGCGGCCCGTGCCGGGAATGACACGATGCCGCTACCAGCTCACCGGCAGGGCTTCGGGACCGCGCACGGACAGCCCTGTCTTCCACGGCACCTCATCGGCCGGCACGGCGAGACGCAGGGTGGGGAACCTTCGCAGGACCGAGCCGAGTACGATCTGCAGCTCCAGCCGTGCCAGGTGTGCGCCGAGGCAGTGATGTATCCCGTACCCGAAGGCCATGTGCGGGTTGTGCGCCCTGGTGAGGTCGAGTTCCTCCGAGTTGTCGAAGACCGCCTCGTCGCGATTGGCGGCCTGGCTGCTCACGATGACCGACTCGCCGGTCCGTACGGTGACATCGCCCACCCGGACGTCCTCGGTGGCGATCCTTGCGAATCCGCCACCGAGGCCGAGCGGGATGTAGCGCAGCAATTCCTCGATGGCACCGGGCACCAGATCCGGCCGTTGGTGCAGCAGCATCCAGTGCCGCGGCTCGGTGAGCAGCACGTAGAGAAAGTTGGCGATCTGGTTGGCCGTCGTCTGGTGACCTGCGATCAGTAGCGCGACACCCAGTTTGACCAATTCCTCCTCGCTCAGCCGGTCCTCGTTGTCGCGTGCGGCCACCAACGCGCCCAGGAGATCGTCGGTGGGCTGAGTTCGGCGCTCTTCCACCACCTCGGCAAGGTACGCCTCCAGTGCGGACAATGCCTCTTTGAACAGATGGATGGATTCGGGGGACACGGACAGCACGGCGTGGGAGAAGTCCTGGAAACGATGCTGGTCCTGCGGTGGCACACCGAGCATTTCGCAGATCACCGTGACGGGCAGCGGCAGCGCGAGATCCCGCACCAGATCCGCGACAGGGCCGGCCTTCTCGATGGCGGACAGCCGCTCATCGACTATTTGCTGCGCGCGCGGACGCAGCTGCTCGACCCGGCGGCTGGTGAACGCCTTGGCGACCAGCTTGCGCAGCCTGGTGTGGTCGGGCGGGTCCATGCTCGCGATCTCGTTGGCGCTCAATGGCTGCGGCATGATGCGCGGTACGTCCTCGCGATCGGCCGTGCCGGCGCGGCTGAACCTCGGATCGGTGAACACCAGCCTGGCGTCCTCGTAGCGGGTCACAAGCCAGCCCTGGCCCCCGAAGGGGAGCTGCACGCGCGAAACCGGCTCTTCTCTCCTCAACTGCGCGAAGAGCGGGTGCAGATCGAGACGTAAGGTCTCGCCGAACGGGTAGCGGCGCACCTCGGTTGCGGCGGCAGTCGGTTCGGGAGCTGTTTCACTCATATTCTCTCCGCTGTGTGACGTGGTCACCGTTTCCCGGTGGCCGTCGATCCGAAGGGGAATGGCGCAGTTCTCCAGGAGGTGATATGGCTGTGTCCGCGTCGGAGGAATATGCTTGTTCGACCGATTTTGGCGGATGGTCGGCCCGCAGCACCCTGTACCGCAATATGATTGTGCAACCCGACGGACCGGGTGTCTTTCTACGTGCAGTTCACTTCGCGGGTAAGTGAACCTTCGTACGAGAAATCTATTATGTACCAAGGTTCAATGTACGTATTTTCGCCGGCTCGGTAGAACTGGGGCCATGCCGACCTCGCTCGAGGAACAGTTCTATCCGATGGAACGGACGCCAGGGTGCCCGTTCGACCTGCCGCCGAAGCTCCGGGAAGTCTCTCGCACCGCCCCGGTGTCCCGCGTACGGATCTGGGACGGCAGCTCGCCCTGGCTGGTGACCGGGTACGCCGAAGCGCGGGCGGTGCTGACCGATCCAAGGGCCAGCTCCGACCAGAGCCTGCCGGGATATACATTCGCGGCGCCTCAGGCGAAGGCGTTCCACAGCCGTAACCGGTCCATGCCGACCGTTGACGACCCCGAGCACGCGTACCTGCGGCGCATGGTGACCGCGGACTTCTCCAATCGGAGAATGGAGAGCCTGCGTCCCGTGTTCCAGCGGACCGTCGATGAACTCATCGATGCGATGCTGGCCAACGGAAACGGCGCCGACCTCTTCGCCGACCTGGCCGTTCCGATGTCGTCCAAGGCCATCTGCGAAGTCCTGGGCGTCCACCACCGCGAGGGTGAGCGGTTTGCCGCGCTCGGCAGGATCATGGCGGTGCCCGGCTCACCGCCCGAGGTCCACGCCAAGGTCGTCGAGGACATGCGCGCGCTGCTGGGCTCTCTCGTGCAGCAGGCACACATTGACCCCGGTGACGGAGTGATCGGGCACCTGGTGCGCGCCGGCGAACTGCCCGATGAGGAGATCGTGGCCACGGCGCTGCTGCTGATGGCTGCCGGGCACGGCGCGACCGCGCACATGACCACGCTCGGGACCATGGCCCTGTTGACCCACCCCGATCAGCTCGCCCTGGTGAGGGAGTCACAGGATCCCGCGTTCATCGCAGGCGCCGTCGAGGAACTGCTGCGCTACCTCAGCGTCGCCCATCTGGGCCGGCGCCGGACGGCGAAGGAGGACCTGGAGGTCGGCGGTGTCCGCATCCGGGCGGGCGAAGGCATCATCGTCGCGACCGACACGGCGAACCACGATCCGCGGGCCTTCGACGGCGACCCCGATGTACTCGATCTGCACCGGGACGCGCGGCACCATCTCGCCTTCGGGTTCGGCGTTCACCAGTGCCTCGGTCAGCAACTTTCACGGGTACTGCTGCAGGTGATCTATGGCACGCTCTACCGGCGCATCCCGACACTCGAACTCGCGGTCGCGATGGACCAACTGCCGTACACCCTGGACCTGGCCATCTACGGGGTGAAGGCACTTCCGGTGAAGTGGTGACTATCGACGCGGGGAGAAGCTTCATGCGCATCCATCTGGACAGAGACAAATGTATCGGGTCCGGTCAGTGTGTTCTGGCCGCGCCCGAGTGGTTCGATCAGGACGACGACGGAATCGCCTTCGTGCTGGAGCACGACACGAGCGAAGACGACACCGACGAGGTGCAGCGGGCAGCCTTCACGTGCCCGGCGCTGGCCATCGCGCTGGACTCGGAATAGCGGCATGACAGGCGATCCCCTGGCCGCTGATCTGGCCCGGCTGTCACCCAGCGCCGTGTCACTGCGCGGCAGTTGGGATGAGATGCCCGCGACTGTCATCGCCGCTGTCGAGTCGCACACCGGTCCCGTCGAACGGGTGGAGCCGGCGCTGGACGGATACAGCAGCCACGTCGCGGCGACCGTGCGGACCAGCCGTGGACGCTTCTTCGTCAAAGGCCTGCGCACGGACCATCCGGCCGCGCTCGCCCAAGACTGTGAAGCAGCGGTCAACCCTTTCGTGGTCCCGCTCGGACCACGCGTTCTGTGGCGTGTCGTGACCGACGGCTGGGACGTCCTCGGCTTCGAGCATCTGGAAGGCCGCAGCGCCGAGTACCACGGCGGATCCCACGACCTGCAACGGGTGGCCGAGGCGATGACGGAACTCGGCGCGCTCCACGGCGGCCCTGTCCCCGTTCCCCGGGCAGAGCAACGGTGGGCCCAGCACCTGGACGATGCGGAGGCCGCCCGACTGCTGCACGGGGACAGCCTGCTGCACACCGACTGGCACCACACGAACATGCTCGTGACACCGACCGGCTCCGTGCGCCTGGTCGACTGGGCCACCGCCACGGTGGGCGCCGCGTGGATCGATCCGGCCTGCTGGGTCGTGTGGATGATCTACGCCCGGCACACGCCGCGGTCGGCGGAGCACTGGGCCGCTCGCGTCCTTGCCTGGCGGACCGCGGGAGACCACGAACTCGACGTATTCTCCGGAGTGTTGGCCAGGTACTGGCGGTACGTTGCAGAGCACCACCCGAACCGTATGACCGGCGAGCTTCGCGACGCCGCCGCCCACTGGGCGGCGTATCGGCGGTCCTTCAGGTCAGCGAGGACACACGCATGAAATACGTTCCTCTCGGCGCCAGCGGGCTGGGGACTTCGATCTACGCGCTGGGCACCGCGACATTCGGTGGCAGCACTGACGAGGCCGAGGCGATGAAGGTGCTGGACGCCTTCGTCGAAGCCGGCGGACTGCTGATCGACACCGCGGACGCCTATACCGACGGCAGGGCCGAGGCCATCATCGGCCGCTGGTTGCACAACCAGAGGGCTCATGTGCGCGAGCGGATGCTGTTGTCGACGAAAGGCGGCGGCTACACGACCACCGCGACCCTCAACCGGTGGGGCAACACCCGGCACAATCTGACCCGGGCGCTCGAGACGTCCCTGCGCCGCCTCGGCGTCGACTGCATCACGCTGTACCAGGCGCACACCTGGGATCCGCTGACGCCGCTCGAGGAAACCATGCGATTCCTCGACGACGCGGTACGCGCGGGCAAGGTCCGCTACGCCGGCCTGTCCAACTACACGGGCTGGCAGCTGCAGAAGAGCGTTGACCTCGCCGACACCAGGGCGCTGGCCAGACCGATCACGTATCAGGCGCAGTACAGCCTGCTGTGCCGGGAGATCGAGTGGGAGATCGTTGAGGCAGGCCGCGCCAACGGCCTGGGGCTGCTGGCCTGGTCGCCGTTGTCCGGCGGGCTGTTGAGCGGCAAGTACGCGCCCGACGCGACACCGTCAGGCCCTGCGAGGTTCGCCGACCGGGCCGAGCGCGGCAAGATGCACGACGCCTACGTCGACGCTCTGTACCGCGGGCACGCCACCCGGGAAGGAACCTGGCAGCTCCTGAAGATCCTCGGCGAAATCGCGGCGGCGAGGAACACCACGACTGCCGCTGTGGCGCTGGCCTGGGTGGCTGCGCGGCCGGGCGTGAGCGGTGTCGTCCTGGGGGTACGGAACTCCCGGCAGCTCACCGACAACCTCCAGGCGAGGTCGATCACGTTGTCGGACGACGAGATGGAGCGCCTCACCGAAGCGAGCGCGCCTAGGCCTGCGGGCTATCCGTACGGCAGCTTCGGCGCGATGCAGCGCAGTCGCGGTATCTGACAAGCGGGCGGGGGGCTCGGCCACAAGGAATGTGGCAGAGCCCCCCTGCTCGGCGTCAGGCGCGTCGTGCGGCAAGGAGGATGTAGCCGAATTCCGGGGTGTTGGAGAAATCACGGGTCGCCGTGATCATGGCGTCCACCTTCTCGGCGTTGCCGTTTTCCACCAACTGGTCGCGCACGGACTCCCACGCGTCTGCGAGCAGGGTTCCCGTGCGCGCAACGTTGTCGCTGATGTCGCGTACATCGATGTCGGTGAACCCGTGCGAGGACAACTGGTCGAGATAGTCGTCCAGAGTGGAGACGGAGTGCACTCCGAATGTGGTGCTGATGCGCTCCACGGCCTGCCGGGCCGTGTCGCTGAGGGGAGCCCGCAGTACGAAGTCCGCGATCGCCAGCCGGCCGCCCGGCCGCAGCACGCGTGCCGCTTCCGCCAGCGCACGGCCTCGGTCGGGTACGTGGAACAACGATTCCAAAGCCCAGGCGGCGTCGAAGGAGGCATCCGGGAAAGGCATCCGCATCGCGTCCGCGTGCCCGAACGTCGCACGGTCCACGAGGCCGTTCGCGGCGGCTCCGGCCCGCGCCTGGTCGACCTGGGATTCGCTGATCGTGATGCCGACCACCTTCACCGGATGAGCCCGGAGCAGGCGGGTCGCCGGCTTCCCGATCCCACAGCCGATGTCGAGCACACGCTGCCCGGGCCGGGGGGCCAGGCGCTCGATCATCAGATCCGTGAGCCTGTCCGTCGCCACGTCCGGGGGTGCGTCGTCGGTGGCGTCGTGCCAGTACCCGTTGTGCAGGTTGCCACCCCAGTGGTCCCGTATCTTTCCTGCCACGCGGACGGTTCCGCTGCCGTTGTAGAATTTCGCGACGTCTTCTTTCACGTCGGATGAGCCGACCTTCATGGCGTCACTTCCTCACAATAGGCAAGCGGATACCGCAGTCCCGGCGCAATTTACCCACCCGTGTGGAAGCACCAGAAGTGGACCTTCGTACACGCGCCCGCTGGTGTACGAAGGTCTCATTCATCTGCCGGTGTCGATCAGGTAGAACCGAACCAGGGTCCCGGCGTGCCGAATGAAGAGGATGGGTGATGTCCGAAGAATGGGCCGACACGGATTTTGATCACCACTCGGCGGAATACGCCGCGGACCCTTGGGCCGCGAACATCGCGATGAGTTCCCACGCTCCGGTGTCGTACAGCCGGAAGCACGGGGGCTTCTGGCTGATCGCCGGGTTCGAGCAGGTGTCGCGGATCGCGCACCAGCCCGAGCTGTTCTCCTCGGCGCACGAACTGCCGAACACGCCCGGCCGACCGCAAGGAACCGTCGTTCCCGCGTCGTCGTTCCGCGGCCTGCCACTCGAGATCGACCCACCCGAATACACGGAGTGGCGGAAGGCGCTCAACACCTTCTTCTCTCCGCCGGCGGCGCGGCTCCTGCGTCCGCGCATCGAGCAGTACACCACCTGGTGCATCGACAAGTTCATCGAGAGCGGCGAGATCGACCTGGTCCTGGACGTCTCGAACCCGGTGCCCGCGTTGATCACTCTGGAGCTGGTGGGTCTGCCGATGGACGACTGGCGTGTCTACGCCGATGTCCTGCACGCCCTGGTCTACACACACCCGGGGACACCCGAGTTCGACCGCGTCGAGGCCGACTTCGGCCGGCTGATCGAAGAAGTGCGCGCGATGATCCCGAAGCGCCGCGCACACCCGCAAGACGACTTCCTCAGTTTCCTGACGCAGGTCGAGATCGCCGGGAAGAACCTCTCCGACCAGGAAATCGTCGACGTCTGCGGTGCCGTCATCCCCGGCGGGGTCGACACCACGACCGCCCTGATCGCCTCGACCCTGGCCTACTTGGACCGCAACCAGGAGGCCCGGAGGCTGCTCATCGACTCGCCCGAGCGGATTCCCGGGGCATGCGACGAGTTCCTCCGCTACTTCACCCCCGTCATGGGGGCGGGCCGCACGGCGATGGCTGACACCACCGTGGACGGCTGCCCCGTCGGCAAGGGCGAGCGGCTCCTGCTGTCATGGGCCGCGGCCAACATGGACACCAAGATCTTCCCGCACCCGGAAACCATCGACCTGGACCGGGACGCCGGCAGACAGGCGGCGTTCGGTATCGGTATCCACCGGTGTATCGGGCGTCATATCGCCCGCATGGATTTCGAGGTCGTGGTCGGCCAGGTCCTGGCCCGGATGCCGGACTACCGCATCGTCGAAGGCGCGGCCGATCGATACCCCACGGTCGGCCAGATCCACGGCTACCTGCAGATGCCGGTGCGATTCACCCCCGGCGAGCGCATCGGATCGGAGTCGGCGAGCAACCCACTGCCGGCAGTCCTGTCGCAGTGATCCTGCCGTTCAACACCTGCGGGAGACAACATGGGACATCAGCCCAGAGTGCTGCGGCTGGGAGCAATCATCGACGGCCCGGGTGGCCACATCGCCGCCTGGCGGCACCCGCTGGCCCGAGCCGACGCGCAGCTCGACTTCGGCTTCCACTGCCGTAACGCGCGCACGCTGGAGCGTGGCGTGTTCGACTGCCTGTTCGTCCCCGACGTCGTGGCGCTGTGGGGCACTGACGTGGAACACCTGAGCCGGACCGCGCGCAACGAGCACTTCGAGCCCCTCGCGCTGCTGTCGGCGTTCGCCGTTGCCACCGACCACATCGGACTCGCGGCGACGGCGACCACCACCTACAACGATCCCTACGACATCGCCCGTAAGTTCGCCTCCCTCGACCACATCAGCGGCGGCCGCGCGGGCTGGAACGTGGTGACGTCGGCAGCGCCCTGGGAGTCGCGCAACTTCGGCTTCGACGAGCACATGGAACACGATCTGCGCTATGTCCGGGCGGACGAGTTCATCTCGGTGACGAACGCGCTGTGGACCCGGGGGCACGATCCGATCGACCACACAGGGCGTTTCTTCACCGTCCGCGGCCCGCTCGACGTGCCCTCCCCACCCCAGGGGCGTCCTGTGATCTTCCAGGCGGGTGCATCGCCGGTCGGCCGGGACTTCGCCGCACGCCACGGCGAGGTGCTCTTCACCCGGCACACGCGGTTGGCGGACGCGCAGGAGTTCTACGCCGATCTCAAGTCCCGCGCGGCCGCCTACGGCCGCGCCCCCGAGTCGATCCAGATCTGGGTGGGTCTGCAACCGATCGTCGCCGGTACCGAGGCAGCCGCCAGAGAACGGCTGCAGGAACTGCAGGAGCTGATGCCGGACATCGTGGCGCTGCGAGCCCTGCAGGATCAGCTCGGGGACGTCGACCTCACGGGCTATCCGCTGGACGGCCCTCTCCCTGACCTGCCGGTTTCCAACCATTCGCACAGCACCGCGCAACGCTGGATCGATCTGGCCAGACGGGAGAACCTGACCCTGCGCCAGCTCAGTCTGCGCACGGCCGGCGACATCGTCGCCGGCACCCCCGAGCAACTCGCCGATCACATGGAGACCATGTTCACCCAGGCGGCGGCGGACGGATTCATCGTCGACTTCCCCTACCTGCCGGGAGCACTGGACGACTTCGTCGACCAGGTCGTGCCCGAACTCCGCCGTCGAGGACTGGTGCGAACGGCCTACACCGACGGCACCCTCCGAGACAACCTCGGCCTGACCACCGCATCGCGGGTAGGAGCGAAATGACACTCCACCTGTTCACCACACTGACCACCGGCCCCGACACGAGCAGTGGCTTCACCCACCTGCGCGACCGGACCCGCGCCGCACAGGACAGCGGCCTCGACGCACTGATGCTCCCCGACCGGCAGTCCATCGGCCCCCACGGACCGGGCAGCCTCGAAGCCGGCACCCTCGCCGCGGCGCTCACCGTGGCCACCGAGGACATCGGACTCGTACTCACCGTCTCCACCGAGTACTTGGCGCCCTACCATGTCGCACGACTGCTCGCCACGATCGACCAGTTCGGCAGTGGCCGCGCAGGATGGGCGATCGCGCCGCCCGCAGAACAAGCGGACGCCGCCAACCACCACGGAGGACCGCCCGCCGACATCCCCTCCCAGCGTGCCCGGGCCGATGAGTTTGCTCTGGTCATGGCCGGACTCTGGGACAGCTTCCAGGACGACGCCTTCCCCCGGGACCAGGAATCGGGTGTGTACTTCGTGCCCGACCGACTGCACACTCTCGATCACCGAGGCGAGCACTTCACCGTGACCGGCCCCCTGAACATCGCTCGCCCTCCCCAGGGACATCCCGTCCTCGTACGCCACATCACCAGTGCGGAGGACGCCGCCTCTGCCGGAAGATCCGCCGACGTGGCGATCCTGCGGTCGGAGTCCGCCGACGACGTGGCGGACACGGCACGCGCACTGGAGGACGGGTGCCGGGCAGCGGGACGACAAAAGAACCATGTGCGGCTGCTCCTGGAACGCGAGGCCGACACCGCGGTGGACGACCTGCTCCACGAGGTCGAAGCCGGTCCGGCGGACGGGTTCGTCCTCCTCCCGTCCGTCGACGCAGGATACGAAACGGTGCTGCGGACGGCCCGCGCGGTACGGCAGAAGCATCCGCGAACATCGGGTCCCACACTGCGCTCCCGCCTGGGACTGCCCCGCCCAGCCGGCCGCTGGCCGGCGGCTTGACCGCCACCGGGGTGTGGCGGTCGCACGCCTGGCGCCGGTCCGGCGGATCACGGCCGGGGTCGCGGCGTCCGGCACGGCACCTCGCGGCGTTGCCGAAACGTCCGAACAGCTCCTTCCCCAAGCTCTCAACTCCGTTCGAGCAGGGCCGACCCCACCCAGAACGCTCCGACGCCTTGCGATGCACCGCACCGGACGCCGCGCCTCGACCGACCCTGGTCCGCAGTACAGGCCCTGAGCTTGACTCTGTCGGGGATCTTGGAGGGTCGAGGTCAGGTGCCGAGGGTGCGCCAGGACTTCGATCGGGGAATCGCTTGCTGGTCCAGGAAGGTCTGGAAGGCGGTCGGCGGTCTCGGTGAAGAGGTTCCCTCCGTCCCCGACCGGGCGCTGCCGCTCCAGCAGTCGGCAGGCGTCGTCGCCGGCGGCGAGGATCCTGGTCTTGGGCCGGGTGGGGTTCTTACCCAGACGGACTGGCCGGCCGTAGCGGCGCCCCCAGCCCTCGTCGACCAGGCCGACCAGCAGATACCCGGCCGTGCAGGCCACTTCTTCAAGCGCGGCACGGACCGCCTCGGTGACCAGATCCAGCCGGGTCAGGTCGCGCACCATGGAAATCATCCGGCAGCGGACCGCCTCCGCTGCCTGCCGGTCCGACAGGCCGGGCAGGAACTGCAGCACGCAGACGGTGGCCAGTTGGGCGGGCGAGAGCCCGGGACGCCCGTCGCGCGGGTACCAGCTCGCGAAGTCCTCGTCGCACCACAGCCCGTCCAGCCGGTCTCTGACCCACATCGCCGTCGTACCGGCCGGATTGCTCGCCCGTGCGATCTGCACGGGTCAGAGGCGGGACCTGCTCACCGGAACGGGGACGGAGCGACAACGGACACCTCGGCAGCTGTATCGGTCTACGAAACAGCCCCGAGCATGCCCGCCGATCAAGCTCGCGCACCGGGAATCACCAAGATCCCCGGCAGAGTCAAGTTAGCCGATCAGGCTGCTGGACAGAGCCCGTTGATCGTCCGCTGTCCAGCCCTGCAGCGCCAGCCACTGCCGGATGCCGCCGAATCGTTCGTCGAACGCGGCCAGCAGGTCGTGCATGAATGAAGGACGCGGCAGGAGGCTGGCGAACGGCCGGGCGCTGATATCCGCGGCATACGACGGGTTGTCGCGCAGGCGCTCCACTACCTCCGCCATCTGCTCACCTGACCTCATGTAGTCCGCGACGATGGCTTCTCTGCTCACCCCGACCGCATCGAGGGCCAACGCGCACACCACACCCGTCCGGTCCTTTCCCATCGCACAGTGCACCACAGTCGCTCCCGCGCTGTGAGCAATGATTCGCAGCGCGGCCACCACCGAGTCCGGGCGCTCGGAGCAGTACCGGAGGTAGTGACCGGTCGTCCCCGCAGCCTTGGGCCGCCCGTCCTCAGTCGTGCGATGCCATGGCATCGCACGCTCGACATCCACTCGATCCTGGTCCGGCGCAGACTCCGCGAGCAGCGACAGGTTATGGACCGTCACGCCGGCCGCCCGTGCCAACGGCCCCGGGCCTTCGCGCCGGACCTCGACGGTGCTGCGCAGGTCGATGACCTCCCGGACACCTAACTTCAGTGTGAGGTGCTCGACGTCGCCAGCGGTCAGATCCTGCAGGCTGCCCGACCGTATCAGCCGCGCATATCGGGTGACTTCATCTGCCGTGGTGGTCAGACCGCCGAGGTCACGGGCGTTCAACGCGCCCAGCAACGGAAGTCTGTGGGTGCCGGAGCTCATAGCGGAACCTCCGTGTCTGCCGACAGCGGAAGTGGCCGCAGATCCGGGAAGCCTGATGAGTGCGGCCCGATCCACCGTGCGAGTGGCCTGTGCGACGTATAGGCCGGCCACCCGGGATCACCGTCGCGAGCCAGACCCACCAGCCCGCTCTGCTCCTGGGCCCCGATCACACGGTCGGTCTCGGTGCCGTCCGCTCCAGCGGGATCGCAGAACAACGCCGCTGTGTCGGCAGCATGCACGGCCCGGTGGGCGATCTCGGAGTAGCCGGCCAAATGCGACGTGGTCGGATGGTAATCAAAAACCTGAGCCCAGCATGCGGCGGTACTCGCAGCTCCGGCGACACCGGACCCTTGCCTGTTCAGAGCGGACAGCAGCCGTTCGGCCGGGCGGACATAGAGTTCGTCGGACAAGAGGCTGACCTTCTTCCCCCGGTCCGCGGTGCCCGCCTCCTCCACCAGCCGGGCGTACTTGGCGTCCACGGCCGCACCGCCCTCGACGATCTCCAGGATCCCTGCTTCCTCCGACGTGACCGAGACCAGCACAGGGACCGGGACCGCGCGCTCGCCGATTGCCTGCAACAAGGGCTGAAGGAGCACATCACCGTCGACCACCGCCTGGTAGCGCATCTGCCCGGCGCGCAGTGTCTGCGAATGGGTGTATCGCAGCGCCACGTTCGACAGTTCCGCCAGGCCGCGCGCGCAGTCCGTGAGACTGCCGGCGGCAGCCAGAAAGCGCTCCGCCAGACCGGCCGCGTCGTCGGCCGACTGCGCCAGCTCGGCGTTGCCGCTGTAGATCGCGGCCTTGTGGAACAGACCCTCGGCCGAAGGGACGCTCAGCAGTGTCGCTACATCGGTTCCGCCGGTGGACAGGCCGAAGATCGTCACATTGTCGGGATCTCCCCCAAAGGAGGCGATGTTGTCACGGACCCAGCGCAGCATCAGCAGCTGGTCGCGTACCGCGAGATTCGTGCTGCAGTCATAGTCGGGGTCGAGGCCGGCCAGCGACAGCCATCCCCACGGTCCCAGCCGGTAATTGGCAGTCACAACGACCAGACCGTGCCGGGCCGCATAGGCCCATGGATCCACGGTCCGCATGGTGCCGCCGACCATGTGCCGGCCAGGATGGAACCACACCAGCACCGGCTGCCTGTCACGACGGTCCGGGCGTGCCGACCAGATGTTGAGGTTGAGACAGTCCTCGTGCTGCTCGGCGTCCGGGTACAGCGGGCTCCATCGCTGCGGTGTCACGGACATGGGAACCTGCCAGCTGACGGCACCCCATCGGACGGCGTCGATCGTGCCCCCGGCTGTCTCCGGCAGCGCCGGACGAAACCGGCCAGGTACCCGCCCGTACGGTATCCCGCGCCAGTTCGGAGTACCGCGATCGAGGAATCCACGTACCGTCCCTGAGGTGGTCTCGACCGCTAACACGCTGTCTCCTTTGCTGCTGCCGGACTCACAAGCGTCGAGCCAATTGCAGGAAGGTTCCCGAGCTGGTGCGGACAGTGCCTCCGCGGTTCTCGATCACCTCGCGCACCCCGGCGAAAAGCGCGGCTCTGGCCGAGGGCGCCATTCTGAGATGGTCGCTGAACGTGCCGATCAGTCCGATCCACGCGTCCGCGTCCATAGTGAGGCCCCAGCGGTAGGTGCGCTGGGCCACCGGAACGAATCGCTCATCATCCGCAAGCGGATCACGGACACCTTCCGTACTTTTCTGCCTGCCACCGCCCGGGAGCACCCCCGGAGCACACATTCTGTAGACCTCTTCAAGATCCTCGAGGACTGCATCGTCCAGCACGTGGAAACTCCAGAAACGGGCAACGTACCCGCCGGCACGCAAGATCTCCGCGGCCTTCCTCGCGCCGGCCTTCGGATGCAGCCAATGCCACGCGTCCGCGCTGACGATCAGGCCGAATTGCCGGTTCGGGCTCCACGTCTCGAACTTCGTGGTCTCCACGGTGAGGCCCTTGCCTCGGGCAACCCGGGCCATGCGCTCGTCAGGCTCGATCCCGCATACGAGTAGTCCCCGGGCCGAGAGGGCCGCGGCGGCCTTGCCGGTGCCGCAGCCCACGTCGAGGACGTCAGAGTCACACAGGCGCGCCAGGTCGTCGAACAGGGCGGCCGGATAATCTGGGCGGTAGAGATCGTAGTCTTCTGCTGCGGCGCCGAACGACTCGGCCCGTGCACGGTCGAGATGCCTTGTGCTGAAGGACACGTCAGTTTTCCCTCGCCGCTCGGACTGGCTGAAGTTCGTCAGACAGAATGCTGCGGTATCAGATATAGCGATTTTCCTGTCCGACGTGAAGTGAACCTTCGTGCAGAACTGTGGGTGTACCAAAGGTCACTTCACGCCGTCGGCGAATGATCGATAGAAGTAGAAGTGCCCAGTGATCTGCCGATGCCGGAGGAGAAGATGATGCCGGAGGGATCGTCGGCACCCCTTGCCGATGTGAAGGTCATCGACGTGGGGACTTTGCTGGCTGCCCCGTTCGCCGCGGCGATTCTGGGAGACTTCGGCGCGGAAGTGATCAAGATCGAGCAGCCGTCCGGGGACCCACTTCGTAGATACGGCCACCAATACGACGGCGTACCTTTGTTGTGGAAAGTCGTCAACCGCAACAAAAAAAGTGTGGTACTCGACCTGAAAGACCCCGGAAATCACGACACATTCATCGATCTGGTCGCCGGCGCCGACGTACTCATCGAGAACTTCCGTCCCGGAACTCTGGAACGATGGGGATTTTCTCCCACCAAACTGCAGGAAACCAACCAACAGCTCGTAGTGACACGGGTGACCGGCTTCGGCCAGGACGGCCCCTACGCGCGCAGGCCCGGATTCGGAACACTGGCAGAAGCCATGAGCGGCCTCGCAGCCATGTCCGGCGAAAGAGACGGCCCTCCTCTGCTCCCATCCTTCCCACTGGCAGACGCACTGGCAGGAATGCAGGCCGCCTGCGCCACACTCATCGCCCTGCATGCCCGCAGACGCATAGGCCGGGGTCAGGTGGCAGACGTCGCCATCACCGAGGCAATGATCGCAGCGATGGGCGCACAGGTAACCGCCTACGAAAAGCTCGGCGTCAAACCCAGGCGCGTGGGTAGCAGTTCGGACAACAACGCACCCCGCAACGTCTACCGATGCGCCGACGGCCGATGGGTGGCCGTTTCCGCCCCGGCCCAGTCCGTCGCCGAGCGAGTCGTTCGCCTGGTAGGCCGGCCCGAACTCACCGACGAGCCATGGTTCGCCTCCGGCCGGGGCAGAGTTTCACACCGCGACCTTCTGGACAATGCAATCGGACAGTGGATCGGGCGCTTCCGACGAGACGAGGTCATCGACGCCTTCGAAGAGGCCGGGGCCGCCGTCGCCCCGATCTACGAAGTCGATGACGTACTCGACGACCCCCACTTCCAGGCCCGCCAGGCCACAGTCCACGTACCCGACAGCGAACTCGACACCGTATGCATGCCGAACGTGGCGTTCCGCCTGTCCGAAACCCCCGGCAGCATCCGTTGGGCAGGCCCAAGACTGGGCGAGCACACCGACGACGTCCTGAACGGAGAGCACCCATGACTGCAACCGTCGAGGACCAGTGGTGGAGCATCCTGGACCCCTCCCTTGACCCCGACGACCCCCACGCCTACCTGCGCACCGCGATCCGATGGCACTTCAGTGAAGAGACCGGGTCACCGTTCTGGCTACGGCGCATGCAGCAACTCGACTTCGACCCGATCGTCGAAGTACAGACCTTCGACGACCTGCAGCGCTTCCCGAATGTGGTGGACGAACTGCGCACCGTGCCCGTCGAAGACCTCGTCCCACGGGGCTACGGACCCAACCCTCCCGCCCCACGGGTGTTCGAAAGCGGAGGAACCACCGGCGCGCCGAAGCGGGCGATCCTGATGCCCGACTGGATCTCTACCGCCGTGAACCGGATGCTGGACGGACCTCAGTTCGCAGGGCGGCCACCGGCCAACATCCTCGTACTCACACCCACCGGACCGCACAAGATCGGCTGCATGTACGACTACATCGCCGAACGCCAGAACACCATTAAATTCTCCATCGACATGGACCCGCGCTGGGTCAAGAAGCTCGTCGCACGCAATCAGCCGGACCAGGTCGAGGCATACCTCGAACACATCCTGGAGCAGGCGGAGCACATCCTGGTCACCCAGCAGATCGGGCTGGTGGTGACCACCCCACCAGTACTGCGCGCGTGCACCCGCCGGCCGCACCTTGTCGAACTCATCAACGCCAAGGCGCAGCTGATCTTCTGGGGAGGGGCGCACATGACCGTCGACGAACGGTTCATGCTGCGCCACGAACACTTCCCGAACGTACGCATGATCAGCAGATACGGAAGCCTCATGATCCTGGAGAGCGCCACGGAACGGCCCGGACTCAGCGCTGACCAGGACATCGTCTACGACCCGCGCAGTCCCGTAGTGACCTTCAATGTCGTCGACCCCGTGAGTCGCCGGCCAGTTGAGTACGGTGAGCGAGGGCAAATCGTGATGAACCATGTCAGTAAGGGCATGTTCCTGCCCAACAACATGGAGCGCGACACGGTGATCCGCGTGCAGGGTCGCCCCGGGCAGATCGGTGACTCCGTATCCTCCCCGGCTCCGCTCGACACTTTCGACGGCGAAACCGTCATCGAAGGCGTCTACTGAGTGCGGGGACCACCCTCGCGTACGTTGCCGCCCCCGGCCGTACGTCGGATCACCCCCGCCTGCGCGAAGACCACCGGACTGCGGCGCAGGCGTGCTCGGGCAAGTGGTTTCCGCTCACGATCGGTGAGTTCATGTCTGCGTATCAGGCCGTGATCCGACACGCCCTGGCGGCCGACGGAGTGACGCCGTTCGCCCCCGCTCCGCATGGCCGACTGGAGTAGGCTCAGCAACATGGCCGATCTTCCGGTGCGTCACTTCCCCGGCAAGGACGGAGCCAGGCTTGTCTATCGGGAACTGGGCGCCGGGCGGCCGTTGATCCTTTTACACGGCTTCTTTTCGTCCGGCAGTCACCAATGGGTGCGGACCCGTATCGCGGCCGCCCTGGCCGACAGCGGCCGTAAGGTATTCATGCCGGATCTTCGGGGACATGGAGAAAGCGCCGCCCCGCGCGATGCTGCGAACTACCCTGCCGACATCCTGACCGACGATGCCTTCGCGCTGATCACGCATCTGGGGCTCGCTGGCTACGACCTCGGTGGATACTCCTTAGGGGCACGTACCGTGGTGAGGATGCTGGTCCGGGGCGCTTCACCCGGCCGGGCCATCGTCGCGGGGCAAGGTCTGCGCGAGGTGACCGGCCGAGGTGGCGGAGTGGCCGCGTTCCTGCGGCACGTCTTCACCCATCTCGGCACGTTCGAGCCCGGTACGCCCGAATGGAAGGCGGAGCAATGGCTGGTCACCACAGGTGGTGACCCCCTGGCGCTGTCGCTCGTACTGGACTCTGTCGTTGGCACTTCCTTCGACGCCTTGACACAGATCCAGGTGCCCACACTCGTGGTGGTGGGTGACGACGACGACCGCAGCGGCTCCGCCAGTGATCTGGCCCGGACTTTGCCCCGCGGCACACATGCCCTGGTTCCCGGAGACCATACGACCGCGATCACGGCGCCGGAACTGGCAGAGACCGTCCTTGCCTTTCTTGCGGATTAGGAACTGTTCCTCGGATCATGTTCGGAGCCAGACAGCGAGGGCTGCGAGTGTGACGGTGCCGGGGTAGATGCAGGCACGCTTCTCGTAGCGGGTGGGTGCGCTACGAGGCGCCATGGAATCGAGTGAGGTGAGAGACCTTCGCCGCCGGGTTGTCGCAGCAATCCGGTTGAAGCTGGGGGCAGTTCGGCCCGGTGTATGCCGAGTCGGACGGTAAGCCGCAAGTCGCCCTGACAACGTCGGGACGGGCTGGCACTGCCAGACGGTCCGGGTTCGGCTGAGGGCCCGTAAAGAATCAACACGTTGTGCACGACGACCTCGTGGCTGTTCAGCGGTCTACCGCGCCAGTTCATGGTGATCGCGGAGAACAGCCGATGCTCCACCTTGTTCCACTTCGATGCGCCCGGCGGAATGTGGCAGACCGTGACGGCCAGGCCGGTCCGGGCGGCGAACGCGGCCAGCTCGGTCTTGAAGGCCCGGGTGCGGTATCCGTTGGAGCCGCCGGCATCGGCGGTGATCAGCAGCCGCCCGGCCTGCGGGTAGTCGAGGCGCCCTTGCCCGTTCCACCAGCGGCGGATCGATTCGACTGCGAAGGCTGCGGTGTCGTGATCCGTACCGACGTTCACCCAGCCGGTGTTTGCCGCCAGGTCGTAGATGCCGTAGGGCAGGGCTTTACCCAGCGCATCACCGGGGAAGTCATGGACGTCAACCCGCGCTGGCTCACCTGCCGGCCGCCATTCACGTCCCGCATTCTTGAACTCTCCGACGACTTCCTTCTTCTTCGTGTCCACACTGACCACCGGCTCGCCCTCCGCCTGATGGTCCTTGACCTGGTCGTTGATGTACCGGAACTGCGCGTCCCGGTCGGAGTGCTGAGCGCCCTCAAGGGTCTTGGCATTGGCCTGCAGACTGAAACCGTTCTCCCGCAGCAGCCTGCCCACGGTCGGGGCAGACGCGGCATTGCCCTGCCGCGGGCGCTCCCCGGCCAAAGACCGCAGCGACTTGGTCGTCCACCGCAGCGGCGACCGGATCGCCCCGCTCATCCGGATCGACCAGCGCCGGCAACGCGGGAGCGAGCAGCCGGTCAAGCTTCTCGGCGCTCTTGCGACCGCCGCCGTCCCGGCGGACCCGGCCATCGGGCAGTGGGTCCTCACCGCCCTCCCACTCGAAGACACCCTTCCGCACCGTCGTCTCGCTCACCCCTGCGGCACGCGCGACGGCCCGGACCCCGCTGTGCCCCAGCAGCCGGGCCTCGGCGGCCAGCGCCAGCCGCTGCTGCCGCTCATTCAGATGAGGGAACAACACTCCAAATCTCAGGGCGAGTTGGTCACGAACCTCGCTCGGTATGCGCATACCACACCAACGACAGGGAGGCCGTGAAGCAACGTGTTGATTCTTTACCGGCCCTTAGAAGTCGTTTCACTTGGTGAGTCGGCGGTGGCAGATGAGGGTTGAGGCTATGCCGACGAAGGCGAGGAAGTGCTCGGGCTTGCGTTCATATCGA
>NZ_JBHVWS010000074.1:0-41381 GCF_042882185.1 Streptomyces sp. NPDC058239
GCTCCATCCTCGACTGGCTGGACTCGGCCGGTATCGAGGCCGACGAGCTGACCGTGCACACCCCCGACCTCGACGACGTCTTCTTCGCCCTCACCACCACCGTGCCCACCCAGCCCAAGGAGACCGTCCGATGAGTTCCCTCTCCCTCGCCGTGCGCGACTCGTCCACGATGCTGCGCCGCAACCTCCTGCACGCCCGCCGCTATCCCTCGCTCACCCTGAACCTGCTGCTGACCCCGGTCATGCTGCTGCTGCTGTTCGTCTACATCTTCGGCGACACCATGAGCGGGGGCGCGGGCCGCTCCGCCTACATCGCCTACATCGTCCCGGGGATCCTGCTGATGACCATCGGCTCCACCACCATCGGCACCGCCGTGTCGGTCTCCACCGACATGAACGAAGGCATCATCGCCCGCTTCCGCACCATGGCCATCCACCGCAGCTCCATCCTCTTCGGCCACGTCGTCGGCAGCGTCCTGCAGACCATCATCAGCGTGGTCCTCGTCGGCGCCATCGGTGTGGCCATGGGCTTCCGCTCCACCGATGCCACCGTCCTGGAATGGCTGGCAGCCTTTGGCCTGCTCGCCTTCTTCGCCCTGGCATTCACCTGGATCGCGGTCGGCATGGGCTTGGGAAGCCCCAACGCGGAGGCGGCCAGCAACAACGCCATGCCGCTGATCCTGCTGCCCCTCATCTCCAGTGCCTTCGTCCCCCTGAACAGCATGCCGGGCTGGTTCCAGCCGATCGCCGAGTACCAGCCCTTCACCCCCGCCATCGAGACCCTGCGCGGACTTCTCCTGGGGACCGGGATCGGCAACAACTGGTGGATCGCCCTCGCCTGGTGCCTGGGCCTGACCGTCCTCGGCTACCGCTGGTCCAAGGCACAGTTCAACCGCGACCCCAAGTAACCGCCATGACAGCGAGGGCCACCCCCGCCACCCCAGACCACTCCAGGGCGGCGTACACCGACATTGCGTCGGTCGTGCGCCGCCCCTTTCGCGTCCACGAACGACGTGGATACACAGCCGTCGGCGGGGTGGAGTGCTCACCGACGTCCCCGCAGCGCATCGCCGTACGCACGCCCGACAAGATCGAGATGCCGGTCGAAGCGGTCAGGGCTTCCGCAGCCTTCTCCGAGAGCGACCTCGGCAGCTACACCCTGGAGTACCTCAAGAACGAGTGGTACATCACCGACTGAACCCGACGCGCCGTAAGCGGAGCCACCCCACGGACGGCTCCGCGCGCACGCCACCCGGTGGCCGGTCGACCGGCCACCGGGTGGCGACCTTCGGCCCGCACCGTGCTGTCGGCTGTCTCCGCCCCCGCATCTGGCCGCGCCCGGCGCGCCCCGGGCCGCCCGCCGCCGACTGCGAGGCCGGTGGTCGCCGATTGTCGTTCCCCGGGCAGCCTCCCACCGAGTCTTCCGCCGAGCCCGTACACCATACGTTCAGAACGTCCTGGGTGACGGTGGCGAACCCGACTCCCTGCTCGACGCCGGTCAGGCCCGTTGGGTGTAACAGATCCGGTGTGGTCCTTCCCTTGCTCAGTCCGCGAAGATCTCTGGCGTCTCGGCGGGGGCCATGGCCGCGATGCGGCCGCCGCGCCACGGGGTGATCTGCGTTGTGCCATAGCCGTACCAGCCCGGTCCCCGAGCCGCCCCCGGCCGCGGGCCGGTCTGCTGCCAGTGGGCCAGGCGCTCCTCGTCCTGTGGGCAGACCTCGTACGGGGCGGAGGTGATGGACTGCCGGGCGGGAGCCCAACAGCCAGGCCACGGAGTGGTTCATCCAGCTCCGATCCGAGCCCGATGAGCCGTACCGCGTGCACGGGACGCCGTGGCCCATGCGGTAGCGGCAGCTCCGGCTCGCATCGCGCCCCAGCCACAGCGGGCAGCAGCCGGCCGGACCCGGACCGCAGTCCGTACCGCTCCGCCCACGCCGCCATGACCTCCTGCCGGGCCCTCGTTTCGATTACGCGCCGCTCGTAGCCCTCGGGGTCTCTGCGGCGCTCCATGAACCCCAGGGTCTCCAGCCCGTAGGGCCGGCGGATGCCGTCGCTGTGCCGTCCGGGGACGGCATCCGCGCGGTCGAAGAGGTCGGACATCGGTGCGTGTTCCGTTCGTTCGGGCCGCGCCTCGGGACACCGGAGAGTCGCAGCTCAGGTGAGGTTGGTCCTGTTGGACCCAACAGGTCTGACTGCGTCAGGACGATGCGGTCGCCGCCTCGGGTTCGGGGATCGCGGCCCACGCCTTCACCCCTTTCCCGGCCCGGGGGCCGCCTGTGGCCGCTGCGCGACCCGGCTGCCGTGGACGACGAAGCCGGCGGCGGGTGGTTCCGGATCGACCCGCCGCCATCCTCGTGGTGCTCGGTCCCGGGCGCGGGGGATCCGGATCTTGTGGCTGCGCGTCTCGTTGATCGCCTTGTCCGCTCCGTAGTACCCGCCGGCCTGGCAGTACCTGAAGTCGGCCGCAGGGTGCGGGCGCGTGACCACGAGGGCCCTGCTTCGTGGCTGGTGTCCGGGCTGGGACTTTGGGGCCTGCTCAGCCCGCCATCGCTTGGTCGCCGGTAACGGACCCGGGCCCGGGACCTGGATGTCCACGCTCGGCGTCGGTCCGCGGGCTCAGGCGGCCGAGGCTCTGACGCCTCCCTTGCCCCGGTAGTCCGGGGTCTGCGTCTTCTTCTGGGACTGGTTGTGTTGCCCGGTACGCGTCGTGCTCTTGGTGGTGGTTGCCTTCTCCTGGGCCCGAAGCTTGGCGGTGCGTTCGGTGACGCAGGTGTCGTACCCGCCGCATTCGGTGCGGGCCTGCTGGTACAGCGGGTCGGCGTTGGACGTCTTCGCCTTCTTCGTCGACTCCGTGATCGCCTTCGCGTTCTGGGTTTTGTGCTGGTTCGTCTGACTGGTCTTGGCGGTCGTGGTCTTGTGGACGTCCGTGGTACGCGTCGTGGCCGTGGTGGTGGTTGCCTTCTTCTGGGCCCGGAGTTTGGCGGTGCGTTCGGTGACGCAGGTGTCGTATCCGCCGCATTCGGTGCGGGCCTGCCGGTAGAGCGGGTCGGCGTTGGACTTCTTCGCCTTCTTCGTCGAGTCCGTGATGGCCTTCGCGTTCTGCTTGCGGAGTTTGGTGGTGCGTTCGGTGACGCAGGTGTCGTACCCGCCGCATTCGGTGCGGGCCTGCTGGTAGAGCGGGTCGGCGTTGGACTTGGCCGCCTTCTTCGTGGACGCGGCGATGGCCTTGGCGTTCTGGGTGCGGAGTTTGCTAGTCCGTTCGGTGACGCAGGTGTCGTACCCGCCGCATTCGGTGCGGGCCTGCTGGTACAGCGGGTCCGCGTTGGACCTGTCCGCGACCGCTTTCGCGGTGTCGAGCGCCTTTTGAGACTTGATCAGCTCAGGAGCGACCTGGCGGGTGGCGCCCTGCGTGAATCCCTTGGAGGTGTCGAAGCCGCGGAAGAGGACCTCGATATCGTTGTTGTCCTTGATCTCGTTGTAGTCGTCGATGATCCGCTTCGCCAGATCCGGGTCCTTGCGTGCCTGCTCCAGCAGCTGCTGGTTCCTGTGGTCCAGATAGGCGGCGTAGTCCTGGCTGACGCCGTCGGCGATGGCCGCGGAAATGGCGTCAGTCATCTGGTTGGTGCCCGTGCTGCCCCGGAACCCGGTCTTCGGCGTCTTGAGACTGTTCCACCCCTTCCAGGACGCCGTGGGTCCGGTGGCGGTGGTGCTGCGGGTTTTCTTCGGTGTGGTCGTGGGGCCGGTGGCGGTGGTGCCCTTGTTCCCCTTGGCCCCCGTGGTTCCCTTCGAGGTGGTCGAGGTGGCCGTCGGGCCGGTGGAGACCGGTCCCTTGGGAGGCTGCTTCGGGTCGCGCGGTGTTGTACGCGTCCCGCCGGTGCCGTCGTCGTCGTCCGGGCCGCGGAGCCGGTCGCGTTCGGCCTGGGCCTGTGACAGTGCCGTCCGGGTGTCGTGGATCTGCTGCTTCACCAGAGCGCGCCCGTCCTTGGTCCTGGTCTGCCGCGGATCGGCTGCCCTGCGTTGGAGTCTGCGGATCTTGTTCTCGAGTTTGCGGACCTGCTTGTCGAGGCGCTCGACCTGCGTAGCGGTGGTCTCCGGCTGCGCCTTCTTCGCGTCGCGGAGCTTGCCCGACACGTACTTGTACTGCTTGACCGACTTCCGCAGCTTCTCCTTGGCCTGTTCGAGCTTGGCCGGGGTCTTGGCCGCGGCGACCCGCTTCTCGGCCTTCCGGACCTTCTTCTCGGCCTTGGCGACCTGCTTCGTGAGGCCCTTCACGGTCTGGCGAGACTCTTGGTAATAGTTGGCGATGGTCTCTGCGATGTCCGGCCCGTCAGTCCTTGGCGAGAAGGTCGTGCCGCCGCCCGCTGCCCGCTTGAACTGCCACTTGATGATGTGCTGCACGGGCAGCTTCACCTGGTAGTACGGGTCGTTGGGGTCCAGCGAGTGGTGGGCCCAGCCGTACATGCTCCACGACAGCTTGTCCCACCGGCCGGGTTCGTTCGCGGGGGAGCCGGCTGCCGGGTCGGGCGGGGGCGGGGCCGCCGAAGCCGTCGCCGCCGGCCCGACCAAGGCGAAGCCGACCGCGGCGATGACGGCCACCAGAGCCATCCGCAAGGGAACCGGCCAGCGGCGGGGCTCACGAGCCGGCCACCGGCCAGCCCCTCTTCCCCGGTGGGAACCGGCCTTACGCAAAGGGACGTTCATGGGATTCCTCCTGATACAAGGCAGGTGGGGCGCCGGGCGGTCGAATCCGCCAGAGCTTCGAGTTCCGGCTTCGCTCCGCAGTCCTGGACTGCTGGAGGAAGCCCTCGCACCGGGCGCCGTCGGACGGCTGCGGAGCGGTACGAGAAGCGTCGCGGGCCACCTGCCCCCGCACAACGGATCAAGGCGTCCGGGACCGTCCGGGACAGTCCCAACCCAGGTCAACACACTGACGGACACTTCCAGACACCCGGCCGAACCCCGCCACCGACGTCAGCGGTCACGTCCCCTGATTGCGCTGCAGCAGCGGCGATCACCTGGTGGAAGCACCGCGGCGTGCGGCCGCCGCATGGCAGAGTCCCTGCTGCCGAAGGACGAGTTCCTTCTTGCGCTTCTTCACGGCGTCCTGCTCTGGTCCCTGGTACGTCACCTGATAGCGGTGCGGTTCGTACCGCTTGGCTTCGTTCACGTTCAGGGACAGCGTTTGTTGATGAGTTTCAGCAGCAGTTGGTGATCCTCGCCGCTGCGGATGTTCACCAGAAACGGTTCTGGCACACATTCCGTGAAAGAGCTTGCCGGCTCTCGGCACCGCGCCCCGGACCGCCTTGGCTCAGCCCGGCGCGTCCAACAGGGCGGTGATATAGGCATCCAGACGCTCCTCCACGGCTCGCGTCGTCAGCTCTGCCCTCCCTGCCTCCCGCCATGACTGCGCCACCAACTGCACGTCTTCTGAGAACGCCAGCCCGTCCCGCACCCGCCAGTACAGCCGCTCGCTCGCGACCGCGGCCAGCACCCCGCCGGCCTCCTCATACGCCTCAGCGAACCGCAGACCCCACGCCGGGCCGTGCAGCAGCGCGAGATTGGTGGAGCAGTGCGCCGCATCGAGATCCGCCGGGCCCCAGGAGGGCTGTGCCCAGTCGACGACGCCGCTGATCCGGACACCCGCCGGCGTTGAAGGCGGCACGTCGAACAGCACGTTGCCGGGGTGGAAGTCCCGGTGCAGGAATCGCCCTTCATAGGGTGGCGCCGGCTTACGGATCACGTCGATTGCCGCGGCCCATGCCGCCGCGTCGGCGCCCTTCGGAACCACGACGGTGTCGGCGGTCGTCAACGTCTCATACTCCCGGGGCTGCTCGGCGGGTCGCAACGTATGGATCGCCACGAGTTGACGGGCCAGCAGAGGAACGCGCGTCTCCAATCCCTCATCGTCAAGAACTGTCCGGCCCGGCAGATGTGTCATAAGGAGCGACGGATACTCGCAATGCGCGGCGGTCGGATCAACCACGACCAGTCCAGGAGCCGGCACGCCGGTCCCCGCGAGCAGGGTCAGGGTGCCGGCCTCCCTGTTCAGCCAGTCCTCGGCGCGCTCTACATAGAACGGGTCGACGAAGGTGCGCAGCACCAGGTCACGGGTGCGTCCGTCCCGCGTGCCGATGGTCAGCCTCCGCATTTCGGCAGTGATGCCGCCCTGCAGGGCCTCGGTTCTGACGATCCGTTCGCCGACCTCCAGGTGTCGGCTCACCCAAGCCAGTGTCAACGGGCGCACAGCCGCCGCCTCATCGTGGTTGATCACCATGCCACCTCATCATCCGGACGGCGGCACGCGCAAAAGCTTTCAGCGGCATGACAAGCACCTTTCCCCCTCGGCCTGGCCACCCTCACTCATTCCAAGGGCGCCAATGCCCACTACCGGCAGCGACGCGAGAACGGAGACTGGCATGCCCAGGCTCTGCGACACCTCTTCAACCGCATGCTTGGCCGGCTCCACCACTGCCTATTGCACCGCTGCAGTTCGATGAGGCCACAGCGTTCCCCGTCGCTTCCCGGGCAGGGGCGGCGGCGACGCAGTGATCTTGCTCAGGCTGCGCGCCTCCAAATCTCATTCCAACGCTCGGCTCGAGCCAGAAGAACTTTAGGGTCGGCGGCGGTGGGTTGCGCGCTGAGACTCACCCCGCATCGTGCGCATAGCCGGTGCAGGAAGTGCCCGGACCTCCAACGAGTCGTCCCCTTGTCTGTACCGCAGGCACGGCACAACGAGGACGCTGCTGTGGGCGGGATGACGGAACGGAGTATGCGTTCCACTACTTCCGGGAGCGGTTCGGTGGGGTGGAATTCCGGATCGGGACAGTAGACCAGGCTCCCTTGTGGACCGCGCCCCTGGTCCCACCAGCTGCCATCGCTCCTGGGATGGCGAAGTCCAGTGGCCTTCTCCTGTCGACGGCGAGCCACGAACGCGGCCTCGCCCGCCAGCCAATGCCGGCGGGCCGTGTGAAGCTCCTCCACCGCGCGGACCAGCGAGGCCGGGTCCTTCTCCAGATCAGCAGGAATTCGTGCGCTGCGACATAGGTGGTGATACGTGGCGCGAAAACCATATGGGGCGAAAGCGGCGACACACGTCCGGAACGCGGCATGACGAGCACGAACGGGTTGGCTTGTGTCGTGCACGCATCGACGATGAGTCTCAAAGCTGGCCACCGCGTGAGGATACGGTCACGCTCACCAGCCCCGCATCCGACTATCGGCGGCAGGGCTGTGCTCGTCCACCTTGACGTCTTAGCCGCATGAGGTGTCTCTGCAAGAGAAAGGTCCCTCCTCATCCGCCCCTCCCGGGCAGAGGCGGGATCGCACCGCTGCGCCGGTGATTGCCGGTTCAGACCGGTGCTGCCTCCGGTGCCGGACGAAGGGAGGCGAGCGGGGAGCGTCGGCCTTTCTCGACCGCGTGCAGCTGCTCCCAGTCGACCTCGGTGTGTGCGGGGATGACCGAGTCGACGGACGCGTGGTGTGGAGCGCGACGTCGACGACCCCGGCCCGCGAGGTGCCGAAGCGGACTTCGATCGACTGCGGGGAGCGGACCCAGCCGAGGCGCACCATGTGATCCCGGTCCGCATGGCGCACTCCGAGCCGGGCGGCGGCCTGTTCCGGTCCGCCGCCGGGCCGCCGGAGACCGGCGGGCAGGGGAGCCCGGCCCGGATCGCGCCGACGTCCGAAGCCTCCACCGCAGTCCGCGCTCACTGCCGGACGACACGTCGGGAGCGCGGAGTGGAGCAGCTCCGGCAGCCGCAGCACCCGGGCCCCGAAGCCGGACAGCGGAACACGCAGCGGCCCGGTCCAGCGGCAGGGGACCGCGTCCAGCCCGTACCAAGCCCCCCGCGAGCCCTCCGACGACCGCCGCCACGGTGTCCGTGTCCCCGCCGAGGCCGATCGCGGCCCGTACGGCTTCCTCGTAACTCCCCGTCGCACGCAACGCCCGGACCGCGGAGCCCAGACACGGGCAGGCGGCGCCGATCACGCCGAACCCGGCCAGGCCGCCATCTCCGGCAGGCCGGCATCGCCCTCGACCCTGCCCACCCTGGTCGTGACCACGTGTCGAGGACCGGCACCCTGCTGGAGGCCCTGCTGGCCTGCAAGGGCGGACTGATCCGCGACATCATGGTCGGTGACTGCGTGGAACTGGTCGACGTCCAGCGCCGGGTGCATGCCCGCGGCGGGCAGAAAAAGGTCGACTTCTATCTGCGGCTGCGGGCCCTGGGAATCTTCTCCGAAGACGCCCCGGCAACGATCCGGGCATTCGGTCTTGCCCTGGGCCAGTTGAGCATCGAGGAACTGGTGGACCGCTACCGGATCCAGTCCCAGCCGGTCCGCGATCTGATCGTGGACTACAGGCGTGAGCAGTAGCCGTCGCTGGACTTCGCCAGTCTGGACGCCCACCGATGCCGCTGCTGTTCCAGCGCGAGATCGGCTCCGAACACCGCGCATTCACGCCGACCGCGATCCGAAAACTTCTGATCAATGCCTTGGCCGCCACCAGCCTGACCAACGCCGGAGGCGAGCCGCTCACCTTCTCGCCCCACGACTTCCGGCGAATCTTCGTCACCGATGCCATTATGAACGGCCTGCCACCGCACATCGCCCAGGTGATCTGCGGGCACAGGAGCATCGACACGACAATTGGGTGCAAAGCGGTCTATCCAGTCGAGACGATCGAGGCCCACCGCGCGTTCATCGCCCGCCGCCGAGCCTCTCGTCCCGGCGAAGAGTACCGAACCCCTACTGAGGAAGAGTGGGACGCCTGCATCGCCCATTTCGAGAAACGGAAGGTGTCCATCGGCACCTGCGCACGCGCCTTCGGAACCGCTTGTATCCATGAGCACGCTTGTGTCAGATGCTCACTCCTTCGACCGGATCCGGCCCGGAGGGCACGGCTGGCTGACATCCGCGACAACCTGATCGCCCGCATTTCGGAGGCGGAACGGGAAGGCTGGCTCGGCGAGGTCGAGGGACTGCGGGTCAGCCTGGCCGGCGCCGATGACAAGCTCGCCCAGCTTGACGCCGAGCAGACTCGGCGCGGCACTGCCACCGACCTCGGGATGCCCACCTTTGCCCAGATCACCACGCGCACCAGTGAAGTTGGGGAGCCTGCTCCATGATTCGCCCGATCACTGATGAACTGTTCCACCGCCTCGTGGAACATGCGAAGGTCGATCGAATCGACAGACCGGGGGACAGCGCTGCCACCTGCCGCAGATCGAAATGCGATCCGGATCATCTGCTGCGTGCTGAAGACGGTAGAGAGGTGGTTGTCGTTGAGTGAGAGGACGAGAAGCCGTGGATGTGTATGAAGCCGTGGACAGTCGCCGGGCTGTGCGGGCGTTCAGCGATGAGCCGGTATCCAAAGAGATTCTCCAACGAGTGCTGGCTGCAGCGACGCAGGCTCCGTCGAGCGGGAACCTCCAGCCGTGGCATGTGTATGTCGTGACCGGTGGGCCCTTGGCCGAACTGAAGAGGCGCGCGACGGCCAGGGCGCTGGCGGGAGACCCGGGTGATGAGCGGGAGTATCCGATGTACCCGGCCGAACTGACCTCGCCGTATCTGGACCGCTTTTCCGCCGCGGCTGCCCAGCGGTACAAAGCGCTGGGAATCGAGCGCGACGACCCCGACAGGCCCATGAAGATCGCCGCCTTGAACTCGGACGCGTTTGGGGCGCCGGTCGTATTGTTCTGCTACCTCGACCGGACGATGGGGCCCGGACAGTGGGGGGACGCGGGGATGTACTTGCAGACGGTCATGCTGTTGCTGAGGGCGGAAGGGCTGCACAGCTGCCCCCAAGTGATGTGGACGATGTATCGCAAGACTGTCAGCCAGATAGTCGGAGCCGATGACGGGCTCGTACTGTTCTGCGGTGTCTCGGTGGGATTCGAGAAGGAAGGCGTGCCACGGCTGCGTACCGGGCGGGCCGACATGACAGAGACAGTGAGCTTCATCGGAGTATGACCGGGCATGTCGGTCTGGCGATGACGAACCTCTACATCAACACGTGTGTCGGCTGAACAGGCCCGCCGGGCGACAGGAGCGGGGACAATCATCGTGACGGGCCGACAACTGCATGGCGTCGGCCCGGACTCTCGCAAATCGTAGTTCAGAGAAGCTTGCGTCAGATGCTCGCTCCTCCGACCTGACCCGGCCCAACGGGCACGGCCTGTCGAGATCCGCGACAACTTGATCGCCCGCATCGCCGAAGCCAAGACGGAAGGCTGGCTCGGCGAGGCCGAAGGTCTCCAGGTCAGCCTGGCTGGCGCCGAGGAGAAGCTCCGCCGGCTCGATCGGGGCCAGGGGCAGCATACGGCCGTGGACCTTGGCATCCCCAGTACGCGTGGTGATCGATGAACCCACGACGGTCGGCTGCCGCATGGCCCTCAACCAAGATCGAGAACAGGTTTAAAGAAGCGTGCCTCAAACGCCCTTCAGAACACGATCCAGTGCCGCCCGGCCTGCAGGTCCCCAGTGCGGCTTGCCGCCGGGAAGACCCCGGTCTCCGTTCTGCCCCATGAGCATCAGGAAGAGGCTCTTCATAGCGGCCAGCCCGCGGGCGCGCCGGATCGCCGCCTCGTCTGCATGCGCGTACATGTCGAAGAACCGTGAGGCCGTGCCCGCGGGTAGCAGCACCCATGCGGCGGCGAGGTCCCACGCCGGGTCGCCGGCGAACATGGCACCGAAGTCGACGATGCCCGAGAGCGTTCCGTCCGAGACGACGACGTTCGCGGGATGGAGGTCGCCGTGCACCCACACCGGCGGGCCCTCCCACGCGTCGGCTGCAACGGCGTCGTCCCAGACGGCCCGGACGTCAGCAGCGATGTCGTCGGGGACAACGGCCTGGAAGAAGTTCTCGAAGCCGTCCGTACAGTTCCTGGGATGGGCACCGAAGTCCGTAGAGATCGGCGCCTCGGCGGGCGCCTCCACATGGAGCGCCCGGAGGAAGCCCGCCAGCGTGTCGGCCGCGTGGGCGCCGCGGCTGATCGTGCCGTGGTCCAGCGGCTCGCCGGGAACCCACGTCATCACGGTCCAGTGCTTGGGGAAGCGCTCGGACGGTTCGCCGAGCCGCACCGGGACCGGCACCGGGAGTGGCAGGCGCGGGGCCAGCACCGGTAGCCACCGCCGCTCGTTGAGCTGGAGCTCCGGAGTGGGGTCCATGCGCTGCATGCGCACGGCCAGCTCGTCCCCGAGACGCCACATTTGGTTGCCCCAGCCGCCCGCCACCTCCCGGATGGCCAGCCCCGCAAGGTCTGGATGTTGCTCCTGCAGCAGGTCGCGAACCAGGTCTGCGGTGATCTCGATCTCGGTGTCGGTCATGCGAAGTCACAATACTGAGGCGGCAGGCGGAGCGGCTCTCGCTCTCCGGAACGTCTCGCTGTGATTCCTCTGGCATCACCAATTCGGTTTCAGAGAGCTGCAGATCAGAGGCTTGGGGACGGAACGGCCCCCAAGTTCAGAGAAGCCTGCATCCGCTGCCTCGTGCTCCAGCTCGATCCGCATCAGCGGCCCCGCCCCATCGAGAACATCCGCAACCTGCGTGAGCGCATCACCGAGGCCCGCGCCAACAGCTGACTCGGCGAGGTCGAAGGACTCCAGGTCAGCCTCAACGCCGCCTTGGCCAAGCTCACCACCCTCAACCGGACCTCCACCGATGGCCGCCCCCAGTTGGTCGACTTCGGCATGCCCCTCTTCACCGACCCACCGGCACATCACTCCGGCTCGACCACATGACAGGGGAAGCGATTTCAGCATGCGAGTACCCGGTCGATCACGCTCCCGGATGGGGCCTGACCAGGGTGGGGCCGGACAGTCACGTGAAAGACGGCCAACGATCGGCGGCCCACTCGGGCCAGTCCGGCCAACCAGGAGGCGGACTGCCGATTTCGCGCCCGCCGAGTTCCGCGGCGTTGGGCTCCTGGAACAGCGTCCTCCAGCGCACGAGGTCCGCCACGTTCATCGGAAAGGTCTGATCCGGAGTGGTCGACTGGCGATGGGCGATCCGAGCGCATTGGGTCTCATGGTCCACCGGCACGTACACGAGGTGGCAGGACGCGCCTACGGACTCCACCAACCAGCGGATCGCGGACCTCTCGTCACGAGACCAGCATCCGAAATCCAGGACCACGTTTGTTCCAAGCCGCAGCGTGTCCAGGGCCAGCGAGAGCAGCCGTCCTTCCAGGACATCGCGCTTCCCGTCCGCCTCCGGCTCGCCGAACAGAGGAATCATCCACTCATCAGGCGTCAGCCGAAGCGCGTTGTGCTCCTTGGCCAGCTGCCGAGCCCTTGTGGTCTTACCGGCCCCCGGCAGGCCGATCGTCAGAAACAACGTGGTCACACCCGGATCGTTCATGGAAACCACGTGGAGGACAACTGCATTCTCTGCCGAGATCGCCAGGGCTGCGTCGTGGCCCCGGCAGAGGGTCACCTCGGTGGTGACGACGCACGCCCTTAGGCCCTCCCCAGTGGATCACTCCTGGGAACAGGCGGAGAAGCCCTCACATGCCTTGGCCCGGAAAGGCCTGCTGACCGGACCACGAGGGACACGCCGGGCGGGAGCGCATCCCCGCTCGGGCGCCGACGGCTTCTACGACCGGGCGGTGGTGTCGGACCGCCGCTTCGCCGGGATGCGCCGGTTCCCGCCCGGAGCCGACCGGGTGGTCACCCCGGTGCGGGTCGTGTGCGGCGTGCGGTGTGTGCGGGCCCCTGCGCTGTGGTGAACCAGAACAGGGCCGCGCACAGGAAGGCCGCTGCGGCGAAGACCAGCGATTGTGTGACGGAGTCGTCCCGCGCGCCGGCGACGAGCGCGCCGGCCGCTGACAGTGCCAGGGCGACCGCCGGCAGCGCACGAGGGCGCCGCGTGACGCCTGGTGCGCCGGCCGGTGGCAGCAACCGGGCCGCGAGGCCGTAGCAGGCGCAGGCCAGCAGTGTGGAGCCCAGTACGTCGCTGGGCCGGTGGTGGTAGGTGGCCTGGACGGCGCCGGCGGTGAAAGCGAGCCACAGCATGCCGGCCGCGGTGACGTAGGGGCGGATGCGGGGGGAAGCGACGAGGACGGCGCCGAGGGCCAGCCCGGCGGGGATGGCCACGTGCCCGCTGGGGAAGCTCGGCTCGATGAGGCTGACGTGCGCTCCGACCAGGTCGGGGCGGGGCAGGATCACCTTGCTGAGCGCCTCCGTGACCCCGAGCGTGGCCATGACGACTCCGGCCGCCGCGCAGCCTTGCCACCAGCGCCTCCGGACCAGGGTGACGGCCACGATGACCGCCATGCCCACGACCAGGGTGGGCATGGCAGTGTCGTCCAGCGGCGGCAGGGCCGGCGAATCGTAAGCCGTCCCAGACCAGTCGTAGATCCATGCCGGGGTGGCGCCGTTGCTGTGGAACAGGGCATTTTCCGCCCGTTGTCCGAACGGGGTGCAGACAGCGATCAGGTAGACCGCCAGGAACCCCACGAGGCACAGCAGAGCTGAGATCCGTGGCCGTATCGTCCGCGAAGGGCTGCGTTCGGCCGTGGCTCCCGGGACCTGGCCGGGGGTGTCCGGGTGCGTGGACAGGGGCGAGGGATCTTGCTGAGTCATCGTTTTCTCTCTATGTCCTTCGGCAACAGTTCGCTCACGTGCCTCCTCTGGCACGCAATGGGCCGACAGGCCGTCTCGGCCCACCGGGGATCTGCTCCTATTCGAGGAGCGCCCGGCTCTGCCTGCGCTGGGCGGCGATCGCCAGGACCGGGAGGGGCGCGATCAGGAGGAGGAAAACGACCAGGTCCGGCAGGGACTGCATGAACCCGTTCGGCTGGATGACGATCGCCTGCGTGCGGATGAACGCGACCGCCGCGACGGGGATCAGCCACCGGTAATCTCCGGTGGCGGCCGTCGCCGCCCACGCGGCGATCAGCGCAGCGACTTCGAGTGCGAACAGGCCGCGTTGAAAGGCCGGACTGATGGAGATGATGTGCAGGCCCCCGGCCACGAACATGGCGAGCACGACGGGCACCAGCCAGCGGTACGAGTGGCGCCGCAGCCGGCCGGGACGGCAGACCGCCAGCACGGCGCACGCGGTGCACAGTGCCCCCGACAGCACCAGGTCACGGGCCGTTATCGGGGCGCCCAGCCCGTAGTAGCCCAGGCCCGCCTTGCCCTCGTCGCCGAAGAACGTATTGCTGTTGAACGTGGCACCGACGTAGATCATCGCTGCTGCGGCCGGCAGGGCGATCCACGGCTTGCCGCGCAGCAGGGCGATCAGGCAGACCAGCGGAAGCAGCCCGTAGGGCAGGAGCCGTGTCCGCGTGCCGGGACCTTGCGCCCACGGGTACCAGCCGGAGAAGTGGAAGGCGATGGCATGCCGGCCGGGATCGATGCGCAGTCCCCAGTGCCACACATCCTGCAGGTACGGCACCAGCGCCAGCGCGGCAAGGACGAGAGCGGTCAGATGGATGCCGTCCAGCCACCACGGCCGGGCCGTGTCGTCGACGACGGCACGGGCGCGGGCCTGCACCCCGGCACGCGCCAAGGCGACGACCTCCCGCGGCGGGGGCCAGGAACGGCCGGGATACGCCTCGGCCAGACAGGCCAGCAACTCCTCACCCTGCCGGGAACGGTAGGGCTCGGGATAGGCCGCAAGCAGCAAACGGTTCATGCCGGGGCCGTTCCGACATCCCGCGAGCGTCCGATGACGACGGCCGCCGCCTGCTGCATCCGCAGCGCTTCCCGGCCGAGCGCTTCGGTGCCGTCCTCCGTGAGCCGGTAGTAGCGCCGCGCCCGCCCGTCCACGATCTCCTCATGGCCGGCGGCCACCAGCCCGGCCCGTTCCAACCGCTCCAGCGCGCCGTAGAGAGTGCCGACCGCGATCCGGAGCCGCCCGTCGGTGGCCTGCTCGGCAGCCTTGATGATGCCGTAACCGTGCAACGGTCCGTCCATGAGCGCAGCAAGGATGAAGTACTGCGGTTCCGTCAAGGACGGGTTCTGCCTTGTCATGAGGCGAGCATATATCGAGCTACGAAATATATCTGCCGACCCTGGGTGATCGCGGCAGCGCCTCCACTCTCGCAGCGAGCGTCACTCTCTCCCGACCGGCGGCGCGACGGCGTTCTCCTCGACGCACCCGCGCGACATTGGCGGATGCCCACCGCGACCTGGTCCGGGCCGAGCGGAACGTCATTCCCACCGTGTCCGCCGGACCCGTCTTCCCTCCGTTGACCTGCCCGTGGATCAGGCTCTGTTCGCCCGGACCGGCCGCGGGAAACCGGCGAGGCAGCGTCCGACGAGGCCCGACCCGGGCAGTTGTTCCCCCAGCGCCCCCGGGAAGCGCAGATCGCCGCCCGTGGCCGTCTGTCATGCCCCGTCGATGATCCGGGCTTGCCCTTTCCGGGGGTCCTGATCCGGTTAAGGGCCGGCAGCCTCATCGAAATCCTTGCCCGAGCCCTGCGCGAACGCGGCCACGATGTCGGGGCCGAGCACCTTCACGTCCGCTTGCCCCGCGTACCGAGGACGGCCGCCTCATGGTCGGTTTCTCAGAGGCCGCGCATATAGGCGGTGGGCGGGGGCCGGCTGCCAGACGAGGCAGGCACAGGTTCCGTGATCATGGAGTTGTGAACGCTCTGTGATCACGGGAGACCTGTGCCTGCGCTGCCATCATGGCTGACCGAACCGCCATGGGACCAACTCACTGCCCTGCTGCCGTAGCGGCCCGAGTTCGATCCGGCCCACCCATTGGGCTGCCACCGACGCCGGATCAGCGACAGGATCGTGTTCGACAAGCTGCTGCAAGTCCTTCGCTTTGGCCGCTCCTACGAGGCGATCGCGGACTCCACCTGCTCGGCCACCACGATCCGCAATCGCCGCGACGAGTGGATACGCCTGGGATTGTTCGCCCAGCTGAAGCAGATCGCGCTCGATGCCTATGACCGCGTCGTCGGTCTCGTCCTCGATCGGATCGCCGTGGACGGAGCCATCACCAAGGCCCCCGGCGGCGGGGAAGCGGCCGGACGCTCACCGGTCGACCGGGGCAAGCAGGGCGTGAAGCGTTCGGGCATGACCGATCGCTACGGCATCCCCCTTGGGCGTGTCCTGGCCGGTGCCAACTGCCACGACTCGCCGCTTCTGGCCCCAACAATCGATCTTCTGGCCGAACTTGGGCCGCTACCCGACGAGATCACCGTGCACCTCGACGCCGGTTATGACTCGGCCACGTCGCGCGCTGTGCTCGGCGAGCGGGGACTGCATGGTCAGATCGCCCACAAGGGGACCAAGGCGCCGGTCCGGGCCACCTTGCGATGGCATATCGAACGCACCCACGCCTGGCAGAACGCCTCCACCGACTCACTCGCTGCCACGAACGACGAGGCAGCGTCATCGAAGCCTTCTTCGACCTCACCGACACGATCACCATCATCCGTAGCCTCATCCGCCGTGCGTGGACGACGCACCGCTGGCAGACCCGCCCTCAACGCAGACCGTGAACCGCGCTTACACAGGCTGGCCGATCGGCCTGACGATTACCGTGTTGATATCGACACCGCTCGGCTGCTCGATGGCCCACACGATCGTCTTACCCAACTGATCCGCGGAGAGGAAGTCGCGATCCGGCAGCCCGCCGGGGGCGTTGTCGAAGAAGTTCGTCCTCGTCGCTCCCGGCGAGACGAGGGTGACGCCGATGCCATCGGCGGTCACCATTCTCCTGGTGTTCTCCGCGATGCCGGTGACGGCCCACTTCGTCGCGCCATAGATGTTGCCCGGCGTGTAGATGTGGCCGGCCACGCTACCAACAAGTACGATCCGGCCCTTGCTTACGCGTAGCGCGGGTAGTGCGGCATTGATGAGCAACGCGGGGCCGAGAACGTTGGTCAATACCATGTCGTGCCAGCCGGTGGGGTCACCGTCGGTCAAGTCGTCGAAGGTTGCGTAGCCCGCGTTGGCGACAACGACGTCGAGCCGCCCGAACGTCGTCACCGTCATCTCGACCGCTGTGCGAACGGCCTCGTGTTCGGCGGCGCTTCCCTGCATCACCAGCAAACCGTCCGGGGATCCAAGCTCGGCAGCGAATCGATGTAGCCGGTCCTCGCTCCGGCCAGTGACCGTCACGCGGTATCCGTGCTTCAGCAGTTGCCGAGCCGTCGCGGCCCCGATCCCGCTACCGCCACCGGTAATTAGTGCGACAGGAGAGTCCGTCATGTGCAGCCCCAAAGCTCGTGTCGTGAAGTCGGCTCGGAGATTCCAGCATTTGGAGTGCACTCCAAGTCAACCGTCAGCGCCGCAGAGGTCACGCACGTAGCCAATTCGCCTATTCTCGCGGCCTCTTAGTCCGGAAAAGCGCGCCTGTCTGGCGTGTTCACGTCGTCGGCACGGCACTGGAGTGAGACGGTGACCTCTCTGCCGGAAGGCCCGCCGTCGCTGATCGGCGAAGACGACCGAGACACGGCCGTGCAGCGCCTGCAGGAGGCGTACGCCGAAGGGCACATCTCGCACGGGGAGTTGGACGAACGCCTCCACCAGGTGCTCACCGCCAGGACACGCAGCGAGGCCGCGTCGCCTCTGGCCTCGCTCCCGGAGGAGAATGCGGGCACCACGGCCACGATTGCCGCCGCCGGTGGACGGATCCGGCGGCGCGACGCATGGCGGGTACCTCGGATCCTCAAGGCCGAGTCCGCATTCGGAAGGGTGCACCTGGACCTGTCCCGGGCGGTCATCGAGCATCCAGTAGTCGACATCGAGTTGCAACTCGGCACCGGCAGGGCCAAGATCACGGTGCCTCGCGACGCCATCGTCGACGTCGAGGATCTGCGCGCCGGGTGGAAGGACTCGCTCTACAAGGCCCGGCGGCGCTCCCGCCCCGGCGGGCCGAGGATCCGGATCTCTGGAACCGTGGGGTTCGGACGGTTGAAGATCCGCCACGCGCGGCGTCGAGGCTCCATCCGGCACCAGGACCACCTGTCCGTCACTTCTCCGTCCCCGCTCGACCGCTGATGCGGTGACCTCATCGGGTCGCCAGTCGGCTCAGGCAGCGGTCTTGAGAGGACGTCCGCCCGCCACGACCGCCAGCCCGGCGCGCCTGTGCGGTCACAGCACCAGCGGATCGGGCCGGCCATACGCGCAGTCAACTGCGACCCACCGGACGTGGAAAGGCCTTCGACCGGCCTACGGTCTTGTCGAAGTGTGCGCTGAGGTCGACCTGTTTTGGTTCCTCACCCGGTTCGTAAACTGTGAGAGTAAGGGAGTCCGCAGGTATCGGTCCGTCACCGTACAGGGCCCCCAACCATTTGTCGCACGCCCAGCGCAGCTCTTCGGGGTCGGCGACCACGAGGCGCTCGGTGCTGTTGACCGATCCGCTCCACCAATCCAACTCGACAACGTAGCAGGCGTAGTCGGCCGCCGTTTGCCGTCCGTCCTCGGCGGAGAGTTCCGCCAGCGCCGCACGGCCTGCGAGAGCGGTGCGGCGCAGGGTGCCGGCCGCCGCACCATGAGCGTGCCGTGCTACCCGCGTGTGCAGTTCCTCCGCCTCGGCGGTACGGCGCGTATTGGCCTCCTCGATCTCGTCCTCGTCGGCTTCCGGATCGGCCCCCACCCGCAGTTGCCAATGATCGATCTGCACGATCAGCAGTCCGGCCAGCAGGACGGCGGCGAGCGCGTCGTCAGGCTGAGCATCCAGCGCCGTCCGCAACCACTGCTCAGCGGGCCACGTAGGTTCGAAGTCGGAAAATTCCTTCGGCTCCTCGGTAACGTCGAAGGGAACCAGGCACAGCAGTCGGCCGAGCTCTCGCGCGGCATCGGCGTCACCGGCCTCGGCAGCGGCTCGAAGGGCGGCAGTTTCCGCTTCCGTACTGGTCATGGCGCCGGACGCTACAGCCCAGCAGTGGCACTCCCGCTATGGAGAACCGACCAGGCCCCTGCTCGCAGCAACGTGATCACATCCAGAGGCAGGCCCTAGCGCCCCAGAGTCCAGGCAGACGCGTAGCTGACATCGAACAGCCCGTGCTCCGCCTCATAGATGAGGGCGTGGTCCGCGCCGGTGAAGGCAGCTCGTGCCTGCGGCTTCGTGATCGCCTCCGCGCTGTAGAGCGCGACCGGGTTCCCCTGCTCGTCCACCACGGTGACCTTCGGCGGGATTGCTGTTCCACCGCTGACGGTGATCACGGGCTGACCGTCCTTGTACTCCAAAGCGAGCGCGCTTGCCTCGGTGCCTTCGGGTTGACCCTTCTCGCTCATGCCCTACCCCTTCCACTGGAATGTCGCTTACAGGAATTTTGATCTTACGCACTGTCACCTCGGCTGGTGCCTCATTCCGGCACTGTGACGCTCGGAAGCAGCAACGGCACTGGATGTAGAACCGCAGCGGCTCATCGAATCGACCACTCGAGCGAGCGATCCACTTCCCAGCCACTCAAATGTTCAACATTGGGCGCCACACGATCAGGACCGCACCCCGATCGCCGAGATGCTCGACCACGTACTCACGCACATCGTCCAGAACCTCGTCGGCGTCCCACTCGATCCGGTTCAAAAGCCGGTGGATGCGGTCCGTTCCTGCATGGCCCGCTTCTCGGACTTCGCCCCTGGGGCATCGATCCCCGGGGCCGCGACTGCAATACTAGGCTGATTTCGCTGAAGGGCCTTTCAGTACAAGGGATTTAGGAGAGGTGACGGCGATGTCACTGAGTTCCGGGTACGTGTGCTCCATCGGGTTGCCAAGGGTTGCGCATGACGGATGAATACGGGGCTGACGGCATTGAGGTCGAGGGCACCGGTTTGGCGCGGGCCATCGAGGCACTCCGGGCGGAACTGGGCATCGCCCAGGACGCCGGAGCGAACCAGCAGTTGCGGTTCGAGATCGAGGAGGCTCAGCTGGAGCTGTTGCTGGAGCTCCGCAAGGATGTGAAGCCGGGGGTCAAGCTCGCTTTCGGTGTGGTCACCGCGGGCGTCGACGGGGGCGTCGCGAGCACACGCACGCATCGTCTGACGCTGAAGCTCAAGGTGCGGGACGAAGCGCTGGGCGGGCGCAATGCCGAGGTGAACCGGCCGCAGTCGCGTCCGTGGGAGCGCTGAGGTGGACCCTCGGCGGCTGGCGGACATCCGGGCCGGTGACGCGCTGAGCACGCGCTCCGTCAGCTCGGGTTACCTCGTCGCTCCGCAACTGGTCCTGACTGCCCGTCACAGTGTCTCCGACGCGGGGACCGCCGGGGCGCATCCACGTATCGACGTACGCATCGGCCACCCCAGACGCTCACTACCCGTCTGGCGCGACGGCGAAGTCTGCTGGGTCGGCCCGGCGGACACGGACGTTGCCCTGGTGTGGCTGGAGGAGGCCGTACACCTGCCCGGTGCCGAGCCCGTGCGCTGGGGGCACCCCACAGGCAGACGTCCCCTGGCGTACGAGGGCCTCGGCTATCCGCAGCTCGCCGAGTACGCCGACGACGAGCGCGGAGTGGAGACCTTGCGTGGTGTCCTTGCGCCCCTGTCGACGGGACCGGCCGACACGTTCGTCCTGGACCAGGCGGCCGCGCCCCGACCACGTCCGGAAGGTGCCGGTGAACGCGCCTGGTCGGGTGTGTCGGGCGCTGCCGTCTTCTGCCATGGCTTCCTTGTCGGAGTGGTCGTGCGTGACGACGCCGAGTATGACAACCGGCGCCTGCACGCCTGCCCGACGAACGCTTTCGTCACCGACACCGCTTTCGTGTCTCTGTTGAGCCGGCATGGCGAGGGCTCGCCCCGGGGCGAGGACATTCCGGAAGCGGCCGTCGATGGCAGCGATTCCGTCCCCTCGGCGAGTCCCCTGTGGCCCACGGCCGTGGACAGCGCGGCCGGCGAGAGCGCCGGAACCGCGGTGGGCGGTCTGCGGCCGGCCCCGAGGGACAGCGCGGGCGCCGTGGTCGGCACCTACTACGTCGACGACCGCCGACTGCCTCTGAGGGACGCCCGTCAGGCCCACGACACCCTCATGGACAGCGCGCTGCAGGGCATGGTGTGGCATCGCGGCTGGCTGGCAAAGGAGATCGAGGCGTTCATCAGCGAACACGACAGCGGCTATTTCGTCATCGAAGGCGACGCCGGCATCGGCAAGTCCGTGTTCGCCGCGTGGCTGGCCCGCACGGGCGGCCACCCGGTCCACTTCACCCAGCTGGACTCGGACGCGGGCCGCACCGAGGTCGCTGTACCGAGTCTCACCGCCCAACTCATCGAAGTCTGGGGCTTGTCCGAGCTGGCCCCGGGCGGCCTGCTTCCCCAGTCCTGCCGCACCGTCGGCTGGCTGGCGAAGGTGCTGCGCCGGGCTGCGCAAGCGGCCGCAGACCGGGGCCGGGAGGAGGCAGGCTTGCCGGGTGCGACCCGCACGCCCGTCGTCCTCGTCGTCGACGCGCTGGACGCGGCGGTCGGGCACTCCACCGGATTCCTGCCGCTCGGACTGCCCGGGCAACTGCCCGACGGCGTTTACGTGGTGGCCACCGTGCGCACCGGAGGCCTCAACTGTGAACTGCTGCCCGATGACTCCCGCGTCCGCTCTCTCACCGGCGGGCAATGCGAGAACCAGGCGGACCTGCACGGACACCTCACGAAGTCAGTCGCCGAACAGCCGCTCGCGACCAAATTGGCCCAGGTCGGCGTCGCCGGGGAGGCATTCGTCGCGTCCCTCCTCGACCGAAGCCGCGGCATCTGGATCTACGTACGCTACGTGCTGGACGCGATCGAGCGGCAGCCTTCCTTGGCCACGGCACTGCCCGACCTGCCGATCGGCCTCGACAAGTACTACGCCAGACAGGTGCGGCAGTGGTGCGACGGCGCGGACGGCGACGCCCGCCTGCGCCTGGTGGTGACGTTCGCCGTCCTCGAAGAGCCCGCCGACGCGTCGACGCTCGCTGCCCTGGCCGCCGTGGACCACGCCTTCGCCGTCTCCGAACTCACCGGACGACTGAGGCCGTTCGCATCGGCACAGAGCCCGACGGCGTCGACGGCCCACACTCGGTTCAGCCCGGCGCACAGCAGCCTGCGCGAGTACCTGATCACAGTCCCCGAGGAGGGCGACGCGTCCGCCAGGGCGCTGCGCGAGAGGACCGCTTACGCCTGCCGACAGGCCCACGACCGCATTGCCGACCATTATTTCGGCCGCTGGGGCGGGCTGGCGGAGGGACTGCCGGAGCTCGGTGCCGATCCGGGGCGCGAAGACGAGTACGGGGGCTATGCTCTGCGTCACCTCACCCACCACCTGCTGGCCACCGGCCGCACTGCCGACCTGCACGCGCTGCTGCGCTGCGGTACAGGGGAGGCACACCTTTGGTATGCAGCGCACGAACAGGCGGGCACGACCGAACAGTTCCTCAACGACGTCGAGCGTGCCGCCCGCCACTCCGACTCCACGCCACAACTGGTGCGCTACGCGCTGATCAAGGCGAGCATCGCCGCGGTGTCGACCAACTGCCCGCCGGCCGTGCTCGATGAGCTTGTGCGCCGTGGCCTGTGGTCCGCGTCCCGGGCCCTGACCCAGATCGCTCAGATGACGGACGAACAGCGCAAGGCGGAAGCGCTGACACAGCTCGCGCCGCGGCTTCCCGGTGAACTGTTCGGTATGGCCCTGGCGTTGGCCGCCGGGCTGCGGGAGGGGGAGGAGCGCAGCGCCGCGCTGTACGCACTGGTCCTCGTGCTGCCGGACGATCGGACACTGGTGCAGCGGGCGATACGGGCGGTCTGCACTGGCGCCAGGCCGGAGCAGCACCCGAGGCTGTTCGTCGCTCTCGCCCAACGACTGCCTGTCAAGGAACTGGCCACACTGAGACAACACCCTGCCGCGCCGTCCTGGTCCGGGCAGAGCGGACCTATTCTGAGAGCGGCCGTCACGCTGGTCGGGCCCGGCACGTCGGAGCAGCTCACCGAGCGCGTCCTGGCCCTGGCCCGCCAGGTGGACATCGGCCCCGAACGATGCCGGCTCGTCGAGGCCATGGTGCCGCATCTGCCACCGGAGTCCTTCGATGCCGTCATCGATGTCCTGCGCATGAGTCCCAAGTACGCCGACGACGCGCTGGTGGTGCTCGCGCGGTGTGCCCCCACCGACCGGATCGCCGAGCTGTGCGCGTTCGCCGCGGATCCGGTCCACATGGTTCGCGAGGCCAGGGTCCGGCTCGCCGAAGCAATCACGGCACGCAATGCACAAGAACTCTTGCCCGCAGTGCTGCCGTTGGTCAAGAGGACGGCGGCGGCCCTGGCCGCACTCGCCCCTCTGCTGAACGCCGATGAGGCCCGCGCACTCCTCGACGACCTGCGCGCGGCCACAGACGACGAACGCGGCACAGTCATCGCCGCCTTGGCCCCGCGCCTGCCGGCCGAGGAACGCGATGAGCGCATCCGGGCCGAGGTGGAGCATCTGAGGATCAAGAAACCGTTGTGGCGCAACGAGCGAGCACTGGCGCCCTTCGCCCAATGGCTGGACGAGGCACTGAAAGTGGAGACCGTCTCCGGGCTGTGCCGGAGCATGAGCCTCGACACGCAGCTCGCCCGTGACAAGGCCCCCGCACTGCGCTTTCTCGCACCCCATCTCGGCGACGCCGGTGTCGAGACCGCGTTCGACATGATGCTGCGCGGCACGGCCTGGAGCCCGGATTCCCGCCTCCTGGTCGCCGACATCCTTGCGCCGCACCTCAGCGACCGGCGGCTGCTCCAGGCGCTGCGCGCCTGCCAGTCCTTTCCGTTGGAGGACGAGGCCTTCACCGCGCTCGCCGAGCTCGGCACGGGCACCGGGCCCGAAGCGAGCTGCCTGGCTCAGCAGGCGCTGGAGGCGGCTTCCGGCATCGAGCACGAACGCCAGCGAGTGCGCGCGGTGGCGGCCCTGACTCCGATCCTGACCCCGCCGCTCGCGCGGACGGCGCAAGCGGCGGTGGCGTCCATTGGGCACCCCGCATGGATGGCCGCGGCCCTGGAGAGGCTGGCGCCCGTTCTGCCCGCGGAGACGCTGGCACCCTCGCTGCAGGTATTGATCTCCCTTGGCTGGAAGGACGATCGGGGCTACTTCGCCGAGACGATGCCTGAGTTCTTCACCCGCCTGGCCCGCGAGGGCGGCCCTGAGGGGATCCCGGCCTGGCTGGACTCGCTGGACTCGTCGGGCGCGCTGGACGCCCACAGGACCAGCGACGAACTCTACTGGCTGGCACCGTATTTGACGCCCACTCAGGCGCAGCGTGCCTGGTCAGTGGCGGAGCGTCTTGAAGGGAACACACGCGCCGAAGTCCTGGCCGTACTGGCACTGCGGTTGCCCGCGGGCGAGCGGCCTGCCGCGGTCGACGCTGCTCTGCGCACGTACGACCACGAGAGCATCTCGGCCGCCAACATCGGCGCAGACCCCCCACGGAAGCTCGGAATCCTTCCGACGCTTGCTCGCGCCGCCGTCACTGACGAACTGCTGGTCACCTTCCGCACGTTCTTCGCCATCGAATGGGGCGACCCCTTCTGCGAGCGATGGCTGGCCCACCTCGCCCCCGCGCTCCCCGAGTGCCTGCTGCCGCAGGCACTGGACTACGCTCTGGCCGCGCCCTACCCCGATACCCGGGCCAAGTCCCTGGTCCACCTGGCGCCCAGGCTGTCGGGGGAGCTACTGAGGCGGGCCCTCGCCGCGATGACCGACGGCAGCCTTGACCGGGGCGTTGCCGAGCGTGCCCAGGTGCTGACCGCACTGGCCGCCCGCCTCCCGGCGCGGGAACGCGCCCCTCACCTCGACTCCGCCGCAGGGTCGGCAGCGGAGTGGCCGTGGAAGGCCGGTTACCGCGGGGTGTACACAGCCCTGATCCCCATGCTGTCCGGCGAGCGGCGTCGTGAGGCAGTGGACGCCGCACAGCAGTACCTGATTCGCCAGGTTCCACACAAAGGGGCCGCGCGCGACGAATGGACCACCTGGTGCGACCTACTAGCCGTCCTCGAGCCGGAGGAAACAGTCAGCCTCTACACCGACCTCGCCACCCTGGACGACCCGACCCGCCGCACGACGGCCCGCGTCACCATCCTGCGCACAGCCGGCCCAAGGCACCGCACAGCCTTCGGCTCCGTCCCACTCCTGCGCGACCTCCTGACCGCCACGACGGACCGGGCCGGCCTGTTCGCACTGTTGGGAGCAACGACTTGGTGGCTCCGGGACGAGGGCGGGCCCGGGACACAGCAGCAACTGACCAAGGCTGTGTTGGACCTGATTCGATGGTGGCCCTGAGGTCTTCGCGGTGGTGGCCGCCTGCATCACAGGTACCCGCGCCCGCCATCAAAGGTGCATCGGGCGATCCCTGGGAGGCATGTCCGTCGACGAGTACACCACCGGTGCGGACCCATTGATCCCACATCACATGGTTCATCAGGCGCGTGAGGATCACGGGCTCGTGTATCGCCCGCTTGAGGAGTTCCGCCAGGGTGCCGGACGCTTTCGCACAGGTACGCGCGGCCGCGCAGAGCGCCGGGTCGCCGGCGTCCTCGACGGCACGACGCAGGCCGGCCATCCCGTCGGCCATGGGGGACTGCGCCATCGCGTCTGCACCGGCGAGCTCGGCGTCACGGTAGAACGCGCGAAGGGCCTCGATGCCGGCGGCATGATGCGGCCACGCGGTCTCCTACGGGTCCAGGAATTCGTCGAACGAGACGTGGTCAGTGCCACCGACCATAATCCGGGCGCCTGGCTCGAGCAGGGCCTGGTGGTACATGCTCGGGACGGAGAACGGCGGGTGAGGGAGGTCGCACCCTGCCTCGGCGGCGTACTCCCGCAGCGTCCCGTCGAAATCGCGCCGTGCGCGGACTTACCGCCGCGCGGCTGGCCGGACCCGGGCCCCGCACAGGGCTGTTGCGGTGTGTGTGGCCTCGCGAAAGAGGGCTCAGCGACAGCTCACTGGATCAGGTCGGTGTGCGGATGCTCCGGAGATGCCGGGCAGACATAGAGCTGCAGATTGTCGGTGCTGCCGACTTCGACCGCGGTTGGCTGCGCGGGGTTCTGGCCGGCGACGTGACCGGCGGCAAACGCGGCGGCTTGATCCTCGTACGGCGCCCAGCCGTGCGTACGACCCGGCACGAGGCGCAGCCGAATTGCAGCTCGCGCCAACGGAGTCAGCTCAGGAAAGACTGCAGTGGCGTCGACCGGCCGCGGCGGTGTAGCACGTACGAAGACCATACCGGCGATCCTGCCACCAGCCACCGACAGTCCCTGGCCGCCTCAACCGGCGTCAGCGCTCAACTGGCCAAGTGAAACGCTCGCTGACTCAGTCACAGTGACAACAAGCCTGCCTATGTGGCAACTATCGTGCTTCGGCTCAATTCGGCGGGCCGCCGTACAGAGCTCTGGCGGCGCCCCGCTCCCGAATCCGCACCACGAGTACGAGGCCGAAGATGACCAGGATGTGGCCGCCCGACGGCGGTACCCGCCGACCGCTCGCCCCTCGCGTTGCCGCGCCCCGCGAGCCGGTCGACCCTACCCGCATCGGCAGGCGAGTGGTTCGCCGCCGTGCCAAGGGCATGGACGCCGGCGCCGTCGCGGCGGTCCTCGAGGAAGCCCGGTTCGACGCGGGCTGACCTCACCCTCCGCAACCTCCCAGATCCCTGGGGGAGACCTGGGAGATGACCGGGGAACTGGGGCCGGAAATGCCTGGATCATCTGGGATGTCTGGGAGTCCGAGAGACCGCTTCCCCAGGCAGACGCGTCCCTGGGAGGCGAGCTGTCCCGTTGCAATTGATCTGGTCCGAGCCCCTGGCTGTGACCAGCCACGACCAGATCAACGGAGACACCGGGCAATGGGAAATCTGGATTGATCTGGTCTGCGGCGCATGGATCGCCGACCGATCTCACTGGATCTGGGCCGGTGGCGACGAACGTGCTGTTGCCGCCCGCAGGGGCTCAGGGCCCCGTGGGGAAATGCCGCACGTCTCAGTTGAACTAGCCCCAGGTGCGGGTGCATAGGACGAGGCGGTAGCCGTCCGGGTCGCTGATCGTCGCACCGTGCTCGTCCCAGTACGGGTTGTGCGCGGGGACCCGGGTGCCGCCGGCAGCGACCAGCCGGGCGATCAGGGCCTCGTCCACCGCGGCTCCCAGGTAGACCACGAACAGGTCGTCCACGGTCGGGGTGGGTTCCAGCGGACGCTCGGGGTCGTACGTCAGCTCGAAGTGCCAGGACCCGCCGGGCGGTCCGACCATGAGGAGGTCGTGCTCGCCCGGCGTGCGTTCGGTGGTGCGCCACAGGACTTCGAGCCCGAGGCCGTCCGTGTAGAAGCGTTCCGCGGAGGCGAGGTCCCGCGAGGGGCGGGCCACGCGGATGTGGCTCGTGGAGTCGATCATGCCGAGCGTTCCAGAGCGGCACGCCATACCGGGCTGTCGACGTAGTGGTTGTCGAAGCGTTCCGCGGAATCGGCGATCTCCTTCGGGTCGGCCTCACCGCGCATGACCCGGCCGAGCAGGCGCAGATAGTCGAACCGGCCCATGCCCGGGGTGAACACGAATAGGACGTCGGCCTCGGCGCCGGGCGCCGCCGCGAAGGCGTGTGGGGTGTGCGGCGGCACCGCCAGGAAATCACCCGTGTTCAGGACGGTGACCTCGTCTCCCACCAGCACCTGCAGGGACCCGCTGATCACGAAGAACAGCTCCGTCGCCCTGGTGTGGAAGTGGGCCGGCGCCCCCACGGCCCCCTCGCTGAAGGTGGATCGGTAGCTCGTGAAGCCGCCGCCGGCGGCGGCTGCGTCCGAGTCGGCCAGCAGGGTCATCACACTGCTCGGGTCGGCGCAGGTCTCAGCGTCCGCGTGGCGGGTCAGCACTGCCGGGAAAGTGGTGGCGGGGGTGGTTTCCTCAGTCATGATCATGACTGTACGGTCCGAAGCGCTCCACTGACCAGGCCATTCCGGCACCGGAGAGTTGGGCCAATTGCCCGGTGGAATGGGGTGTCTGACCGGACCGGCGACGAATGGAGAAGCCTGGCCGCCCGGGTCGCGGTCAGCCGCTCGCCTCCGGCGACGTCATCGCGGGCGACCTCTGCAACGCGGTCGCGGCGGGCCGCCCCTGCCTGGTCCGGGTGCTGATCGGCTTCGGTTCCCACCTGGTGATCTCGCAGCCCGGCTCCGACCGCACCGCCGCGGCCCTGTGCGTGCTCGTCTTCCAGGTGCACCTCGACCGGTTACACGACGCCACCATCGTGAGCGCCGACATCGTCCTGCCCGTGAACGGCGCCTCCGAGCACGCGGCCCTGCACTTCGGCTTCGAGACCGACCACCGGGTCCAGTAGCAGGTCCAGCCGCGGCAGTGCCTGGTCCCGAGAACAGGAATCGGACCAGATCGACTGAGATCCGGAACAGATCCCGTGAGACAGGACAGCTGTCTCACCTGACGCTCTCCGATTCGCAGGCGAGGGACATGGTCACGTGAGACAGCCGGTCGCAGGGAGCACAAGATTTCCCGGATAGACCTCTGTACGACGGGGAGGACACCTCGGAGAAACTCGCGGCGAAGGTCGCCCGGTGCGAGTTCTGGCAGGAGGGGCCATGGCTCATGGGACAGGTGGGAGACGGTGAGCGCGCGGCGGTGGCTACGCCGGTTCGGTGCGTGGGCGCGCGTCGCCGGGAAGGTCGGGGGCGGGGTGGCCCTGACGACTGCGGTGGCGTTGCTCGTCGTCCTCGGGTACGGGTTCGTCCGTACAGGACTCGACGGGCTGAACGGCGCCTCCGCAGTCGCCGCGCGTGAACTGTCGGCCGACGGGGTCGTCCTGGCGAAAGACAAGGTGACCGAGCCCCAGGGAAGCCGCAGCAAGAGGATCGAAGTTCGTTTCACCACGGCCGCCGGGACGGTCTACCAGTTCCGGGAGGCCGGCGATGCCGATGTCGGCGACACGATCCGCGTCCACTACGAGCCGGGGCGTCCCGAAACGGCGAGCACCCACTCCGTGACGAGCAACAGGGTGATGTACGGCATTCTGGCCTTGGCCGGGCTCGCGCTCGTGATCCTCATGCCACTCCTGGTACTCAGGCTCGGCTGGGGCGCCTGGAGGACGAGGCTCAGGCAACCGAGGCCCTGACGCCCCCCTTGCCCCATAGTCCGGGGTCTGCGTCTTCTTCTGAGACTGGTTGTGCTGCCCGGTACGCGTCGTGGTCGTGGTGGTGGTTGTCTTCTTCTGGGCCCCGATGGCCACGGGGCCGGCGGGCGGCTGGGGGCGGCCGGTCTCGGGTCGTCCAGGAACACCTGGATCAGCACACCCACGATCAGGCACATCACACCCGAGGCCAGATAGCCGTACCGCCACCCGCTGTCCGGATGGGAGAGGCGGCCGAACAGGGGCGCGCTCACCCCGGCGATGAGGGCGACGCCGCCATACAGCAGGCCCGTCACCCGACCACGGCGGTTGTCCGCGTAGAGATCGCCGAGAATTTCCAGGGCGATGGGTCCGGCCCCGGCGAACCCGGCGGCCGCGATGCCGTAGAGCACTACGAACTGTGTGAAGCTGCCTGCCATCGCGGCCAGGATGATCCAGATGCCCCAGAAGCCGGAGCACACGGCGAGCACGGCCTTGCGCCGGAACCTGCGGGCCAGCAGCACCCACGGGATACCCGCGAACATTTTCACAATCTTGGCGACGGCCACCAGGGTGCCGAGCGCCGAGGAGGTGAGGCCCGTCGCCTCGCGCATGAGGGGGAAGAGGACGGTGGTCACGCTGCTCTCGGCGTTGTCCATCGCCTGGTCTTCCGGCGCGGCACGGCGGGCGGGCGCGCCGGTTCAGCCGAGGAAAGCCAGGCCATGGGCTATGCCGTTGCGCTGGATCTCCGAGGTGCCGGTCAGGATGCGGAACATACGGATCTTGCGGAAGAGGAACTCGATCTCGTTGCCCTGGGTCAGACCCTCCTTGCCGTGGATCTGGACGGCTTCGTCGAGAATGCGGAAGGCGGACTCGGCGACGAAGAGCTTGCACATGAAGGCTTCGGTGCGCACGTCCTCGCCGCGGTCCAGCGCTGCCAGCGCGGCGTAGGTCATGGAGCGCGCCGCGTAGAACTCGGTGGCCATGTCGGCGACCTTGTGCTGGATGGCCTGCAGGGCGAGCAGGGGCCGGCCGCCGGCGACCTTGCGGGTGCGGGTGCGGTCCAGGGTCAGGTCGAGGGCGCGGCGGGCGACGCCCAGGGCGGTGGGGCAGTGCAGCAGCCGGTTGACGGTGACGCGGCCGAGTGCGATGCGCATGCCCTTGCCCTCCTCGCCCAGCAGGTTGCGGGCGGGCACACGGCAGTTGTCCAGGATGATGTCGCTCTCGATGTGCTCGCCGGACATCGGGGTGGCGCCGTCCTCGACGCGGCAGCCGGGGCTGTCGAGATCGACGAGGAAGGCGGAGAACTTCGGCTTCTCGCCCTCCTGTTCACCGGTGCCGGCCATGCGGGCCACCACGATGGCGAAGTCGGCGAACGGTCCGGCCGAGGAGAACACCTTGTGGCCGGTCAGCAGGTAGTCGTCCCCGTCGCGGACGGCGGTGGTGCGCATGGAGCGCACATCGGAGCCGGCGTCGGTCTCGGTGAGCGAGAAGCAGCAGGCACGCTCGCCGCGCACCACGGGCAGGAAGTAGGTGTTCAGCTGGTGGTCGGTGGCATGGCGCAGGATGTCGCCGGCCCGCAGCGGCCCGCCCATGTCGCCGAGCACGCTGTGACCCAGGACCCGGCCGCTCGCTCCGATCTCCTCCTTGAGCGCGGCGAGTTCGGTGTACGTCAGGTTCTGCCCGCCGTGCTCCTCGGGCAGATGGATGCCGTAGAAGCCGAGCTCGCGGCTGCGCTGCCAGACTGGTTCGAGGTCGGCGCGGGTCAGACGGGTGGCCGGAGTGATCCCCCGCTCGCGTTCGTAATCGGCCAACTCGCCGTCCAGATAGGTGCGCAGCTTGTCGACAAAGCCGGCCAGTCGCGCGTCCTGGTAGGTGGGGCGCAGGGAAAAGGTCATGGTTTCTCTCCTCGTTCCGGGAAGGTGCTTCAGTTGACGCGGCGGGCGGCGCCGGCCCAGAACGGTTCGCGCACGGCCCTGCGGTCGAGCTTTCCGTTGCGGTTGTGCGGCAGTTCGCCGGTGAAGTCGACCGAGCGGGGCTTCTTGAAGCGGTCCAGGCGCTCGGCGCAGAACGCGATCAGCTCGTCCTCGGTGACCGCGCTCTGCCCGTGGAGCACGATCACGGCTTTGACGGCTTCGCCCCACTGCTCGTCGGGCACGCCGACGACGCAGGCTTCCTGCACGGCAGGGTGTTCGTAAAGGGCGGCCTCGACCTCGGTGCAGTAGATGTTGAAGCCGCCCGAGATGATCATGTCCTTCTTGCGGTCGACGAGGAAGAGATAGCCGTCCTCGCGCATCCAAGCCAGGTCACCGGTGTGCACCCAGCCGTCACGGAAGGTCTCGGCGGACAGCTCCGGGTCCTGCCAGTACTCCCGTACGCAGTCGGGGCCGCGCACGATGACCTCGCCGACCTCGCGCGCCGCGCGCTCATGGCCGCTCTCGTCCACGACGCGGATCTCGGTGTCGTACGAAGCACGGCCGCACGACTGCAGCAGTTCCGGATCGTCGGTGACGGCGCGCGCGATGTCCTGGCTCGTCAGCCCGGCGACGACGCTGGTGGTCTCCCCGAGCCCGTACCCCTGGGCGACCACCGGCCCGAACAGTGCCACAGCATCGCGTAGCCGCTGTGGCGAGATGGGCGCTCCGCCTATGCGGACGCTGGTGAGGCTGGACAGGTCTCGCTCAGCCGCGCCCGGTTGGGACAGCACCATGTTGAGCATGGCCGGCACCAGGAACGTGGTGGTGATCCGTTCCTTCTCCACTGTGTCCAGGAACGCCTCTGCGCTCCAGGCCGGCAGGATGTGCGTGGTGGATCCGCCGAACACACCGGCCAGCAGGCCCATGCCGGTGGCGTGGGTGATGGGGCCGCAGGCGAGGTAGCGGGTACCGGGGCCGGGCCTCGACTCGTCACTCATCAGCAGCTTGCGCATGTTGGCCAGCCGATTGCCGAAGGTCTGCACGGCGGCCTTGAGCGCACCGGTCGAGCCGGAGGTGAAGTTCAGAACACACGGCTCGTCCTCGCCGACCTCGACGGCGACCGGGGCATCGCCTCCCTCGGCGAGCAGTCCGGCGTAGGACGAGCCTGCCTTCTCGGCATCCGTTGCACCGTCGAGCTCCACGGGCAGACAGCCCGTGCCCGCCTCGGCGATCGCGGCGAGGGCGTCCTCCCGATGCGCACCGTCGAAGATCAGGACACGTACCGGGGCGTAGCGCAGGACATGGGCGATCTCTCCGCGCCCCAGACGGGCGTTGACCGGCGCGCGCACCATCCCGGCCTTGTAGAGCGCGAACTCCACCTCCACCAGCTCGCCGCGGTTCCAGGCCAGCGAGGCGACCGCGTCACCGGGACGCAGCCCGCGGGCCAGGAGTGCGGATGCCAGGTTGTCGGCGGCCGTATCCAGCTGCGCGTAGGTCCAGGACCGCTTCCCACAGACCAGTGCCTCCCGGCCTGGCCAGTAGCGGGCACTGCGGGCGAGATAGGTGCCGAGGTTCATGGACGTTCTCCAGAAGCCGAGCAGGGCGCATGCCCCAGATGCGAGGCATGCTGAATGATTAGAGACAGCTTGTTCAGTAACCGATCGCCTGTCAAGGCTGAAGTAGACTCAAGACGGACGGCAGAAGACCGGAGGGGGCTGCATGGCCGAGGACCGACGCACGCGGAGAACGCGCCGGAACCTGAGCGACGCATTGGTGGCTCTGATTCTTGAGCGCGGGTTCAGCTCACTGACCGTGGAAGACATCACCGAGCGTGCCGACGTGGGCCGCGCCACCTTCTACAGCCACTTCCGTGACCGGGAAGACCTGTTCGCCCGGGTGACCGCCGACCTGCTTGAAGAACTCACCGAGCGACTGCGGCCCGTCGTCTCCGACAGCTACATCGGCTTCACCGGCAAACCCGTCCTGGAAATGCTCCGCCACGCCCGCGAGCGGCGTGACATCTACCGGATCGTGCTGCGCGGCGAAGGCGACGGCAAGCCGCTCCAGACATTCACAGACGCCCTCGCCCGCGCCACGGCTGGTGAATTCCGCGACCGGGCCGAGCGCAACGAGGTCATCCCTCGCATCGACCCCGACCTGCTCGCCCGTGTCTGGGTAGGGGAACAGATCGCCGTCCTGCGCTGGTGGACGGAACAGGAAACCCCGCCCCTACCGGTTGAGGAGGTCGTGCGCATGCTGCTCGACCTAGGACTCCACGGCCGCTACTGGGCCACCGGCTTCGACGCGCAGGTCTGATCAAGGGAGGATCAGCCCCGTCAGCGGGCAATCGGACAAGCAGTGCAGGGGAGGTGCCGGCGTATGCCGCACTCCGCGATGGTCCTTGCCTCCGCGGTTCCGGCTGCTTGGGCCGCCGGGCATCTGGATTTCGACGGACTCGCGGCGACCGTAGCGTCGACGGCGGCGCCCCGTACGCGGGTGAGGGCGAGCTGACGGCACATGGCGGCCACTTCGTCGGCCAGGTGCTGGAAGCCGGCGACACGCTGGTGGACCTCATCGCAGGCCGCAAGCCACGGCCTCGTCGCGGGAGCAGCCCTGGGCACGCTGAAGGACGAGGACGAGGCTGTCCATGTTCCCGCGCGCCTCCTCCTTCTCCGACGAGTACACGTCGTTGCACATCAGCGTGATGTTCACGGCGATCTCCCGCATGATCCGCAGCTGCGGACCGTGGAGCAGTACCTGCAGGTGCTGCTCCACTGCCTTTCTCTCGGGCTTGACGGTCGAGTGGACGTGGAGGGTGACCCGTCCGGTGTCTGTGTGCGACAGGTGTCGTGGACGGAGGCGGCCTGATGGTGCTCTTCGAGCCTGCTGGCACATCTGGCCAACGACTGCCTCATCCAGTCCGACTGGTGTTGGGACTCCTTGAGCATCCCCGCCTCTGCTCTTCGCCCCAGTTGATTGCGGGCTCAACCAGGGGGCGGAACCACCGCCAAGCAGGCTGTGTCGCGCATCACATCGACCTCATGTCACGGACGCGGCGGCTCCTTCCATCTGGTGGTCGTCAACAGCGAGCGGAGGAAGGCGAAGCGATGAGCACACAGCACGAAGCCGGCAGGGCGACCACCCACCGCGTTCTGATCCTGGGGGCGGGTTACGCCGGCATGTCCGCGGCGATCCAGCTCGCGGCTCGGGTCAGGCGGCGCGAGGACGTGCAGGTGACCCTGGTGAATGCGCAGGAACGGTTCACCGAGCGGCTGCGGCTGCACATGACGGCGACCGGGCAGCAACTCGCCGAGCTGAGCATCCCGGAGCTGCTGGAGGGCACGGGCGCGCAGTTCGTGCGCGGCTGGGTGACGGCGGTGGATTCGGACGCGAAGACGGTGCGGATCGACGACGACCAGGTTCTGCACTACGACACGCTGGTGTACGGGTTGGGCAGCATGGCCGACACGGCGGCGGTGCCAGGAGCCGAGGACCACGCATACTCCCTGAACAGCGCCCAGGACGCCGAGGTGCTGGCCGACCGGCTGGCGCTGCTCGGCAGCGGCACGGTGGTGGTCGGTGGCAGCGGGCTGACCGGCGTCGAGTCGGCCGCGGAGATCGCCGAGCAGCACCCGGAGCTGAACGTCGTGCTGCTGGGCCGGCAGGAACCCGGTGCGGCCATGAATGCGAAGGCCAAGGCGTATCTGCAGGCTGCGCTCGACCGGCTGGGTGTCCAGGTGCGCAGCGGGGTCGAGGTGGCGAAGGTGCTGCCCGGTGCGGTCGAACTGGCGGGCGGGGAGATCATCGCCGCCGATGCGGTCGCGTGGACCAGCGGTACGCGGGTATCGCCGCTGGCGGCCGCCGCCGGACTGACGGTCGATGAGCGCGGCCGCATCGTCACCGACGCCGCCCTGCGGTCGGTGTCGCACCCGGAGGTGTACGCGGTGGGCGACGCGGCCGCGATCCGCCAGGGCTACGGTGTCATGCACGGCACCTGCCAGGGCGGTATGCCGACCGGTGTGCACGCCGCGGTGTCGATCCTCCGCGCACTCAAGGGCAAGCAGCCCAAGCCGTTCCGCTTCGGCTACTACCACACGCCGGTGAGCCTGGGACGGCACGACGCAGTGGTGCAGTTCACCCGCCCCGACGACAGCCCGCGACGCATTCATCTGACCGGCCGTATGGCGGCCCGGTATAAGGAGACAGTGACTGCCTCGCCCTGGCCGACCTACGGCCGAATGAAGAAGATGCCCGCCTCGGGCGCGTTCTGGCCCCGCGGTGGCCGCTTCACCCGAATCATCCGGGAGGCGCGGTGACCCACCTGTCTACGGACGCAGACCAGCAGGTGTTCCAGCAGCATCGGAACCTGCTGTTCTCGGTGGCGTACCGCGTCCTCGGCAGCGCGGCCGATGCCGAGGACGCGGTACAGGACGCCTGGATCAAATGGTCGGCCGCCGACCGCTCACAGGTGACCGACCCCAAGGCGTACCTTGCGCGGATCGTGTCGAATCTGGCGCTGGAACGGCTGCGCTCCACCCGGCACAAGCGCGAGACCTATGTGGGGCCGTGGCTTCCGGAGCCCATCCTCACCAGCGGGGATGCCACCGAGGCCGTCACGGACGCCGAGTCGGTGTCCATGGCGATGCTGGTGGTACTGGAAACGCTGAGCCCGCTTGAGCGCGCCGTGTTCGTACTGAGGGAGATCTTCGCCTTCAGCCATGCCGAAATCGCGGAGGCGGTGGAGCGTTCCGAAGCCGCGGTGCGGCAGGCCGCGCACCGTGCTCGTGAGCATGTGCGGGCCCGGCGGCCACGCTTCACGGCCGACCGGTCGCGGCAGCGGGAGGTCACCGAGCGGTTCTTCGCCGCCGCGACCGGTGGCGACATCAACACCCTCATGGAGCTGCTGTCCCCGGACGTCACCCTGTGGACCGACGGTGGCGGCAAGGTCCGCCAGGCCTTGCGTCCGGTCGTGGGCGCACAACCGGTGGCTGGCTGGTTCGCAGCCATCGGCACCGTCACCTACCAGGGCATCGAGCCCGCCGACATGAACGCCGAACTCGTCGAGATCAATGGCGGGCCGGGCATCCTGTTCAGCGCTCCGGACCGGGTGATCGCCACTGTCACCTTCGACTTCGACGCCGACGGCCGCATCACCGCCATCCACAACATGGCCAACCCGGACAAACTCCAGGCCATCGCCGACGGCACCACTCACGACGTGGGTACGCAGTGAGCCCTGAGCTGGGATCCACCCTCGGCTGGCAGCCGAGGGCCGGCCCGGGTGGGTCCGCTCGCAAGGGAGAAGCTGCAGGCCATCGCAGAGCGACGCTCGAAGAGCGCCCTTGAGCGGTCGGAAGCCGGGCGCATCCACTTCACCGACCTCTTCACCTCGCGGGGCGGGGAACAAGAGCAGGTCTGGCGAACGAGGTGAGCATGGGTGGCATTTTCAAGAAGCGCCACCGCTGGATGGCGACCGAGAAGGTCAAGCGCTGGTGGCCTGCGGTAGTTCACGGGGCCACGTATGGACTGCCGGACACCGGATCAGCCAGGCTGTCGGTCCGGCAACTCGGGCTTGCCTTCCTCTCCCGTACACGGTGGACATCAGCTGCGAGCACTCCGCCGCCAGACACTCTTCGGGGCGAACTCAGTCGCCGCAATACCGAACCCGCTTTGTACGGACACCATCAGGGCCCGCGATCCCTCCATCCCAGTCCGTGACCTTGCTGCAACGAACCTCCCTCATGCAGGGCGCGGGCGATTGCGTTCGGCTGACGGACGCCGGGCGGCTGTGTCGCCGCCGTGGTCGCGGGTCGCCTGCAAGGAGGCGAGGAGCTGGAGGCGCTCCGCGTCGGCTGTGCCGGGTTCGGCGGTGAAGACCAGGAGGACCGGGCCAGGGTTGCCGGGCAGAGGGTAGGTGTCCCAGTCGAGGGTGATTCCGCCGACCTCAGGGTGCTGGAACAGCGTGCTCCCGTGGACGTTCTCGCGAACGTCGTGCCGGGCCCACAGGCGCCGGAAGTCGGCACTGTGGATGCTCAGTTCGCCCACGAGCGCCCTGGCACGCGGGTGATCCGGGTCGTCCGCGACGGCGGCGCGCAGCATGGCCACGTACTGGCGGGCCATGCTTTCCCAGCCCTGGCAGAGCACACGGGCCTCAGGGTCCCGGAACAAGACGGCGACCATGTTGCGCTCCGGCAGGGGCCGGCCGGCTGGATCGCCCAGCAGTGCCTCGGCGAGCGGATTCCAGGCGAGCACGTCAAGATGCCGACCGAGCACCAGCCCGGGGGTGCCCATGACATGCAGCAGTCGGCGTGTGCTCTCCGGCACGCGTTCCGCTGCTCGGCGTGGGCGGGCATGTACAGGACGCCGGGCGGAGCGGGCCAAGTCGAAGAGGTGCCGGCGCTCGTCACCGTCCAGGCACAGGGCGGCGGCCAGCGCATCGAGGGCCTCGTCGGAAGGCCGCACGTCGCGGCCCTGCTCCATCCGCTGGTAGTAGTCCGTGCTGAGCCCGGCCAGCAGAGCGATCTCCTCGCGGCGCAGACCGATCACTTTCCGTCGGCCTCCCGGCTCCAGGCCGACGTCCTGCGGACGCAGCCGAGCGCGCCGCGCACGGAGGAAGTCACCCAGCTCGCGTGCGTAGGGATGATCGGTCGCCATGTTGCAAGTGTGCACGCCGACCGGCGCGCCAAGGTAGGTCTGCTATTCCCAGGCAAACGAGTACGACGGAACCGCGCCCGGTTGCTCCTACCGTCGCTACTGAACCATCCCCGAAACATTGCAGGAGCGCCGCCATGGCCGCGTGGAACACCCGCCACATTCCCCACCAGCACGGCAGAGTCGCCGTCGTGACAGGGGCGAACTCAGGCCTCGGTCTGGTCACGGCGACCGAACTCGCCGGGCACGGTGCCAAGGTCGTACTCGCCGTACGCGACACCACGGCCGGTGAGCGGGCCCGGGAGGGCATCCGCGCCGCGGTCACCGGAGCCGACCTGGAAGTGCGGGAACTGGACCTCGCCTCACTCGCGTCGGTCCAGGCATTCGCCAAGGAGCTGACCGCTGAGCACCCGGCGATCGACCTGCTGATCAACAACGCCGGCGTGCTGCATCTCGGACCCGCCCGCACCACGGCCGACGGATTCGAACTCCACATGGGCACCAACATGCTCGGCCACTTCGCCCTCACCGGCCTGCTGCTCGACTCGCTCGGCCGCACCGCCGCCGCGAGGGTGATCAACATCAGCTCGATCACCCACAAGAACGCCCACCTCGACGTCGACGACCTCATGTCGCACCACGCCTACCAGGCAAATCGTGCCTACAACCGGTCCAAACTGGCCTTGACCGCTTTCGGCCTCGAACTCGACCGCCGTCTGCGCGATACCGGTTCGCCCATTCTCAGTGTCCTTGCGCACCCCGGAATGAGTCGCAGCAATCTCAACCCCCGTGCCCTGCATGACCGCGGCCGGTTCGAGCGGCTCATGGCCCAGGCCATCCTGCGGGTCCTCCAGACACCGAGCGAGCAGGGAGCACTGCCTCAGCTCTACGCCGCCACTGCGTCCGATGTGCGCGGCGGACAATTCTTTGGCCCCTCCGGCTTCAAAGAGATGCGCGGCCGAGGCGTGAATGCAGTTCATCCCGGTGCCGAAGCCGCCCACCCCGAGACAGGCTATCGACTCTGGACGGAGGCCGAACAGCTGACCGGGGTCACCTACCTCTGATCAGGGGTGCTGACCGGGCAGCCCGTCGAGTTCGCGCCGAGAGCCCACCCAGACCGCAAGTATCTTTCACCTCGCGGTGTTCGATTCATTGGTCTCGGAAGTGCCGAAACGGCCCTCGGTGCACTGCGAGGCGGACAGCGCGTTGCAGAAGATATGCGTCTCGACGCCCCTGCCGGCAAGCCCGTCTGCGAGAGAGAGCCGAGACAATCTGAGACATCTGGAGAACCCCGGGAGCGCCGGATGACCACCAGCCCCCGCACCGTGATGCGCATCTACTTCCACCTCCAGGACGAGGAACTGTACGAGCAGTTCCTGGCCGTGCCGGGGCCGTCTTCCCGGTCGATGACCGGCGGCGGGGGCGTCTGGTCGATCAGGTTGAAGAAGCTCGGGCTGTTCGGGTTGTGCTGGCCGTTGATGGGCTTGTCGTCGGACTGCATGGCGGGGCGACTCCCTTGCTCGGGTACGGGTGGTGCGCGGGCCGGACGGCCTGGCCCGCACCCGACCGCGTGGGTCCGGGTGCCAGGCAGGTGGTCCGGAGCAGGGGTCAGAGGCCGCGGGTGTCGGCGAGGCCGGCTGCCTGGTCGACCACGCGGAGCGGGACGCGGCCGGAGCCGTGCGCGTCGTTAAGGACGGCACGGAGTCGACGTCGTCGCCGAACTTGCGGCGGTTCGCGTCCAGAAGCACGGCGGCCGCGTCCGCTTCCGGGCCGCCATCGCCGCGCGCCTCGATCCGGACGGCCCCGAGCATGCAGCGGGCGCCGTCCGCGTCGACCAGGGCTCCGGAGCACCAGCCGCCGGTGAGCAGCCGGTGGTGGGCGCGCTGCAGAAGGGACGCGACCGGGAACTGGGCGGTACGGAGGAGGCAGGCCCCGTTCACGGGCCTGCCGTGGTCCAGTGCCCGTCAGCGGCCGTGCGCAGCAGTGTCAGAGGCTTCCCTTAGGTTCGTCCCATGAGTTCTTCCCTGAGTGTCTACCTGCTCGACGTGGCCGCGACGCGTGCCTTGGTCGGATCCCGCGATGATCAGTTGCTGGAGGTGATCCGCAACAGCTTCGGGGACGACCTGGCACGCGACGACGACTATTTCAGCCACACGATCGAGGAAGGCGCCCCCACGGCATACGAGGCACTGCGCGGGGTCATCAACGGCGGGCCCTTCAGCGAGAACAAGGACCACGCCTTCCAGTACGGCTACGCCTACAAGCGGCTGTGCTCGCTCACCGGCTCGTTCCTCGACAACGACTGTTTTACGCCGCACCGGGGTGACTGGCTGTCGGTGGTCGACGAGGGCCTGAATGCTCTGGGCGTCACCGCCGTGTCTGTTCAGGACTTCAGCTACAGCGACCTGCCCGATCCTCTGCCGTACACATACATACCGGGCTGTGGCGAGTGGACACCTGATCACATCGCACAGGCGCTGGAGCAGTTCGAGGTCACCAAGCGGGCGGTCGACGAGTCGGGCCAGGCGCCACCGCTGGAGCCTGAAGTCGTGGAGGCCGTTATGCAGTGTCTCGGCTGGATGCGGCACGCGGTGGGGCGGCCGGGCTTTGGCGTTATCGGCTTCCGTTCCTGAAGTCCCGGACGGGGCGACCGCATTGTCCCTGTCCTGTCGGAGTGAAGTTGACTGTGGATCTCGCGCCGATCTGCGGGTTTGCCAGTTGGGGTGAGACCGGCATGCCCCGGGATTCTCACTCCACCTGGCTTCTGTGGAAGTCCAGCGCGGCATGAGCGCGTTCTGGCCTGTGCATCGCCGTCGGCGGTTCTTGGCTGCCCGTCAGGTGGCGTCGGCGGAGGCGGGTGAAGGCGGTGGGGTCGGGGCGGTGCGGGAGGATCTCCTTGATGCGCTGTGCGCATTCGCGTGGGCTTGCCGTGCTGGTGTCGCACTCCAGGTCGTAGTCGCCGTGGGCGTGGACCAAGTCGTATTGGTGGGCCGCGAGACCCGGCGGGCGGTTGCGGAGCCGGGGGTTGCGGCCGAGGGTGCGCCGACCCGGATCGATGCCGGCTGCGTCCAGCGTCGTCGTGAAGCCTTCTCCACTGAGGCAGCTGCCTTTCGGCCGGCCCGCGCGACACGTGCCACTCGGCAGGTAGGAACGGCTGCCCGCGAGTCGCCACCGCGAGATTCCTGGGCCACGGCAATCCTCTGACCGGTACGGCGTCGTCGGCTGGGTTCGGTTCACCACCCGGTGATTGGTTCTTCACCCCAGCCCCCCGTACCCCGGATCAGCGCTCTGGCCCGGGGTACGGCCCTGTCATCACCAGGACTGTCAGCCCGGTCCTGCATCCTGCGCCCATGGCCGACACCTTTGACCACGCCCCACAGGCATGGAACGCCGCGCAACTCCGCAAAGCAATCAAAGACCTGCTCGATGACGCTCCCATCCGCATCGGTGTCGCCGAAGACCCCGGCAACTTCGACAGCTACGCCACCTACGTGCTCGTAGACGCCGAACACGTCGAGAACTGGTGTCCGGCCACCTCCAATAAGCCCGAACGCACCGAAGCCGAGAAGGCACTCACCCTGTTCGCTGACTGGACAGCCGGCAGGTACGAACTGCTCGACTAGTGCCGCATCAGGCAACGTTCGCCCTGTTCACGACCTCGCGGAGGCGTTCGTCGGCGGCGTGCTTGTTTCGCCAGATGATGTAGCGACGGATCATGCTGCCCTGCTCAAGTTGTCGAGCACGATCGCGATACGGATCTCGGGCGGGTAGAGGCTGCGCAGGTAGCGGCAGAACTCAAGGAACCTCGTGCGGTTCTTCTTCGG
>NZ_JBHVWS010000075.1:0-38206 GCF_042882185.1 Streptomyces sp. NPDC058239
CCCCTGGCGGGGGAGGCAACGCGCGGACGGTGGGTCAGTGACCGCTGTCGCGCAGGTGGCGGGCGGCCAGTGCGTGAAGCGTGCCGTCGTCGGTGAGGGCGAAGACCCAGTCACCGCTGACGGAGAGCGCCGAGGTCACGCTGGCGCCGAGGTTGTACTCGGTCAGCCGCTTGCCGGTGGCGCGGTCCAGGACGACCAGGCGGCCGTCCCGGGTGCCCGTATACACCAGGTCCTTGGTGACCAGGGCGTGCATCGCGGGCGAACCGGGAGCCTCGGTGCACCCCGGGGCGCCCCACTCCGACGGGCCCCTGCCGGGCAGGTAGCCGACCTTGGTCTCCCAAAGCGGCTTGGACGGGTCGGCCGCGCTGGTGTCGTAGGCGCGGATGACTCCGTCGCGGCTTGCGATGTAGGCGATGTCGCCCCAGATCGCGGGGCTCGTGAACGGAGCGCGGCCGGGCTCGCAGCTCCACGGGTCGTTCGCCGCGGCCTGCCACAGGACGTTGCCGGTCTTGAGGTCGAGCCCGCGGGCACCGCCTGACGTCGCCGCCACCAGTTGCGGGTCCCCGTTGGCCGGGTTGGTGAGGGCCGGGGAGGAGTGGTTGTCGATGTCGCCGCCGGTGCCCTTCGCCCACAGCTGCTTGCAGGTCGTGAGGTCCATGGCGACCACGTTGCTGCTGCCGCTGTCGTGCATGTAGACGGTGTTGGAGCCGGGCTGCCGGACCGCCGTGCTGTGGAACTGGCCCCAGCCGAACGAGGCGTCGAAGCCGCCAGGCAGCATCCCGCCGGTCTCGGCGTCACGGCAGCGGATCGTGTACGCGTCCTGATAGACGGCGACCGTGCGCTTTGTGTCCTTCAGGTCGAAGACGCTGACCGGACCACCGGCGCGCCCATAGCGGCGGACGGTGTCGCCGTGCTGCTCCTCACGGTCGATCGACTGCCAGACGACGTGGCCGTCCTCGGCGTCCAGTGCGTAGATCCGGCCGACGGCGGTGGTGATGTAGACCTTGCCGTCGTGGTAGGTCGGTGCCGACTCGGCGTCACCGTCCAGATAGGTGCGCCAGATCTCGCGGCCGGACTTGATGTCGTAGGCCAGCATCATGTGGTTCGGCGAGTCGAACGCCCTGGAGGAGACGATCACCTTGCCGTTTGCCACGACCGACCCGTTGAGGTTGAACTGCTCGCCGGTGTTGGCCGCCCACTGCAGATCGAGCTCGGCGCCCGGGTTGTCGCCGCTGGCGGAGCGCCCCGCCTCGTCGCCGCCCTGACGCAGCCAGTCCTGGCCGGTCTTCGGAGCGGCCAGCTTGCCTTCGGGCACCACCGTGAAGGTGTTGGTGATGGTGGGCCACGCCTTGCCGCGGGTGTCGACCGCGGTCATCTCGGCCGTGTAGGTGCCCGGCCGCAGGCCGGGGAGGCGGTCGCCGACCCGGGTCCAGGATGTCCGGGTCTTCGGGCAGGGCTCCGGGGTGCCGCCGGGAGGCGTGTAGCAGTTCTCGATGCCGGTCCTGCGGACCCCGCTGCCGAATCTCATCCGCTTCTCGTGCCAGGCGATACGGCCGCGCGAGTCACGAAGGGTCAGCGAGGCCGTGGCCGGGGTGCGCCCGGCGTCCTCGGCGTACAGCTCGATCGGGATTCCGGCGCTGTTGCCGTGCACACTGCCCTGGGCGGGGCTCACCAGCGATACGGCGTTGCGGACGTCGAACTGGCGGTGGGTGCCCATGACATAGCCGGTGTCCTCGTTGCGCTTGGTGCCCGGGCGATCGTAGATGCCCTCGAAGTCGAGGACCTTGACGTCCGGGTGGGAACCGTCGATGCCGTACTGGCCCTGGTTATTGATCTCGACCGAGCGGTCGAAGGCACCACGCCGGTACTCGGCCTGCTGGTTGTGGCCCGCGGCGAACATCCGCACGTCGTACTTCGACAGCTCGTCGATGGTCGGCTGCATGCCGGCCCCCGGACCCCACTGGGTGAACAGCGACCGGTGTGCGAAGACCAGAACCTGCTTGCCGACCGCGTGGCGCTTGAGGTCCTCACGCAGCCACTCCAGCTGCGGCTTCAGGCCGCTGGAGTCGTAGTTGTCCTCAAGGACGACGATGTGGCGGCCGTTACGGTCGAAGCTGTACCACTCCGGGCCCATGTTGCGGCGGTAGTACTCCATGCTGCCCGCATAGCCCTGGGAGTTGGCGGTGCCGCCGAAGTCGTGATTGCCGATCACCGGGTAGAAGGGCATGCCGAGTCTGCCGTTGGTCAGGCCGTTGTGCAGGACGTCGTAGCCGCCCTGCATGCGGGGCTCCGAGGTGGCGTCGGTGACCGTCAGGTCACCCGTATCGATCACCATCGACGCGCCGTCGACCTCGGACATCGCCTCGACCTCACCAGTCCACGTCGCCAGTCGCTCGCGCGCGACATCGTCCTTGGTGTTGCCCACCTCGGTGTCGGAGGCCATCAACCACTTTTCGGTGGGGTTGGCGGCGTTCTTGTCCTTGACGAGAGCGAAGTCGATGCCGGAATGCAGGCCTTCGCCCTCGGGCACCTTGTGGAAGTACTCCGGGACGTAGTCCTCGCGCAGATGGGGGGTGTAGCCGTTCGGGGAGACGATGCTGATGAGGTCGGTCTCCCGGCGGGTCGGGTCCATCTGCAGGCTGTACGAGCCGTCCGCGCCGGTCGTCGTCCAGCCGGCGCCGTCCGTGACGTCGACCCCGGCCATCGGAGCCTCGCCCGCATCCCGGTTGCCGTTGCCGTTGGCGTCCTTGAAGACCGTGCCCGTGACGGCGGCCGTGTTTGCGGTCGCCGCTGCCCCTTCGGCGAGCGGCGCCGCCGCGGCCAGCTGGGGAGCCAGGAAGGACAGCGTCATCGCGCCGACAGCGGCCAGCTTGATCCGCCCGCGGCCGGCGCACACCCTGGCGACCAGCTGGGCGACCTGGAGGCGCCCGGTGCGGATCTGCCACACCGCGAGCAGCAGCGCGGCGGCCGCCGCGATGCCGAGCGCCACCTCTGCCCACGGGAAGGCGGGCAGCGCGTGGGCACCCGAGGCGTCGACGACGGGGGTCTGCGCGTTGGCATTGACCGTGGTGCCGTCGAACTCGACGACGACCTGGGTCAGCCCTGCCTGCTTCAGCATCGCGCTCAGGTCGAGCTTGTCGACGTGGCAGCCCCACGCGAGCTCGACCACCACACCGCCGGGGACGCCACCGCCGTCCCCGGCGACACCGGAGCCGGTGGCAGGGCACGCTGCGCTCAGCAGGTGCGACGCCCAGGCACCCGCCTTCTGCGGTGACACCACAGAACGATGGACGATCAGCCGCCCACTGGTGACGTTGTCCTTGGTCGTAATGACGAGTTCGCCATGCTCCGGTGACACATGCGCAGCAGCTGGCTGTGCACAGAAGCCCAGGATGAATAGGAGCAGCGCAAGGCTTAGACCTGCTGCTCTGCGGAGAAATTTCATGGCAAGAAAGCTAGCTTGACTGGACAACTTACTGGCCAGGAAGCGGCAACCTTCATCGAACGGTTGGCCAGAATTAACCGGAGGGCAGCGCCTCTGCTCCGCCGCGGAAGGCCCTGGAGGACATGCGACACAGCGCACGGACGGGACGGAGCAGGGGCGCGCATCGTGCCAAGCCGGGTCGCTGCACACACGCGGGCCCCGGCGTCGGTCCGACCGGACAAGGAAAACGGCCCGCCTGGGGTACCAGCGGACCGTCACGCAAGACCGGCGCTGCACCAATCATGAAGATCCTGCCGCGGTCGCCTGGCTCGCTTTACCGCCCATCGGGCCAATACGCGCAACCAGTCGGCATCTCAGGATGTGCAGGATGTCCCTCCCCTCGCAGCGTGGAATCCGGGATTGCAGGGGAAGTTGGGATTCACGGGGTCCAAGCAAGAGAAGTTCGATGCTCAGTTCCGTGAGGGGGCTGTACGCATCGTGATCGAGACGGGGAAGCCGGTCCCTGAGGTCGTCGGGGAGCTCGGTGTTCACCCCGGCACGCTGCGCAGCTGGGTCTCGCGCCGGCGCCGCAACGGGTCGGCTTCGTCGGACCGGGGCGGCACAGGGCGGGTGGATGCGCGAGTCCGAACGCGCCGAACTGGAGCGACTGCGGCGGGAGATGACCGAGAAGGACAAGCGGATCCGGGAGTTGGAGATGGAGCGTGATGTCCTCAGGCGATGCATGGTCGTCTGGGTGAAGTGACCGGCGCGGACACCCGGCCGCCCTGGCAGCGTTCATCGGTAACCAGAGGACCGAACACCACGTCCCGCACCGCCTGACCTGCCGCCTTCTGGGGGTGTTGGAGTCCTGGTTCTACAAGTGGCGCGACAAGACCACCACCGGGGACAACCGAAGGACGTACGCGATCGACGTGAGCGAGATCGGAGCCTTGCTCGGCCTGGACGTCGGCAAGGGCGAACACCACGCCACCGCCGTCACCCCGGGCGGGAAGAAGGCGTTCGACAAGAGGCTGCCCAACAGCGAACCCAAGCTCTGCGAGGTGTTCGGGAAACTGCAGGCCAAGCACGGAACCGTGCTCGTCGTGGTTGACCAGCCGGCCTCGATCGGCGCTCTGCCGCTGGCAGTGGCCCGGAACACGGGCTGCCTGGTCGCCTATCCGAGCTACCTCGCCTTCCTCGGCCTCGCCGCCGCCCTCTGCGGGACACCAGGCCAGAGCAGACCAACCCCATCAGGGTCGCTGCTCCGTCACAGCACCGTATTGCCAAAGAGTCGCGGTCGCGGTTGCCTCATGTGGTCCGGTTGCCGTCTCGCTCGGCTTCGAGCCAGCCCAGCCGTGCCGCCTGGAAGCCCAGCTGCATGCGATTCTGAACCTTCGCGACATCCATCAGGTGCCGGACCCGGCGCTGCACCGTCCGCAGGGAGCTGCGCAGTTGGGTGGCGATCGCCTGGTCGGTGAGGCCGGTCAGCGACAGGCTGAGGATTTGTGCATCCAGATCATCAATGGCGGACGCGTTCTGCAAGACACCTGCAGAGGTGACAAACTGCGTCGCTTTCTCCCATTCGGACTCGAACAGTGCTATCAGCGCGTCGAGCAGGCTGCTCGCGTGCACGAGCAGGGCTCCCGCCGGTGCGGCATTGGCCGGACCGAGGAGAGGAACAATGGCGAACTCGCGGTCTACGATGAAGAGTTTCAGTGGCACTGTCTCGGCGATTCGGACTTCCTCTCCTGCGGCCCGCGCCTGGACGATCTCGTCGAACGACGGGGCTCCCTCGTCGAGCATCGCGCGTTCGAGCATCGGGCGTTCGAGCATCACGCGGTAACGGACACCGCGTGCGATGACAGCGCCGTCGGTCATGTTGCCGACCGAAAAGACCGGCGCCTTGACGAAGTTCATGACCTCTTTCCGTGCGCCGAGTTGTATTTGTCCGACGCGCTCGCGGATGGCCTCGGTGCCGTGGATCACATCGATGACGTCGCCGACGCCGCGTCCGAGGGCCGCCGAGCGATAGATGTCGTCGAGGGAGTCGAGCTCGAGTTCCGCCAGCTTGAGCTCGTTCTGTCGCTGGACCAGGAGTGCCCGCAGCGCCGCCGCCGGTGGGGAGGCCACGAACCGCGTGGTATCCCCGAGGCTGCGCGTGGCGAGTCCCCGGCCTTCGAGCATGCCGAGGATGCGCACGACCTGGCGGGTTTCGCGCCCGATGGACTCGGCGAGTTCGGCGGGAGTGGCGGAGGCTACCGAGATGAGCGTGCGGTAGGTCTCCGACTCTGCGGGGGACAGTCCCAGCACGTCTGACAGCATGGTGCTCCTCCGCCTGTTTGTCGGTCCTGGCCATTCAGCTGGGTTTGATTCCCTGATGGCCGGTTAGCAAACTGGCGGCTGTCTGTGGCAGCCGACGGGGAAGGGCTGATCGGGCGCGCGGGGGCGGTGCTGCTGAGGGCGTGTGCGGATCGGCTCGGGCTGACCGCCGTGCTCGGGCGGGTGCTGCCGGGCGGGAGCGGTGCCTGGACCAACCGCACACCGACGTCTCACCGAGTGGGGCCGGGCCCGTGTTTGGGGCAAGCTCCACCGCATGGTCCTGGATGAGCTCGGCGCACGCGTCGAGTTGGGCTGGTCGCGGTGTGCGACGAGTCCTCCCAGAGCCTGGGCCGGCACCGTTGGACCGTGGAGCGCACGGTGGCCTGGTTTGCCGGGTGCCGCCGTCTACACCGTCGCTACGAACGCAGGGCCGAACACTTCCTGGCTTCGCCGGCATCGCCGCCGCTCTCATCTGCTACCGGCGTCCGGCCGCGTAAGCCGGTTCATGCTGCTTCGAGAAACCCGGGTCGGCACCGTCGAACTGGAGGCATGAGTCGCGGCTCAGGCCCAGGAGTTCCGCCATGGGCACTGCAGACGGCCGGCGCGGCGCGTGCGGCGCACCCGCTCCCGGGGGCCACGCCCAGTCGTGGACACCCCTTGCCCGCATCGGCGTCATAGCCCGCCGGGTCACCCAGTACCGTGGACCACCAATCGAGAAGACCTCTGAGCCGAGAACGCGAGAACGGCCGGGGCGAGAATCACGCTTCGCCCCGGCCACGGCTCTCCGATTGGGTTCATCGCTTCATCGGTTCACCTCAGCGCAGTTGGTACGCCTTGGGAATCGTCTGCTTGACGGTGTCCCCCGCACTGTCGATCGCGGTGATCCGCAGTCCGACTCCTCCGGGAGCCTCGTCACGCTTCGGGTGCTTGATTTTCGCGGTGAACGTGTTCTGCCCGCCGGCCTTGGTGATTGCCGGCTGCCAGCTCTTGCCGCCGTCGAGACTGGCCTCGACCCGCAGCTCGGTCACGGTCGGTGGCTTGCTGAGCCGCTCCTGGTAGTAACCGGTGACGGTGATGCGGTGGAGGCCGTGGGCCTTGACGGTGTTGGCCAGGTCCAGGCCCAGGTCGTACCGCAGGAAGATCAACGGCTCCGGACGGCACGGACCTGGATCCTTGACGATTTCATCCGCGATGCACGGCTGCGACGTCGGCGTGTCAGGCTTGGTCGGCCGGTCGGACGTGTACTCCCACACGGTCTTGACCCCGTTGGTTTCCGCCTCGAACGAGTAGCGGGCTGATTGCGCAGGCAGGTCGTATGCGATGACGTCAGCACTGGCCGTGCAACCCACCAGCGCGAGCACCGCTACGGCTGCCAGCGCCGCCAGGTTCACTGGCCGGCGCCACCTCGATGGTGCGGTCGCGTTCATCGGACCAGTCTCCTTCCTCGCTTCGGTCATCACCGCTTGCTCCCCGACACCAGGTCCGGCGTGCTGCCGGGCTCGCCGAGCTGGAGGACGAACTTGACCGGGACGAGCCGTTGCTCGATTTCGTCGCCGGCCTCGTTGTGGAGGCTCATGTCGCAGGCGGGGGGTGCACAGGTTTCCATCCCATAGCGCCACGTGGCGATGCCCGTGTCGTTGAGGATGCCGGTCATGGCCTGGCGACCGCCTCCGCTGCCGGTCAGGTACATGGTTGGCCAGAAGTGGTCCGCCTCTCGACAGCCGGCGCACGGCAGGCCGGTACTGGTGGTGAAGCCCGACTTGGTGCGGACCTGGGGCACCGCGCCGGGCAGGGACGGACCCGTGTTCCAGTCGATCGTGTTCTTCCTGTCGAGCGCCAGGTCCTGAGCTTCGCTTGGACCCGATGCACGCGCCGCGGACGGCGCGACGTATTCCCTGGTGGACAGCTCGAAGGTGTCGACCGCGTTGTCGTCCCTCGGCCCGACCCACGTGGTGAGCTGCCGTTGGCTGGCCGGCCTGGGCAGTTTCATCTCCTCTGCAACCAGGCCGGCGTCGGTGGTCCGGCTCCAGCTGAACCAGGGAGTCACCCCGGGCCGGTCAGCGTGGATACGGTGGTCGACACGGTCGAGGTCCTTGGGCAGGACTCGGTACGGCAGGCTGGCGGGGATCCGACCGCTGGTGTTGAACGCCAGCGCGTAGCTCTTCGACGCCTCGCTGTTGCCGCCGAGTTCGACCTTGACGCCGGGCTTCGCCCCGCCCCCGATCCGCCGGATCAGCGTGGCGGCCTCGGCCGGGGGTACGGTCACGATCGGCAACGCTGCGTACGGTTCGACCGGCGGGCAGCTGTCCGGATGACTGTTCTCGCAGTTGTAGAGCCGGGTCCCGTACGACTCCAGGGTGACCCGATCGGTCCCGCCGGCCACCAGCACCCCGACCGCACCCGCCGCGGCAGCCGCCGCCACTCGCTCACGGAGTGCGGTGAAGTTGCAGGTCGTCGTGCAGATGTCGGTTGGCCGCAACAGCACCAGCGCATCCCTCGCGTCGACCTTGGCAAGCTCCTCGGCCGAGCCGGTGCCCGCGTAAACCACGGGCTTCTTCCCGTTGGTGGACAGTCGGGGGATCGTCAACCGCACGAGGCGGTTTACGCTCCTCCCGTTTTCCTTCCATTGCTGGGTCCCCCCGTGGATGGAGGTGTCCGGCGTCGCATAGCGGGCGCCCAGGTCGAAGGAGTCACCGTTGCCCGTGACCTTCATCGTTACTGACGGCGGTACCAGGACATGTTGGCTATTGAAGGCGAGCGTGCCGACGCTCACCTCGCTGGTCGGCAGTACCCACCAGTTCGGTTCACCAGGACCGTAGTCGGTGGCCAGCTGTGCCTTAAGCCCCCAATTGGCGTCCACAGAGGTCCGCTGGAAGTTGAAGACCGCGCTGTATGTCTCCGTCGGCTCCGTGGTGTTCACCCTGACCGGATTGGCCTTCCGCAAGTCCAGCTCCACCGTGGTCGCCCCGGTGACCTGCACCTGCGGTGCCATCGGTGCGGCCCGGTGCAGCTCACCGGCCGCGTCCCGCCACGTCACCGCGAGGGCCGCCGCGACAGTGCCGGCGAAGACCCTGGCCTTGGTCGTCTCGCCACCCGGTGCCACCACCGGATCCTCGTAAAGCTTCAGCTTGTCCTCGTCCATCGGGACGATCAGCCCGTTGCCGTACGAGATATCGGTGGCGCCGGCCGGAGGAATGACCTTGATGGTCAGGTCATGACGGATCGGCTCCACGACCGCCGAGATCCGCGACGTTCCCAGCGTTGTCCCCGTGCTGTCCTCGGCGGTCAGGGCGCCGGTGTATCTACCGTACTGCCCGGCACCGTCCACCACCCTGCCGTCCAGGGACACCGTCACGTCGGCCGACCCCTTGGCGGGCACGGTCACCTGGTTGGCGCTGAGCGTGAACAGCCCCGTCGGCGCGGGCTTGCCCGAGGAGGAGGCCGAGGGGGAAAGCGTCAGAGTGATCGGCTCGTCGGTCCAGTTGCTGTAGGTGACCGTCCTGGACACCGGCGAGTGCGGGTATTCGAGCCGGCCGAAGTTCAGGTTCCCGTCTGGGATGATCTTCGGATCGATCGCACGGGCCAGGTCCACCCGGCCGGCGCCCTGCGCGTACAGGTCGTGCCCGAGGTCCTTGGCGGTGGCCATCAGCAGCGCCTTGATCTGCCGCCCGGTGAAGTCCGGGTGCTGCTGGGCGATGATCGCCGCTGCGCCGGCCATATGGGGGGTGGCCATGGAAGTGCCACTGGCGGTCGTGTAGTAGTCGTCCACGGGCTTGCCCATCGCGGTGCCCTTGGCCCGGGCGGCGGTGATGGCGACGCCCGGAGCCGCGATGTCCGGCTTGGCCGCACCGTCCCCGATCCGAGGTCCGCGGCTGGAGAAGGTGGCCATCTGGTCGCTCTTGTCCACGGCCGCGACCGTCAGCGCCTCGTCGGCGGCACCTGGCGACCCGACCGTCCCGGAGGTCGGGCCGTTGTTGCCCGCGGCAATGACGAACAGGGTGCCGTAGTCAAGGCTGAGCTTGTTGACCGACTTGCTCAGCGGGTCCGTTCCGTCGGAGGGCGGGCCACCGAGACTCATGTTCACCACATCGGCACCGGACTTGGCGGCCCACTCCATGCCGGCGATGACCGCGTCACTGGAGCACGTGCCGTCCTGACCGCAGACTCTGCCGATGAGCAGCTTCGCACCGGGCGCCACACCGCGACGCAGCCCGTCGGAGGCCTGTCCGGTGCCGGCGATCGTGGACGCCACATGGGTACCGTGTCCGTGTTCGTCCACCGGACCCTTCGGGCTGTTGGTGAAGTCAACCGCCTCGGCGATCCGGCCGGCGAGATCGGGGTGGGTGGCATCGATGCCGCTGTCCAGCACCGCAACCTTCACGTTCGAACCGTCATAGCCGCGGCTCCAGGCGGCGGGCGCGCCAATCTGCGGTACGGACTTGTCAAGCTGAATGGTCGTCAGCTCATTCAGCCACACCTTTTTCACTCCGGCCAGCGGGCCGCCTGCCCGAGCGGCGGAGGCGGACTTGCCGGCGTTCTTCTCCCGTACCTCTCGCCACCACTGGCCGTTGCCCTTGATGGTCATCGAGCGGGCGTTGATGCTCTTCAGGACGTTCTTTGCCTTGGTACCGTCGGCGGTCGGCGCCGTCCGAGCGCTGGTTCTTCCGGTGTACGCGGTGATCACCGGGACCTCACCGGTCTTGCCCTCGGCCGCCCAAGCGGCCAGCTTGGCGAGGTTGAAGAGCTCCCAGTCCAGCAGGTCGGCACGGAGCAGCGACAACGCGTCGTCCGGTACGACGTAGACCTGGCCGCTCCTGGTGATGGTTTGGAAGAGTACCGACTCGTGCCCGGGCCGCGTCGCCGGCTCGATCTCGTGGACGACCGGCTTCCCGTCCGCGGTGACACCGATCTGCACCTTGTCGCCGGTCACCAGCGTCAGTGGCAGCTTTGCCTGAGTTCCGGCGACAGCGCGGAGAAGGTTGTCGCCGACCGAAGCGGCCCGGATCTGGTTGAGGGCTGCGGGGGCAGAGGGGGCGGGGGTTGGGGCGGTGGCACTCGCCGGGGTGGTCGACATGACCACCCCGAGGATGGTGATGCCGGCGACCGCGGTGGCTAACCGTTGTCCCAAACGCCTCATCGCCAGACCTCCTGAGATGCCGTTCTTTCGGTTTCGCCGTGAATATGGCGTAGGGAATGCACGAGCGCCTCCTACTCGTCGCGGCAAAGCAATCCTTGCCGGATCAGACAGATACTCAGGCTTGGTAGGGACCGGGGCAACTGATGGGCAGTGGCGTATTTCTTCCATGCCGCAAACCCGCCACCACAGTTGGCCGGGCAACCGGCGGGGAAACACCGCGCCGCCTTGACGATGCTGGTCGGGCGCGACGGAGTACCACTTCAACATGCACGGCGAGTTCCCCGGTCCAACCCCCGGGCATTCCTGGACAGGAAGAAAACCGCCGGCGCCGTATAAAGCCCAAGGTCATGAAGTCAGGGCCTTCCGGGAAACAACTCATTGCTTCCAATCTCGATCTTCGTTGTTGTGGTACAGGCACAACAGGCATACTGGAAGGGGCCGAGACGTTGCTGGCCGCAAAATTCCAGATGCTTTTCCCGCACCTGGATGTACTTCAGCGGCGGTTGATGCCGGGGCCGAGGCCCGGTCGCTGGGCCACGGCGTGATCAGGGTGGCTGCGCCCGCGCAGCTGGGGTCCGCGAGGGCACCGTCCCCCGCGGAGTCACCGAACTGGACTCCGGCGAGGAGCCGTTGGGGTGGGTCTGCCGACCCCGGTGGGGGACCTGAGCGTGCGGTGGACCTTGACCCGGCCCGACGGCATCGCCGCGCGTCATCTGCCCGTGGGCTAGCTCATTGCGGATCTACCTGAGGTTCCCTTAGATGCGATGCGAAGGGAGGTGATGGAGCGTCAGATCGCCAAGTAGTTCTCATGAGAGGAACTCTGACTGCGATCTCTCGCGCCTATGACAGTAGGTTCACCTGCTCGGCAATGCCCTACGACAGCCGTCCCGAGCCGGATCGCTCACCCCATGTCAGCCACACGGCCAACACGACCACCTCGGCGACCAGGCCGAACAACCCGAGAATGGCTGGCCTCACCGCTATCACCGTCACCGACACAGAAACGAGAGATCGCGTCCGAGTAACCCGAAGCGCTGTCTTTGTGGACAGGGAACCACGCCGGGTGCTCGGTGCCCATGGTGATCCGGTGGGTCGCCGGGTCGGGGCTGACCGGCAGATTTCTACCGGACCACAGTGATGGAGCACTGAGCCGACGTCAGCTCCCCGTCATCGGCGTCAAAAGCGACAGTGACGGCGTAGTTACCGGGTGCAACGTCGGTCCCGGCGCTCAGGCGGACCGTTTCCGAAGCCTCGAGCGGACCCGAGGCTCGCAGACGGCCCTGGGTGCGCTCGGCGGTGAGTCCCTGGGGCGCGATGAGTGTCCACTCCACGTCGTGCCCTTGAAAGTCGACGTCCTGCGCCGTGATCGTCATATCGACGGAGGTCCCCTGGCGCACGGTGAACTTGACCTGCGGCAGGTAACCCCACGCCGCGGAGCGGTACTGCTCGGCAATCTGCGCCCGGGTGATCTGTTCGCCGTAGCGCGGGGTGGTGTAGAGCGACTCGAGCTGGATGCCGTTGAAGCGGTGTCGCTGGGTCAGCTGGCGGTAGCGGGCCATCGCCCGCTGCTTGCCTGCCTGATCGTTGGCTTGCGCGCACCGGGTGATATCGATGTCGGCCAGGGCGAGTTCGCAGCCCCAGGCTAGCCGGTCGAGGACGATCGCGGCTGCGCTGGTCCCGACGGTCTTCGCTCGCGCTGCGGCGACGTCGGCCGCGGCAGCCTGGTACTTGGTGCGCAGGGCCGTCCCTTGGCCGGGCGTGTTGAGGACGTCCGGGTCGTCCGCGGTGCGCAGCAGGTAGTCGGCCATCTCCTGAGCTGCCGGCCCGAATCGCGCAGGCGGGTAGCTGCTCATGAAGTCGTCGTAGGTCAGCGTCGGATTCCATGCACTGCGGGCGCCGAACAGATGGATCGCCTCGAACTGCAGCCAGTTCGCCGGTTCGGAGTACGCTCCGACGCCGTTGACGCCGACGCTGCGGTACACGTCCGCGTCCTGGGCGAGGACACCGATCGGATTGCCTAGCTCGCGCCAGCGGTAGCGGCGCGAGTAGTCGTAGATCGCCAGTGTGCCCGGGTGGGCCGCGCGCCACCGACGCAGCACGTCCAGGTGGTGCGCGTTGACGGCCGAGGACGGATCGCCGAGCGGGACGGAGTACGTGCGTCCGTACGCGGCGAAGTCGATGAGCACCTTCGGGTCGAATGTGTACCCGGCCGTGGGCGTGTCCAGGCCGGCGCCGTACGCGATGCGTTCGACCTGGACGTGGAGTCCGGCGTCGGCGATGGCGGCAACGAGCTTGTTCACAACGTGAACTTCGGCGTTGGTGGCGGTGGCGAACTCGGCGAGGGTGGCCTTCGACCACGTCGCCCCGTCCGGAGGCCAGCAGTCGAAGATGGCGATCTCGGGCCGGGCCCGCAGATAGGTGACGACGTTGGCGATGTACTGTGATACGGCTGCTTCGTCGTGCACGTTGAAGACGTTGACCCCGGAAGTGTAGTACTGCGGGTAGTCGGCCTGGCGAAGAAATGCGTCGTAACCGTGGCCGCCGACTTCCACGATGATGCCGCGCTTGGCGAGTTCTGGTGCCATCCCTGCCGCGAAGTCCTCGTAGCGAGTGACTCGGGCCCCGTAGTAGTCGTACGGAAAGACCAGGACGTTGAGCCGCTGCTTGCCCATCCAATCGATCAGTGCGGTGAGGCTGGACTGGCTGATGCTCCAGCCCTCCTCGATCGCCTTGCGCCGCACCGGCCAAGGTGGGGTGACCAAGCTGGTGTGGGCGGGGACCGTGATGTCGACGGTCTGCGGAACGGTCTCGGCGGCACCCTGGTAGTAGCTGAACTGCGGTGCGAAAAAACCGACTCCGAACTGCTCCAGCAGCGCGTATGTCGCGTACACCACGCCGCGGTCGCCCACACCGCTCAGCAGCACGCCGTGCGGGGTGGCGCTGACCAGGTAACTGTCCGTGGCCTGGTCGCGCAGCCGTGTGTCGGCCTTGGACAGCCAGACCGGTGGAACGGTGGTTGCCTGGCGTCGGCTGCCTGGCAGCACGAGCACTCCGGACGTTGCTGTCTGCGGCTGTTCGGGCCGTGCACGCAGGACCTGAAGGCGGGAGCCGCTCATCCGCTCCACGTAGTGAGCCAGTTCAGAGGCCGCGAACCGCGCGGTGGCGCCGCCCCACCACAGCACCGTCGCCTTGCCACGGCCGTTGTGGACGAGCCGGAACGCGGCTTCGGACCCGGTGTCGTCCGCCGCCCGTGCCGACGTCTCGATGGTTGTCACGGCGACGGCTCCGGTCACGCCGGCAAGAAACGATCGACGCTTGAGGTGTTGCATGGCGTCTCCTGGTGTCAGGCATCGGGTGTCATGGATGTGGGGGCACGGCGCCGGCCGGCGCCGTGGGCGGGTGACGTGCGGTGTTCACCGTCCGCAGCGGAGGCTCGTTCGAGCGTCGGGTGGTGCGGGGTACTGCGGTGTATGTGGCGAGACAGCGACGGAACAAAGGCTCAGCAATTATTCCGAAAACGGATCGTATTGAGTGCGAGGCAAGGACTGCAAGAGGTCTACACCGAAATCCCGTACCGGACGGTTGCAGCCGGTCCGCTCCCTTCAGTCGCGACCTCCGTGCCCGGCCGTCTTCCCCCAGCTCCCAGACCGATGGTGACCCGTGTATCAGAGGTGCCGTGTGGGTGTCGGTCAGAACGGACGCAGTGTGATCACCCAGGGTCCGTCCGCCACCACGGAGGCCCGACCCGCTGCGCTGGAAGGCCCTGACTACGACAGCGAGTATTTCTTCCAGACTTTGCCCGAATAACGAACAAGGGCGCATCATGCTGCGGTGACTGCTACTCCTGCCCGCCGCAACAGGTCGGCCTACGACGATCTCGTTCTCGCAGAGCTGCGCCGATCGGGGGCGCTCAGCCGCGCCGAGCTGAGTCGGCGCACCGGCCTGCCCAAGACCACGCTGTTCAGCATCGTCGCCGGACTGCTCGAAGGTGGTGTCCTGGTCGAGCAGAGCGCCGGTGACACCGCAGGGCGCGGCCGCGGTCGGCCGGCGACCCGGGTCGTACTCAATCCTTCCGCCGGCCTGTACGCGGGGTTCGACATCGGCCGCAGCCGGATGCGCCTGGTCATCGTCAACACCTCGCACGAGGTGGTGGCCAGCGGCGTGCACGACCTGCCATCCGCGGTGCGCGCCGACGTAGTGGCCCCGGCGGCGGCGGATCTGCTGCGGCGGGCGGCCGGTGAGGCGGCGGTCGCCCCTTCGACGCTGACCGCGATCGGCGCGGGCCTCGTCGGAATCGTAGGCGTCGCGTGGAAGCCCAAGGAGGTCGAAGCGCTGCGGATGCACATCGCCGAGGAGTTCGGTGTGCCGGTGGTGCTGGGCAACAACTCCCGCGCCGCAGCCCTGGCCGAGGCGACCTGGGGGGCGGGACGTTTGGTGGAGGATCTTGTGTATGTGCGCTGGTCCACGGGAATCGGTGGCGGTTTGGTGGTCGGCGGTCGAGCCGTGGCCGGGGCGCACGGGTGTGCCGGTGAGATCGGCCATGTGAGCGTTGATCCGAGTGGAAAGCCCTGCCACTGCGGTGGCCGGGGCTGCCTTGAAGGAGTCGCCGGGGGCGCGGTACTGCTGGAGCAGTGCGCCCGACAGGGTCTTGCCCTTGCCGACCTGGACGCTCTCGTCGCCGCCGTGCGCAACCTTTCCCCGACGGCAACCCGGGTGGTCTCCACCGCTGCCGACCGGCTGGGCCGGGTACTGGCCGGGACTGCGGCGCAGCTGGACCCCTCACGCATCGTGGTGGGAGGGGAGTTGGCGCAGTTGGGGTCGCTGGTCCTGGACCCGATCCGCCAGGCGATCGACCGGCTGGCCCTGCCGCGTGCGGCGGGACGGGTCGATGTTGTGCAGGCGGATCTGGGAGTCAACGCGGCGGCTCTCGGGGCGGTGGCGCTACTGCTTCAGGAGGAGCCGACAAGGGCGTGAGGGGACGGTCGGCGATTACGGGGTCGCCGACCCCTTGTGGGCTGGACCTTCCCTAAATATGATCCGATCCAGGAAAAAAGCGCTGCTGAGGACTCTCTGCCACCTCTTCCTGCGGCCCGGCCTGACGCGCTGTCCAACTCGCTCCTTCCCCAGAGGCCCGATCGGAAGGTCCGTCCGTGTCACCTCGAAACCTCCTGTTCCTGATGACCGACCAGCACCGGGTCGACACCTTGGGCTGCTATGGCAACACCACCATCAGTACTCCCGCGCTCGACTCCCTTGCAGCCGAGGGCACCCGGTTCGACAGCTTCTACACCCCTACCGCCATCTGCACCCCGGCCCGCGCCTCACTGTTCACCGGGCAACACCCCTTCCGCCATGGCCTGCTGGTGAATCCTGAGCGCAACGGCGGCGGACGCGACGAAGTCGAGGACGGTTCGCCGGTGCTCTCCCGGCCGCTGCTGGCGGCCGGCTACAACATGGGCCACGTGGGCAAGTGGCACATCGGCCGCGCCCGCGGTCCCGAGTACTACGCGATGGACGGCGAACACCTTCCCGGGGCGCTCAACCCCGTCCACCATCCCTCCTACGAGGCATGGCTGGATGCCAAGGGCTACCCCCGCTTCGCAGTCAAGGACGCGGTATTCGGCTCGGCGACGAACGGCACCGGCCGCGGTCACCTGATCGCCGGCCGCCTCCAGCAGCCGCCCGAGGCCACCGTCGAGGCCTACCTCACCGAGAAGACCCTCGAGCTGCTGGACCGCTACACCGACGCCTGGCACACCGACGGCAAGCCGTTCATGCTGTCCTGCCACTGGTTCGGTCCTCACCTGCCCTACCTCATCCCGGACGAGTACTACGACATGTACGACCCGGCATCGGTACTGCTGCCGGCCTCCATGTCCGAAACCTTCGCCGGAAAGCCCGACGTGCAGCGCCAATACTCCGCGTACTGGTCGGCGGACGACTTCGACGCCGACACCTGGCGCAAGCTGATCGCCGTCTACTGGGGTTATGTGACCCTCATCGACCACCAGGTCGCCCGCCTCCTGGACGCGCTGAAGGCCCGTGGCCTGTGGGAGGACACCACGGTCGTCTTCACCGCCGACCACGGCGAGTTCACCGGCTCCCACCGGCTCAACGACAAGGGTCCGGCGATGTACGAGGACATCTACCGCATCCCGGGAATCGTGCGCGTCCCCGGCTGCCCACCGCAGATCCGCGACGACTTCGCCACGCTCATCGACCTCCATCCCACGGTCCTGGGGCTGGCCGGTCTGCCCGCACTGGAACCCTGCGACGGGGCGAGCCTGCTGCCGGTACTGGCCGGCGAACCGGCCGACGGCACCCGCGAGCAGGTGGTCACCGAGTTCCACGGCCACCACTTCCCCTACTCACAGCGGATGATCCGCGACCACCGCCACAAGCTGGTGTACAACCCTGACAGCGTCAACGAGCTCTACGACCTCGAAGCGGACCCGAACGAACTGCACAACGTCCACGAAGCACCCGCGTACGCCGGCGTCCGGCGAGAACTGACAGCGCGTCTCTACCAGGAGCTCCTGCGCCGGGGTGACCCTGCCTACACGTGGATGAGCTACATGTCCGACATCGGCGGCCGCGCGCCCGACGTCGACGGAGTGGCGGATGAGGTGGCATGAAACAGCACGCCACATCCGCCGCGCCGCCCCGGTGGTCGGGCCACTCGGAGGACGTCCCCATGGCGACAGGCGAAACCCTCGACCCCGCACCGCCCACGCCCGGCAGCGCACGCAATCCGGCCGGGCGGCTGCCCCAAGTCCTCGGCCTCCGTGGTTCCTTGCTCTCCCTGTGCTCCGCGGCGCTCGGGCTACTGGTATGGACCGTCCTCGCCCATAGCAGCGTCCAGGGCTTCCCCGGCCCGCTGTCGGTGCTGAGCCGCGGATGGGAGCTGATCCGTGACGGCATCCTCCTCGACGACCTCGGCGCCAGTCTCAGGCGCGTCCTCACCGGCTACGTCATCGGCGTGGCCCTCGCCGTACCAGTCGGCTTCGCCATGGGCTGGTACCCGATCGTCCGGCGGCTGATCGAGCCATGGCTCCAGTTCTTCCGGATGGTTCCGCCCCTGGCGGTCATCCCGCTGGCCATCGTGCTCATGGGCATCGGCGAGACTCCGAAGATCTTCGTCATCTTCCTGGCCGCCTTCCTCTCCTCGGTGGTGTCGACCTTCCAGGGTGTGGTGTCGGTGGACCCCACACTGGTGAACGCCGCCCGAGTGCTCGGCGCCAAGGACAGCCGGGTGTTCCTCGGTGTGGTGGTGCCCGCCTCCACCCCCTTCATCCTGGTCGGCATGCGGATCGGCCTGGGCGCCGCCTGGGCCACCGTCGTCGCCGCCGAACTGATCGCAGCCCAGAGCGGGCTCGGCTTCCGGATGCAGCAGGCCCAGCTGTACTACGACCTGCCCACGATGTTCGTCCAGCTGATCGCCATCGGCACCGTCGGTCTGGCCATGGACCGGCTGCTCCTGCTCGCCGAACGCCGGCTGACCGTGTGGCAGGAAAGGAGATAACGCCATGCCCTCCATCGAATTCCGCGAGGTCTCCCGCGACTTCGGCACCAAGGCCGGCGGCTTCCTCGCCCTGGGCAACGTGAGCCTCACCATCGAGGACGGCGAGTTCGTCACCGTCGTCGGCCCCTCGGGCTGCGGCAAGAGCACCATGCTCAACGTCGCCGCGGGCCTGCTGGATGCCACTGGCGGGTCGGTCACGGTCGACGGCGAAGAGGTACGCGGCCCCAGCCCGGAGCGGGGTGTCATCTTCCAGCAGTACGCGCTCTTCCCGTGGATGACCGTCACCGAGAACGTCGAGTTCGGCCTGAAGGTCGCCGGTGTCGACCGGACCGAACGGCGGGCCACAGCCCGGCGGATGATCGGCATGGTCGGCCTGGGCGACTTCGCCGACGCCCTGCCCAAGACCCTGTCCGGCGGCATGAAGCAGCGGTGCGCCATCGCCCGGGCCTACGCCGTGGATCCCAAAGTCCTCCTCATGGACGAGCCTTTCGGCGCACTGGACGCCCTCACCCGGGTCCGCATGCAGGATTCGCTGCTGGAGACCTGGAGCCGGGACCGCCGCACGGTCATGTTCATCACCCATGACGTCGACGAGGCGGTCTACCTCGCCAGCCGAGTTGTGATCATGGCCGCCCGCCCCGGGCGCATCCACCGGATCATCCCCGTCGACCTGCCGTATCCCCGCACCGAGGAGATGCGCCTGTCGGCCGAGTTCGCCGGCCTACGGCGGCAGGTCTGGAACGCCGTCCACCACCAGCTGAGCATGCTCGAAGGAACCTCCTCATGAAGCGCAGAACCGCCGGCTTGTGGGCCGCCGCCACCGTTCTCGTCCTCGTCACATCCGCCACCGGCTGCAGCTCCACGCCCTCCTCGTCCGCCGGCAAGACCACCCCGGTCACCTTCGGCTACATCGCGGACTACAGCGGCTCGGCCGCCCTCGCGGTCGCCGCCGAGCAAGGCCTGTGGCAGAAGGCAGGGCTGAGTGCCGACCTCAAGGTGTTCACGAACGGCCCACTGCAGGTCCAGGCGCTCGGCGCCGGCGACCTCGACTTCGGCTACCTCGGCCCGGGCGCCCTGTGGCTCCCGGCCTCCGGCAAGGCCAAGATCGTCGCAGTCAACATGCTCGGCCAGGCCGACCGCGTCATCGCCCGCCCTGGCACCGGCATCACCACGCCCTCCGACCTGAAAGGCATGAAGGTCGCCGTGGCCGAGGGCACCTCCGGCGACATGATCCTCAACCTGGCGCTCGGGCAGGCCGGACTGAAGCCGTCCGACGTCACCCGGGTCACCATGGACCCGAGCACCATCGTCACGGCCTTCTCCTCCGGTCAGGTCGACGCGGCGGCAATCTGGTACCCGCTGATCGACACCATCAAGAAGCGGGTGCCCGACCTGACCGAGATCAGCCGCACCGAGGACTACTACCCGAAGCTGACGTTCCCCAACGTCTTCGTGACCCAGCCCGACCTGCCCGGCAAGAACCCGATGCTGGTCCGCAAGGTCACCTCCGTGCTGCGGCAGGCGGACGACTGGATCAGCGCCCACCCGGAGGAATCGGAGAAGGTCACCGCCGACTTCCTCAAGCTGCCCGCAGACCAGCTCGCCGGCTCCACCAAGTACGTGAAGCTGCTCTCCTCCAAGAAGCTGACCGACCTCACCGCCAACGGCACCGTCGACGGCTGGTTCAACGGCCTGGCCGACGTCTTCACAAGCATGGGCAAGCTCAAGTCGCCATCCAACGCGAAGGAGTACTACCTGGGCGACCTCTACAAGGCGGCAGGCAGTCCGCAGCAGTGACCTGGCCGGGGGCTTCCCCGGCCCGCCGGTCCATCCGATGCCGCCACGTGCGGCGGAGAAGGGATTCCGCGATGCCCGACATCATCCCTCCGGGCACGCCCCTGCCCTCGACCGGCGGTGCGTGCTGCGGCCCGCACCGCAGGCCTGCCAGGACAGACACTTTGATCCCTGCCGCTGTGCCGGCGCACGCGACGGACATGCTCCCTTCCTCCGTTCTTGTGCGGGAACGCATGGAGATCCTGCGAGATATGGTCGCCATCCCCGGCGGCATCTTCTGGATGGGCGGAAACGATCCCGACGCTGTCCCCGGCGACGGCGAGGACCCGGTTCGGCAGGTGACGCTACGGCCCTTCCACATCGACGCCACCGCCGTCTCCAACTCCGAGTTCGCCGACTTCATCAAGGCCACTGGGTACGTCACGGAGGCCGAGCGCTTCGAGTGGTCGTACGTCTTCGCCGGCTTCGTCCATCCCGACGCCCGCAGGCACGTCATCAACGGCAGTGTCCCCGGCGCACCGTGGTGGCGCGCCGTGCGCGGCGCCTGCTGGCTGGCCCCGGAAGGGCCCGGCTCGTCGATCGACGACCGTCAGAGCCACCCCGTCGTGCACATCTCCTGGCACGACGCCGCCGCCTACGCCGCCTGGGCCGGAAAGCGGCTGCCCACCGAGGCCGAATGGGAGCGCGCCGCGCGCGGGGGGCTGGAGCACAAACGGTTCTCCTGGGGCGACGAGCTCACGCCCCAAGACCAGCACCTCTGCAACATCTGGCAGGGCGAGTTCCCCCACCAAAACACAGCCGAGGACGGCTACTTCTCAACCGCCCCCGTCAACGCCCTCCCCCCCAACGGTTACGGACTCCACAACATGACAGGCAACGTGTGGGAGTGGTGCCTGGACTGGTTCAGCCGCGATTGGCACGCCGTCGATACCCCACAGACCCGCATCGCCCCGACCGGCCCACCCAGCGGCAGCACCCGCGTGATGCGCGGCGGCTCCCACATGTGCCACCGCTCCTACTGCAACCGCTACCGGGTCGCCGCCCGCACCTCCAACGCCCCCGACAGCTCCGCCGGTCACATCGGATTCCGGTGCGCCTACTCCGGCTGACCTGCATACGCGCCGACGCTTTTCGCCGAGTTGCCCGATTCCGTCTCCCGGTGCCGCCGAGCACCGAAGGGCGACAGCCAGATTCGGTCCATCCGGGTGGACCCCCGCCGACGAGGAGAGTTCAAGGCCTGGGCACCCGAACGTCCCCGCCTGGCCATCCATGGACTTGGCATGCGCGCCTTCGTCGGCTCCCAGCCGAATACCTGCCGCCGACGCCCGCCGACCGGCCGGACCGACTCCGCGGCGCCTCAAGTCGCGGTAGCACCACCTGTCGCACCTTCTCCACGTCGCAACAGGAGGAACACCATGTCGCACCGCCCCTCCCGCCTACGCATCGCGTGTGTCCTCGCCGCCGGCGTCGGCCTGTTCACCAGCCTTCTCACCACGCTGCCGGCATCCGCGTCCCAGGACAGCGCCGAGACGCAGTACGGCACCAGCACCAGGGTCACGCCGGAGCAAGCCTTCTTCGACGACTTCTCCTACACCGGCTCGGCCGACCCCCGCCTGGCAGAGCGTCGCTGGAGTATCAAGACCGGCAAGGCCCGCCCCGGCGACCCGGGCGCGACATGGTCGGCGAACGGGGTGACCTTCCCCACCATCGGCAGCCGCCACCTGCTCCAGCTCAATTCCAGCACCGACGGCACCCCGGCCGGTACCACGCAGGCACAGCTGAGCCAGCAGCGGAAGTTCTTCTCAGGCACCTACGCCGCGCGGGTCCGCTTCTGCGACGAGCCCCTCCGGGACGGCCCGGACGGCGACAAGGTGGTGCAGGCCTTCTTCACCCTCTCCCCGCTCGCCCTCCCCATGGACCCGAACTACAGCGAACTGGACTACGAGTACCTGCCCAACGGCGGCTGGGGCTCTCCGGGGAGCGCCATGTACACGACCTCTTGGCACACCTACCGGCTGTCGCCCTGGGTCGCGGTCAACACCCACACCCAACTCGCCCAGAGTTACGACGGCTGGCACGACCTGGTGATCCAGGTCGGCGACGGGCATGTGAAGTACTACATCGACGGCGCGCTGTTCGCCGACCACAGCGGGATCTACTACCCGCGCATCGCGATGGCGATCGACTTCAACCAGTGGTTCATCCCTGGCGGCCTCCTGGGCAACAGCACCCGCCGCACCTACCGTGAGCAGGTCGACTACGTGTACTTCGCGAAGGACACCATCCTGACTCCCGAGGAGGTGCACGCCCAGGTCATCGCCTACCACAAGGAGGACGTGGACTACACGGACAACGTGATGTCCCCCTGACCTCCCGGGCGGTGAAGCGGGCGAGCGGCGACCATCTCCGGGAGCGTCTCGGAGCAGGTCATTTCGGCACCCCCGGTCGTGGAACACACCACCGGTCGACTCACCGGGGTCGAAGCCGTGGCGGACCGGGGCCTCACTGCCGCCCTGCTCGCCGAACGGATCAGTGTCGGGGTACTGACTCACGTGCCCAGGCAGGTACGAAGTGACGTGCTCAGCCGTTGGGCATCGGCTTGGCGTCGAAGTCGCTTGTGGGTGAAGCTCTGACCGTCGATCATATGGCGTGACGGAGAGGGGGAGGCGTGGGGCTGTGCTTGTTTCCTGACGCTGGAGATGTCAGCGGGCCGGACCTGAGCCTGTCCTGCAGCGGCTTCAAAAGATTTCGCCGGCGGTTGGCGCGGGCCGAGGGTTTCGATCTTCCCGAGATGCGGGGGTTCGGCGGAGATCGCTCCTGGGGTGACGTCTCGACGGCGCTGGCGCCGTTCCTCGATCACCCGGATGACGATGGTGAACTCTCGGTTGCCGAATGCGACGCTGTACTTCCTCGGCTGGAAGAGATCATCGCGCGGTGGGAGGCCGACGGCGGGGGTGCATTGCTGCAGCAGCACATCGAATACGGCCACCAGTTGGCGACCGTATTGCGGCTCTGTGTGGAGAAGGACGTTGAGCTCATCTTCGGGTGACTGCCGGGGCATGCGCTGAGAAGGCGAGGTTCGGATGCCGCTTCGCTGTGTCCGCATCGGGGACGTGAGGGCCAGACGCGGCCACTCGCGTCCCCGAGCCTCCGTGTGTCGACACGAGCTGTCACGGCCCGTGCGTGGTCACCGACTCCGAGCGAGTCGTGGAGAGCAGGCGTGCCCCGAGAGGCTGACCGGGTCCCCGGTCACCACCGCGGCTTCGTCGGGTTGAAGTCCGGGTGGAACCGGCGCATGTAACCCGTGTCGTCGCGTCCGGTGATGCCCTGCCGAAGGTAGTTCTCATGCAGCCGGGCGAGCGCGTCCCGGTCCAGCCGCACGCCGAGCCCCGGCGACATCGGCACTGGCACGGCGCCGTCGACGAAGGTCAGCGGGCGCTCCACTACGTCGACACCCAGCTGCCACGGCGTATGGGTGTCGGCGGCGTAGGACAGCTGCGGCAGTGCCGCGCCGAGGTGGGTCATCGCGGCAAGGCTGATGCCGAGATGGCTGTTGGAGTGCATCGACAGGCCAAGGCCCCAGGTCTCGCAGATGCCCGCCAGGCGCACGGACTGCCGCAGTCCGCCCCAGTAGTGGTGATCGGACAGGATGACCTGAACGGAGCCGCGATCCACGGCCTCGGGAATGTGGTCGAAGGAGACCACACACATGTTGGTGGCCAGCGGCATCCCGGCGGTCTCGGCGACGGCGGCCATGCCGGCCAGGCCCTCGGTCGGATCTTCGAGATATTCCAGCAGGCCCTGTGTTTCGGCGGCGACCCGGCGGGAGGTCTCGACGCTCCACGCGGCGTTGGGATCGATGCGCAGCGGCAGCGCGGGGAACTCCTCGCGCAGCGCGCGAATGGCGTCGAGTTCCTCGTCGGGAGCGAAGACACCGCCCTTCAGCTTGATCGACTGGAAGCCGTACGTCTGCACCATCGTCCGGGCCTGCGCCACGATCCCGTCAGGGTCGAGCGCAGCGCCGTAGGGGTCCGGGGCATCGCCGGGATGCTGCGCCCACTTGTAGAACAGGTACGCCGAGAAGGGAACGGCGTCGCGTACCCGGCCGCCGAGGAGATCGTGGACCGGACGGCCGATCGCCTGGCCCTGCACGTCGAGGCAGGCGACCTCGAATGCGGAGAAGACCCGCAGTGCCGCCTTCTCCGGGCCCATGCCGCCGGCCGGACCGAGTTTCTCCGCAGGCGCGTCAGCGGTGCCGAGCAGCGCATCCACCAGGGACTTGATGTATTCGGTCCGGAACGGGTCCAGCCCGATCAGCAGCGGTGCCACCGTACGCAGCACCGCCAGGTGCGTGGCGTCGCCGTAGGTCTCGCCGAGCCCGACGAGTCCGTCGCCGCAGTCGACTTCGATGATCGCGCGCAACGCCCACGGCTCGTGGCAGCCCACGGCGTTGAGCAACGGCGGGTCAGGGAACGCGATGGGCGTGATGCGGATGTCGATGATCGTGGCGCGCCCTGACGGGCTCTGCAGCTCCACGTGGTCCTTCCCCGTACGAGAATCAGTCGTCATGCCCGGGACTCCTCCAGTCGACGGAGTGCCGCGCGTCCGCGGTCCACGAGGGTCGCCAGTTGGGCGACGTGTTCCGGTGTGGCCTCCACCAGCGGCGGGCGGACGGGGCCGACGGCCAGTCCGGCCAGCTGCGCACCGGCCTTGACCAGCGAAACGGCGTAGCCGGGCACGCGGTCGCGCAGCGCAGCGAATGGCAGGTAGAACTCGGTCAGCAGTGTTCGCTGCGCCTCCTCGTCGCCGTCGCGCAGAGCCCGGTGGAACGCGGTGGCGATGTCGGGGACAAAACAGTGCACCGCCGAGGAATAGCTCTCCACGCCGATCGCTGCGTAAGCCCGAGCGCTGAGCTCCGCGGTCGGCAGCCCGTTGAGGAATCCGAACTCGGCGGCGCGGGGGTGTCCGCTGGTACGCACGGCGGTGACCAGGCGCAGCATGGCGTCGACGTCGCCGCGGCCGTCCTTGATGCCCGCTACGGTCGGGATGTCGAGCAGTTCCACCGCGGTTCCCGGATCGAGGACCGCGTTGGCCCGCTGGTAGACGGTGATCGGCAGCGGTGTGGCCTCGGCGACGTAGCGAATATGGCGCACCAGCCCCTGCGGGGTGGACGTCAGCAGATAGGGGGGCAGCAACAGCAGTCCGTCGGCGCCGCATTCATGCGCGGCCAGCGCGAACTCCCGTGCGACCCGCGGGCCTCCGCCCGCCCCGGCGAACACCGGGAGGCGTCCGGCAGCCTGCTTCACCGCGGTGGACACGACCTGCCGGTACTCGTCGAGCCCGAGCGCGGGGAACTCGCCGGTGCCGCACGCCACGAACAGCCCGCTGGGTCCGGCGGCGATCTGTGCCTCGACGTGGGAGGCGAAGACGTCCAGGTCGACCTCGCCGGCGTCGTCGAAGGGAGTCAGGGGGAAGGAGAGCAGTCCCGAGAGCCGCATTGTTCGTCCATCGCATTTCACGGTATTCATGGATGAATCTCCACTTCAAGGGTTGCCTCGGCCGAGCCGGTGCTCGGCCGACTGTTACGAACGGATGGCTGTTATGGATGGATGGCTGTCACGAACGGACGGTTGTCACCAGGTTCGCCCCAGGGGGAGGGCACACCAGGCGCCCCCGAGCCGGGCTGCGATCGGGTCGGCGGGGTCCGGCGCTCCGCACCGGCCGATGACCTCGGGCGCGAACTGCTCGGCGTCGTCGAGCGGGTGGTAGCCGATCGCCTCACCTTCGGCCAGGCTCAGCCGGCCCCGGGTGTTGCGGCTGACTCCCCAGACGATCCGGTAGCCGGGTTCGCGGCAGCTCAGGCAGGCTTCGACGAGGCGGTGCCCGTCGGCCGGTGACAGCCAGGTGGACAGCCCGCGCATCCCGTTCGGCATCGGGAACCAGCTTCCGATGCGCAGACAGATGATGTCCATGCCGAAGCGGTCGTGGTACAGCCGTCCGGCGGACTCGATCGCGGCCTTGCTCCAGCCGTAGAGGGTGTCCGGGCGGGCCGGTGCGTCCGCGGCGACCGGAGTGCCGTCGTACTGGTGGAAGCCGACGGCATGTGTCGAGGAGGCGAGGACGACCCGGGGCACACCGGCCAGCCGGGCCGCTTCCAGGAGGTTCAGTGTGCCGCGCACGTTGCGGTCCAGTACGTCGTCCAGGGTGGACTCGACGCTCTGGCCGCCAAGATGGACGATCGCGCTGACGCCCCGGCACGCCTCCAGCAGGGCCTCGGCGTCGGTGAGGGAGGCGATCACGGTCTCCTCCGCTCCGCTCCCTTCGACGGCGGGCGGCGTGGTGATGTCGAGAAGCCGCAGCGTGCGGCCCTCCCGTGCCGCCAGCGGCCGCAGTTGCGTGCCGACCCTGCCTGCGGCGCCCGTGAGCAGAATCCGGGTGGTATCGGTGGAGCCGGTGGCGTGCGCGCCTTGCCGGGGCATGCGGAACCTCCGATGTCGTTCGATGCGTGACTGAGCGGCGTCCACGGCAGGAAGTGGCCCGATCTCCAGGTCACACCCCGGCGCCGTGGCGGCGATCAGGTGGCCGAGCCGAAGCCGGGCCGCCCAAGTCAGCGCGGGGAGAGGGCAGTACAGGTGGCCACCGGCGAACGCGTTGCCCGCTCCCACTGGTTCGACGTACGCCGACAGCCACCCGTACCGTTCACCGCGGACATGAGTGAACACGGTCGCGGTACGGATCGCGCCCGCCTACCGTGTTGCAGCCGGATGGTCCTATTCGTCGCGCTGCGACGGCTTGGCCGCGCCGGTCGCGTGGCGACGGAAGGCCTCTGCGGCGTCGTCCTCCCGGCCGTTGACGAGTATGTCGAGCAGGCGTGCGTGTTCGTCGACCAGCTTGTCGCGGCTGCCGGTGTAGAACGGGTTGGACACCACGCGCAGGGTCCAGAGACTGGGCTCCATCACCTCCCACAACCGCGGGAGCAGGTGGTTGCCACTGGCCTGGCAGACGAGGCGGTGGAAAGCCATGTCGCTGTCGCGGAAGCTGGTCGGGTCGTCCTGCCGGGCCGCCCGCCGCATGTCGTCAATCACGGAGTTCAGCTGGTCGACGTAGCCCTCGGCGCGGCGCTGGGCGGTGGCTCGGGCGGCGAACTCCTCCAGCAGACCGCGCAGTTCTCGTGCCTGCTCAGCCTGCTCGATCGAGATATTGGCGACCCGGCTGCCCAGCCGCGGTACGTGAGTGACCAGGCTCTCGTGCACCAGCCGTTTGACGGCCTCGCGCACGGGAGCCTGGCTGATGCCCAGGCGTTTGGCGATGTCGGATTCGACGATCCGCTGATCCGGCACCATCTCGCCGCTCAGGATGGCCGAGCGCAGCAGCCGGTATACCCGGTCGGACAGCAGCCCGCCGGACGTCATGCCCCTGTTCTGTTCGAGCAGATCGTTCAGACCAGTCATCAGTGCTCCCTCTGCCGGATCATTGTCATCCTGTCACCGGCGGACGGGTCCGCCAGATCAAGTCGGTATGCCCTGACGGCCGTTCCACCCCGGACCGCAGCGGCTTCGTCAGCGGTCAGGCCGTCCAGCACCCGGGCCGTGGCCCCGGCCACGTCCTCGTACGGCGACCACTGTGTGCTGACCGGCCAGTCGGACCCGAACATCAGCCGGTGTGGCCCGAAGACGTCGAGCGTCACCCGAGCCACGGCGTCCAGGCGCACGCCGTCCGGTTCGGCGGTGGCCTTGCCGAGTCCGGACAGCTTGCACACCACATTGGGCAGTCGGCCCAGTGGCGTCAGCTGCGCGGCCCATTCGCTGAGGCCTTCGCGCCGCACGTCGACGGCCGAGATGGCTGCGTGGTCGACGACGAACCGCACCTGCGGCAGGTCCCTGGCCGCTGCGTATGCCTCACGCAGAGTCCCGTGCCCCAGCAGCAGGTCCATGGCCAGACCCCGCTCGCCGAGAGCCGCGAGTGAGCGCCGCACCTGGGGCAGCCCGAGGCGGGCGCCCTCGCCTGCCCCGACCGGGTCACGGACCCCGACCAGCGCCGAACCCCCGTCCTCCGCGCGGAGTGCGTCGATCGTGTCCACCGCGGCCGGGTCGGCGAGATCCGCGTGGACGACGACGCCGGCGATTCGTGGGGACCGCGCGGCCAGGCCCAGCAGCCAACGGGCCTCGTCCACGGTCCGCCCGGCCTGCACGACAACAGCCGTCACCGACCCGGAGGCCGCGGTGAGGTCGTCGAGAAGGAAGGGGCGATGCAGTTCGCCCGCGGACCGCAGCCACGCATGGTCGTGCAGGTCCGGGTCCCACAGGTGGACGTGTGCGTCGATGACGGTCACGGCGTCGGCACCTCCTCCGGGAGCAGTCCCGCTGCGCGCAGCTCCGCCCACAGGTCGGCGGGGACGGTGGTCTGCGCCATGGCGAGGTTCTCCCGCACTTCATCGGTCGTTCTGGCTCCGACGACCAGAGCGGACACGGCAGGATGACCCCACGCGAACCGCAGGGCCGCCGCCTTCATCGGCACCCCGTGACGGGCACAGATCTCCGCGATGGCCAGTGCGGCGGCAACCTGGTGCGGCTCGGCTGTCCGGTAGTCGTACCTCGCGCCGGGCCGCGGATCGGCCAGCAGGCCGGAGTTGTACACCCCGCCCAGGATGACCCCGACACCGCGGGCCTCGCACTCGGGCAGCAGGCCCGTCAGAGCTTCCTGATCGAGCAGAGTGTACCGGCCGGCCAGCAGCACACAGTCCACATCGACTTGCGCGACGATCCGCTCCAGCATGCCGCTCTGGTTCATGCCCGCGCCCACCGCCGACACCACGCCCTGCTCCCGCAGGTCGACCAGGGCGCGGAAGGCCCCCGCGAGGGCCTCCTGCTCATGGTGGTCGGGGTCGTGCACGTGCGCGATGTCCACCCGGTCCAGGCCGAGCCGGGTCAGGCTCTGCTCCAGGCACCGCATGGTGCCGTCATAGGAGAAGTCCGGCTCGGCCCCGTCGTCGGTGAGCAGGTATCCGACCTTGGTCGCGACGACGACCTCAGACCTGGGCACCTCGGCCAGCACCTGGCCGAGGCGCTGTTCGGACACGCCGTTGCCGTACCGGGGGGCGGTGTCGAACAGGCGCGTCCCGCCCGCCAGCGCGGCACGCACCGTGCCGGTGGCATCCTGCTCCGGAACCGGCTCGTACAGGTTGCCCAGGGGGGCGCAGCCCAGGCCGAGCCTGCCGACCGTGAGACCGGTGCGGCCCAGCACACCCGGGCCCGAGACATGGTTCATCGCTGCGACGACCGCTGCTGGTCGCGCCACTGCTCGTACTCCGCGCGCGACTCCGACGTCAGCGGGTAGTAGTTGCCGAGCCGGGCGCCCTGGTCGAGACGCATCCGGCTGAACACCTCCCACTCCTGGTGGTCCTGGGCCGTGGCGACCACCTCCGGCGCGGTCGCCTTGGGGACGACGACGGCGCCGTCGTCGTCGGCGACCACGATGTCGCCGGGCAGGCACAGCACTCCTCCGGCGGCAACCGGCACGTCGTACGCCCAGGGGAACAGCTCCGACTGGGAGGCGTAGTGCGGGGTGGTGCCGGTGCACCAGATCGGCACGCCGAGCTCGCGGACCCGCGGAGCGTCCCGGATCCGACCGTCGACGACGATCCCGGCGCCGCCCTTGCGCTTGAAGTAGCGGACGAGCATATCGCCGACGCAGCCGCTGAACGCCGACCCGTACGCCTGGATGACGAGGACGTCGCCGGGCTGTACCGCCTCCAGGACCGCCCACAGGGCGGTTTGGCGTTCGACGGCCTCCTGGGCCAGGCCGCTGGCTATGTCCTCGCGCTGCGGCATGAACTGGAGCGTCAACGCCGACCCGGCGATCTTCTGCCCGGTCGTGAGGGGCTGCGGCCCCTCCATCCACGTGCGCCTGATGCCCAGGCCATGGAGCTTCGCGCACGCGGTGGCGCTGCTCACTTGGCCCATCTGATCCACCAGCCCCGCATCGGCACGCCGGTATGTGTCGCCGCGCACCGGAAGGGGAAACACCGGCTGGGCATGCTCATCGTTCGTCATACTACTTCTCCTGGTATCGGTCGAACGTTGGGTGGCTCGGGTTGAACTGACGGCGCCTCACCTGCATGGTCAGATCGAGCCGGGTTCCGGGCGGCAGGATCACCAGCAGGTGGTTGTCGTGCACGTCGATGCGCCGGGTACTGGTCGTGAGCTCGTCGGCCCGGTAGGCGCGGTTCGGGCCGGGGTAGCCGCTGTCGAGTTGATCCACCACGACATGATCGATGCCGTCCTCGGCGAACGCGCCGGCCTGCACGGCCACACGCCGCTCACGCGTATTGCTCAGGTTGACCAACTGGACGCCGACTCGGGCCTCGTCGAGGCCCTCGACGAGGGCGGCGACGTCGGCCGGCAGGCCGGGACGGCCGCGGTCGGCGTCCCAGTACCGCACCCGTGCCTGCTGGAGCCCCCCGTTGTAGGGGGCGGCGGGAGCGCCGGTGGTCAGCTGCACCAGAATCTCGGTCACCACGGGATTGAGCCGCTGCCACCAGTGGATGTCATCGGTGCGGGTGGTCGTCGCATCCTCGCGGACGAGTGCCATCCTGCGGGCGACCTGCCCCAGCGCCATGCCGAGGGCTCGGGCCGGGTAGTCGGGGTTGCGACCGTCGAGGTAGGCGAGCCACGGCGCCTCGTGTCCGGCCTCCTCCTTGTCGCGGAAGGCGTGCACGGTCGTCCAGTCGTAGCCGCATTCGCGCTCCACGCGGTCCAGCCGCTGCCGGTCCTGCGGGTCGCCGGAGCACCACCAGATCCAGGCCGGGAAGGCGATCTGCAGCGGTTGGTGGTCGAACCAGCCGTGCAGGCCGTACCGGTAGGGCACCAGTTGCAGGTCGCTGTCGGCATCAGGCCCGAGGCGCTGGAGCCAGGTCGTGGCCATGCTGGAGTCACCGTCACGAACCGGCCCGCGCGTCGCCTCTTCCAGCACCCGGTCCAGTGGGGCGCGGGCCAGGTCGAACCACGCGTTGTCGCCGGTGACCAGAGCGGCGTTCATGGCAGCGACGACCGCGACCGCGCCGACGCTGTGCAGACCGTGCGGCCAGGTCCAGCCGTACGGGCCGCCGTACCAGCGGCCGTCGTGCAGCTCACCGACCTCCCCGGAGGGTCCCACGTTGTCGGGGATGACACCGCCCGCGGCGGCGGCCCGGTCCCGCCAGGCCTGCACGTAGTCGACGAGCCAGTCGCGGTACCGGTCCTCGCCCGTGTACAGCCACGCGTTGGCGATCAGCGAGGTGGAAGCGAGGTTCACCGCGACGTCGCCGTCGCCGAGCCGGCGGAACATCGCCTCGCCCATACGCCGCGCGTTGACGGGGTCGGCCAGGTCGTCCCAGGAGTCGATGCCGGGCAGATCCTCCAGGGGCAGGCCGTACGGTTTCATGTTGGTCAGTTCCGCGCCGAACCCCTGCGCCCATGCGTCATCCACCCCCTGGCGCGGCCCGCCGGCCCCGGTGTGCGGAGCCCGGATGATCCGCTGCGAGCCGTCGACGTTGCCGACGGGCGACGTGGGCAGGTAGAGGTCGGCGAAGCGCAGCGCCCGCCGGCGGAACGCCTCGTCGGACGGGTCGGCCGCGCAGATCCCGTAGAACATCAGCAGCGACTCGCCCTGGTGGAACCAGTCGTACCCGCGCTCGTACTCGTCGACCAGGAACCCGGCGTCGGAAAGCTGCCGGGTGATCCCGTTCCAGTGCTTCTTGCTGGCGTCGAGCAGGTCGTCCGCCCCGCCGAGCATGTACAGCATCGGCCAGTTGAAGAACGGTTCGTAGAAGTCGTCCGCCCCGTCACGGCCTTTCAGTTCCCCGTCGAAACGCAGCCCGCCGCCGGGGTGGCAGTACCGGTCCTCGAAGACCCGCCATGCCTCGTCCAGCACCGAGAACAGCTGTCGTTGCAGTACGGCCCAGGCCGGCGGTTCGCAGGCCGGCACGGACGCCGTCACGCTCACCATGTGCTTGCCCACGGTCACCCCTTCGTCGCGCCGGCGGTGAGACCACCGACGATCTTGCGTTGCATGATCACGAAGAAGACCAGCACCGGTGCGATCGCCAGGAGCAGCGTCGGATAGACCACGGACAGGTCGGTGGTGTGCAGACCGATCGCGGAGTACACGCCGGTCATCACGGTATACAGGCCCGACGTCGGGCCCAGCACGATCTGCGGGTTCACGAAGTCCGTCCAGACCCCGATGGTGTGCAGGACGACCGCGGTGACCACGACCGGCCGCATCAGCGGGAAGATCACTTGCCAGAAGGTGCGCAGCCGGCCCGCGCCGTCGATCTGCGCCGCCTCGTCGAGCTCCCGGGGGATGGACTTGATGTAGCCCACGAACAGGAACATCGACAGGGGCAGGGTCAGCGTCGCCTCGTACATGACGAACCCGGGGATCGTGCCCATCAGACCCGTGAAGCGCAGCACGTAGATCACCGGGATGACCAGGACCTGCCCGGGGATGAACAGCCCGGCCAGGAACACCAGCAGCATCCCCTTGTGCCACGGGCGGGTACCCCGGGCGATGACGTAGGCGGCCGGACCGGCCAGCGCCAGAGACAGCGCGTTGACCAGGACCACGAACATCACCGTCACACCGAACGCCTTGATGATGTTGTAGTCCGGTGACGACAGTGCCGCTCGGAGATAGTCCATGGACAGCACGCCCGGGTCTGCGGAGAACGGCCGTTGACGGATCGCCGACTCCGGTTTGAACGCGTTGACGATCACGAGGTACAGCGGCGCCACCATGACCAGCGCGAAGAGGCCGAGCATGACCGAGCCGACGCGGCTGCCTGCATTGCGGTTCACAGTTCCACCGCCTTCTCGCTGCGCTGGCGCAGCGCCACGATCACGACGGCGAGCACCGTGATGACGATCATGAGGACGATGCTCTGGGCCGAGGCGTAGCCGATCTTCCCGTTCAGGAACGACTCCGACAGGACCAGGTACGCGTACGTCTGCGTGTGGCCGGCCGGACCACCGTCGGTCATCGCCAGTACCAGGTCGTAGACCCGCAGCAGTTGGACGAGTACGAGGACCACGTTGATCGTCACGGTGGGTGCCAGCATCGGCAGCACGACCTGGCGGAACGTCTGCCAGCGTGAGGCGCCGTCGATGCGCGCCGCCTCCAGGAGCGACTCAGGGATCGTCTGCAGCCCGGCGAGGTAGAGGACCACGTTCACCCCGAACGTCGACCAGATCACCACGAAGACGACCGCTGCGAGCGCCCACTGCGGATCGGACAGGAACGGGATCTTCGAGCGGTGCGCCGCGGTCAGGAGGGTGTTGACCGCTCCTTCGCTGCTCAGTACGGCCGACCACAGGAAACCGATGATGACCGCGCCGAGCACGTGCGGGTAGAAGAACAGGCCCCGCAGCATCGCTTTGACGCGCCCCTGGCCGTTGAGCATGACCGCGAGGCCCAGACCGAGGACGTTGCAGGCCACGGTGCCGACCACCGCGATCACGAGCGTGACGTATGCCGCGCTCGCCACGTCCGGGTCGTGGAACAGCTGAACGTAGTTGTCCAGGCCGACGAATTTGGAGTTGTCGGAGAAACCGTCCCAGTCGGTGAGGCTGAGCCGTCCGGCGACCACGACGGGGATGAGGACGAAGGCCACGATCGCCGCCAGTGCGGGGCCGACCATGAAGATGCCGGACAGGCTGCGGGCGGCGCGTGCGCGCAGCGGGCGCGGGGAAGTGTGGTGAGTGTGACGGGGGCGCTCGGGGACCGGCGGGTTGTCCGACGGTCCAGGAGCGGTAAGCGTCGCGTTACTTGGGCGCATTCGCGGCCCACCACTTGTCCATGGCACCCGTCACCTGATCGGCTGTCGTCCCGAGATACATGCTCTGGACCTGGGTGTTGAACTCCGCGGGGAAGCCCGACGGGGAAGAGTTGTCGCCCAGTCCGGGGCCGATCGCCACGGTCTTGCCGCCGGCCTCGTCGAGGAGCTTCGCGATGTCCTTGGTCAGCGGGGAGGCTTCGTAGTTGTATCCGGTACGGAAGTTGCCCTCCGCGCTCAGCGCCTTCGTGATCGCCTTCTTGTCGCTGACCAGGTACTTCACCAGGTCCATTGCCGTGTCCGCGTGCCTGGAGCTCTTGAGCACCGAGTACGGCATGGCCGGGTTGGCCGCCTGCGGCGGCGTGGAGCCGTCGAACGTGGGGACGGGGAACACGCCCGCGTCGATGCCCGGCTTCGCTTCGGCGAGCGAGGCCGCCAGCCAGTTGCCCATCACCATTGTCGCCGACTTGCCGGCTGTGAAGTTGTTGATCATGTCCTGGTACTTGATGCCGTTGGCGTCCTTGGGAACCAGGCCGTCCTTGATCCAGGACTGGTAGACGCCCAGGTACTTGGCGTAGTTGCTGCCGGCGAAGGTCACGGAGCCCTTGTTCCGCTTCGCGTACCACTGCGGCTCGGTGTTCATCACGTTCGGGTTGGCCATCATCAGGGCCTGCGCGCCGGTGGTCCACTCACCACCGGTCTGCAGCGGCGTGTAACCGGCGCCCTTCAGCTTGCGCAGGGCGGCGGTGAACTCGTCGACCGTCTTGGGCGTCCCGGTGACACCGGCCTTGGCGAAGGCAGCCTTGTTGTAGAACACCAGCGACTGGAGCTGGACGCCGGTGCCGGCCATCCACACCTTGCCGTCCAGCTTGGACGCCGCCGCGAACGGTGCGTCCTTCACCCACTGCTCGTCGGGCAGCGGCTCCATCTGTCCGGCGAGAGCCGTGTTCTGTCCGCCGGCGAGGATGTCGGGCGGGCTGCCCGCGGCCAGTTGCTGCTTCAGCGTGTCCTCGATGCCCCTGCCGGTGGGCGCCTCGATCGTGACCTTCACTCCGGGGTGACTGGCGACGTACCCCGCCACCAGGTCCTTGTAGAACTGCTTGGTCAGCACCGGAGTGATGTTGACCAGCATGCGGATGTTCTTGTCGCCGCCTGCTGAGTCCGAGCCGGTCGAGCAGCCCGTGAGCAGTGCGGCGGATATGGCGATGGCACCCAGCTTGACCAGGTGCCGGCGAGAACCCGAAACCATCGAACCCTCCATCGATCGCTTATCGCTTATCGCTTATCGATAGCGAGCTCACCATCGAGGACCTGCCGGGCAGCGGTCAAGAGCTGGCAACGGCAGCGTTACCCGTTCGCAACCTGCGCGGCGGGTGAACTCGGTTTCATTCAGCGGGTTTTGCAAGACCCCTTGACGCCCGCTACCGCCGACCCACTACTTGTCCCTCAGCGATTATCGATTAGCCGGAGCATCGTGCAACGAGGGCCCGGTAGTCGAAGCATCGTGCAACGAGGGTCCGGCCGGAGGCGCCGTGCGCCCGGACGGAGGGCCCGGTTTCAGTAGGCACCTACGAAAGGCACTACATGTCCAGATTCTCTCGACGTGATCTCCTCAGGGCCGCCGGGGCCGTCGGTGCCGGTGCGTCGGCGGCCCTCATCACCGGGCCGGCCTACGCCGGTACCGGTGACCGGCGAGACCGACCCAAGGACCAGAAGTCCTTCTTCGTGGCAACGGACGGGAAGGACTCGAACCGGGGCACGCAGGCCGCGCCTCTCGCGACGCTGGAGAAGGCACGCGACGTGATCCGGACCTGGCGGCAGGGGGCGCCGGGCCGTGCCACGGAACCGGTGACCGTCTTCCTCCGGGGCGGCACGTACCGGCGGACGCGAAGCTTCACCCTCGAGGCGCAGGACTCGGGTGCGCCGGGCCGGCCCGTCACCTACGCCGCCTACAACGGCGAACAGGTCCGGCTCGTCGGCGGCGTGGACCTGCCCGCTAACGGGTTCGAGGCGGTCAGCGACGAGGCGATACGCAACCGTCTCCCGGCCGGGTCACGTGACATCGTCCGCGAGTTCGACCTGAAGGCGCTCGGGATCACCGACTACGGCCAGATCGTCCAGACCGGATACGGCCTGCCGCGCACGGTCACCCCGCCCGAACTGTTCTTCAACAGCAAGGCGATGACCCTCGCCCGTTACCCGAGCACCGGGTTCCTCGCCGTCGGCCAGGTCATCGACCCGGGCGGGAACCCCCGCAGCGTCCTCGGTGACCCCGACAAGATGGCCGCCGAATTCGCCAAGGGGGCCACGTTCAAGTACACCGACCCCCGGCCGTCGACCTGGACCGACACCAGTGACGTGTGGATGCAGGGCTACTGGTTCTACGAGTGGGCCGACGGCAACCTTCAGATCAAGGCGATCGACCCGGCGGCGCAGACGGTCTCCACCAAGACCGCCAGCATGTACAGCGTCAAGGCGGGCCAGCGCTACTACTACTACAACGTGCTTGAGGAACTCGACTCGCCGGGTGAGTGGTACCTCGACCGGGCCACCGGGAAGCTGTACCTGTACCCGCCGAGTGAACTGACCGGCGCGTCGGTGCAACTGTCGCTGCTCGCCGACCCGATGGCCGTCCTCAACGGCTGCTCGAACGTCACGTTCTCGAACCTCATGTTCGAGGGGTCGCGCGGCGACGGCATCGTCATCACCGACGGCACGTCCAACACGGTCGCGGACTGCACCCTGCGGCTCCTGGGCGGTCGCGCGGTCACGATCGGCGACTCGAGTGTCTCGGCCGGCCCGCACGGCGGATCGGGCAACGAGGTCCGCGGCTGCCACATCCAGGCCACCGGCCAGGGGGGCATAGCCCTCGCCGGCGGTGACCGGGCCACCCTCACCCCGGCACGCAACCGGGCGGTCGGCAACGAGATCCACGACTACAGCCGCCTCCAGTTGACGTACAGCCCCGCGGTCGAACTCGCCGGTGTCGGAAACCACGTCGCCAACAACCACATCTACGACGCGCCGCACGTCGCCATCCTCTTCCGCGGCAACGACCACGTGATCGAGTACAACGAGATCAACGATGTGGTGAAGGAGACCAACGACGCCGGCGCCATCTACGCGGGACGGGAGTGGACCGGGCGCGGCACGGTCATCCGCTACAACTTCCTGCACGACATCGTCGGCAGCGGCGGATCCCACTTCGCCTCGGGCGTCTACCTCGACGATTGCTTCTGCGGAACGACGATGTTCGGCAACATCTTCTACAAGGTCGACACCGCCTTCCAGATCGGCGGCGGCCGGGACAACACCATCACCAACAACATCATGCTGTCGTCCGGCCGTTCGGTGACGCTCGACGAACGAGGACTCAACTGGGCGGCGGAGAACGTGGCACCCGGCGGCGCGTGGGGGATGTACAACCTGCTGGCCGCCGTTCCCTACCAGAAGGAGCCGTGGCGGTCGCGCTATGCGAACCTCGTGAACATCGCCGACGACCAGCCGGCGTACCCGAAGTACAACGTCGTCGAGTACAACGCGCTCTACACCGTCGCCGCGCTGAGCATCGCCCCGTCCGCGCGCACGTACGGAACGGTTGACCGCAACCTGACACTCACTGCCGATCCTGGCGTCGTGACAGTCGTGAACGGGAAGCCGACCCTGGGAAACGACGACCTGATCGCCGCTCAACTCCCCGGCTACCAGCGGATACCCATGAACCGGATCGGACTCTCGTGACCCGTACGGCCGAGAGCCGCGGGGCAGGGAACCGGCCCAGTCAAAGCCAGTAGATAAATTAGTAATTAATCTTGACGGTGGCCCGGTTGTCCCGTCAGTCTGTATCAGCCGAACGAGGGCCCGGCTGCCTGGGTCAGGAGGCCGGGCCTCGTTCCGTGGACGCGCATGCGGAGTCGCAGGCACACCTCAGCACAGCACAGAGCCGCACCTTTTCTGGTCACCCCGCAGTCCAACTCGTCGTACGCGTGAGGCAGTAGTCAACCGTCCGAACGGCGCGTGTGGGGCTCGGAAAGTCGTCGCTGCAGGTCAAGCCGCATAGCGGTACTCGTTAATGGCGCCGCCGAGGATGCGGGTGCGCAGGAGCCTGCGGACTTCGAGGTCGTGCACGGTGATGGGCTGCTGGTCGGCGCCCGGAGGTAGTTGGTTGCGTGCTCGGTGGGGGCGGTGCTCGTTGTAGTG
>NZ_JBHVWS010000076.1:0-37672 GCF_042882185.1 Streptomyces sp. NPDC058239
GCCCCTCCAGACCAGCAGGCTCCCCATCGCCATCATGGATCTCCCCGAGGCTGAACGACAGGTCGAACTTCGCCACCGCACCCTGAACGGACTCCACGTCAGCCCGGACACCAGGGAGGTCGAGATCCCGTCGGCGATTGTTCTGGAACACCAACATGACCTGGAAGAGGGGGTGGCGGGCCATGGAACGGGCCGGGTTGAGGACCTCCACCAGCCGCTCGAACGGCACGTCCTGATGCTGGAACGCCGCCAGGTCTGTCTCCCGGACCCGCTCGACTACCTCTCGGAACGTCGGATCACCTGCGACATCAGTCCGCAGGACCAGCGTGTTCACGAAGAACCCGACCAGGTCATCCAGGGCGTCATCGGTACGTCCCGCCACCGGCGTCCCGATCGGAATGTCCTCGCCGGCGCCCATCTTCGACAGCAGCACCGCCAACGCGGCCTGCACCGTCATGAACACACTCGCACCACACGAACGGGACAGCTCCACCAGCCGGGCATGCACCTCGTCCGGAACACGAAGCCCGACCGAACCACCCTCATGCGAAGCAACCGCCGGACGCGGGAAGTCCACCGGCAGCTCCAACTGCTCAGGGAGCCCCGCCAGACCCTCCCGCCAGAAGGCGACCTGCCCCGCGACCACGCTCCCCGGGTCGTCCTCGCTGCCCAGGACCTCGCGCTGCCACAGCGTGTAGTCCGCGTACTGCACCGGAAGCATCTGCCACGCCGGGCCACGCCCCTCGCGGCGGGCCGCATACGCCACCGACAGGTCCCTCGCCAACGGGCCCATCGACCAGCCGTCAGCGGCAATGTGATGGACCACCATCACCAGAACCCATTCATCGGCGGCGTCCGCCACCTCCAACAGACATACCCGCCACGGCAGATCCCGCTCCAGTTCGAAGCCCTTGCGCGCCAACCCGGCCACGGCCGATGCGACACCCTCGGCAGGCACCGTTTCCACGATGACGTCGGGGACTCCCGATGCACCGTGCAGGATCTCCTGCCGCGGTTCACCGTCCACCTGCGGGAACACCGTCCGCAAGCTCTCGTGCCGGCCCGCCACATCCGCCAACGCCGCCCGCAACGCCTCCACGTCCAACGCCCCGCTCAGCCGCAGCACAAGCGGGATGTTGTACGTCGCGGACATACCCTCCAACTGGCCCAGGAACCACAGCCGACGCTGCGCGAACGACACCGGAAGCACCTCCGGCCGCACCCGCACACCCAACCGCTCCCGAACCCGACCACCCTCATCGAGCCGGTCGACGAGACCGGCCACCGTCGGAACCTCGAAGAGCGACCGGATGCTCACCTCCACACCCAGCACCGACCGGACCCGACTCACCAGACGGGTCGCCAACAGCGAATGACCACCCAGTTCGAAGAAACTGTCGTCGATCGACACCGACTCCACGCCCAGAACCTCAGCGAAGAGACCACAGAGGATCTCTTCGCGTGGCGAACGAGGCCCTCGACCCGAGCCGTCCATGGCGTACTCCGGTGCCGGCAGCGCCCGCCGGTCCAGCTTCCCGTTGAGGGTCAAGGGCAGGGCGTCGAGCACCACGATCGCCGAAGGCACCATGTAGTCCGGCAGCCGATCGCCTACGAACGCACGCAGTACGCCCGGGTGCACGCCGGCCGGATCCGTGCCGGCAGGCGGGACCACGTAGGCCGTGAGCCTCTTGTCGCCGGGGGTGTCCTCGCGGAGGATCACTGCGGCCTGGGCCACTTGCTCGTGCCCGGCCAGGATCGTCTCGATCTCGCCCGGCTCGATGCGGAAGCCGCGTACTTTCACCTGGCCGTCGACGCGGCCGATGAAGTCCATGGTGCCGTCGGCGAGCCAGCGGACCACGTCTCCCGTGCGGTACATCCGCTCGCCCGGTCCGCCGAAGGGGTTGGCGACGAAGCGGCTCGCGGTCAGTTCGGGGCGGTTGAGGTAGCCGCGCGCCAGGCCGTCGCCGGCGATGTAAAGCTCGCCGCCGACACCTGGGGCGACCGGCCGCAGCGCCTCGTCCAGGACGTAGAGCTGGGTGTTCCAGAGGGGGCGGCCGATGGGGACCGTGTTTTCCGGTACGTGTCCGGGGTCGCGGAGCGGGTTGACGGCGGAGAAGACGGTGGTTTCGGTGGGCCCGTACTCGTTGGCGACGACCGTGCCGGGGCAGGCCTCCAGGACGCTCCGTACGGCGGTGGCCGAGACCACGTCGCCGCCGGCCCAGATCTCGCGGACGCCCTGGAAGCAGGCAGGGTGTTCTTCCGCGAGGACGCGGAACAGGCCGGCGCTGACGAACAGACCGGTCACGTCCTGGTCGGCGATCACCTTGGCCAGATCGGCAGCGTCGAGCAGCCCTGCCGGTGCCACTATGACGCACCCGCCGGTGAGCAGCGGCGTCCATATCTCAAAGGTCGAGGCGTCGAAGGCGTAGGGAGAGTGCATGAGCACGCGCTCGTGCCGGCCCGAGCACCAGTACTTGTCGGCGGCCAGGTGGACGACATTGCGGTGGGTGTTGGCCACCCCCTTGGGTACGCCGGTCGAGCCGGAGGTGTACATCACGTACACGAGCTGCTCGGAGTCGACCCCGGCCCTCGCCCGCGGGCTGCCCGCGTTGCTGTCCGCCGCCGCGCCGCTGCCGGTCGTCGCGGCGCCGGAGTTGTCGGCTCCGGATGCCGCCTCTCCCTGGTCCGTGACCCGGATCACGGGTATGTCCGCGGTGAACCCGATGTCGTGCGGAGCCTTGTCGGTCAGCAGCACCATGGCGGCGGTGTCCTGCAGGATGAACTCGGAACGTGCGGCCGGCTGGTTCGGGTCGATGGGTACGTACACACCGCCGGCCTTGAGTACCGCGAGGGACGAGACCACCACGCCCACGGAGCGTTCCTGGAGGACCGCGACCCGGGATTCGGTGGTCACGCCGGCGCGGAGAAGTCGACGGGCCAGACGGTTCGCCCTGGCGTCCAGGTCCTCGTACGTCAGGACGGTGTCGCCGCTTGTCACGGCGTGGGCGTGGGGTGTCCGCGCCGCTTGGGCCTCGAAGAGTTCGTGGACGGCGACGTCGTGCGGGTAGTCGACGGTGGTGTCGTTCCAGTGGAAGAGCATCCGCTCGCGCTCGTCCGGTTCGACCATGTCGGCCTGGCGCAGGGGGGCGCCGGGGTCGGTGATGAGCTGGTGGATCAGGTGCAGGAAGCGGGTCTGGTGGCCGGCGACTTCCTCGGGGTCGTAGAGGTCGCGGTTGCCGTCGAAGTCGATGGTCGGTCCCCGGCCCTCGTCGGGGTCGCGGACGACGATGCAGAGGTCCGGCACCGGACCGCTCGAGAGGTTGTGCGGGACACCGTGGAGGTCGCCCAGGGATATGCCGTCGTTGAAGGAGATGATGTTGGCGACGACGTTCCAGATCCGTTGGGCCTGGTTTCCTCCGCGGATCTCGCGGATCAGGTTCTCGGACCGGAAGCGCTGGTGGCGCAGTGCCTGGTTGACCTCGGCCGTGGCCTGGCCGAGGAGATCGCTGAAGGAGTCCTCCCCGGAGACCTTCAGGCGCAGGGGCAGTACGTCCGAGACCGTGGTGAGGGTCTTCCGGGCGTGCGGCGACTTGCGCCCCATGACCGGAAGGCCGAGCACGATCTCCCGTTCGCCGGTCATGCGGCTGAGATAGACGAAGACGGCCGCGATGAAGACCACCGAGCGTGTCGTTCTGCGGGTGTGGGCGAGGTCGGACAGCGTGGCGCTGACGGCAGCGTCCAGTTGCGTCGTCACCCGGGTGAAGCGGCCGTTGACGCCGGGCTCGCGGGACGCGAGCGTCGTCGGATGCGGACGATCCGCGAACTTGTCGATCCAGAAGGCGCGGTCGGCGGCGAACTTCGGGGAGGCGAGGTACTTCTCGTTCTCCTCGCGGAGCGGGGCAAGGTTTCTCACGTCTTCGTCCGCGACCGGGACGGCAGTCCCTGACCGGAGGGCCGCGTAGATCTCCCCCACGCGCTGCTGGAACAGCGCGCCGCCGAAACCGTCCATGAGGATGTGGTGGAAGCGGGCGTACCAGAAGTACCGCCGGCTGGATATCTCGAAGAGGGCGAAGGTCCAGAGCTGATCGGTGAGGATGTCCACACGCCGGACGAGGTCGGCCTGCATCCAGTCCCGCGCTGCGGTCTCGGGGTCGGGTTCGCCTGAGACATCGACGAGCCGGACGTCCGGCACGAGGGAGGGGTCGACGGTCTGCCGCACTCCGTCCGGTCCCTCGCTGAACCGCAGCTGCAGTGCCTCTGATTCGCGGAAGGCCTGCCTGCAGGCCTTCCGGAAGAGGACGACGTCGATCTCGCCCTGGAACTCGACGTACTCGGCGATGTTGTAGGCGTGCCCCGAGGGGTCCAGCTGGTGGCCGAACCAAATTCCTGCCTGCGCAGTGGACAACTCCCAGTGCGCGCTCTGCTCCTCGGACACCCTCATCACCTCAAACTCGAAGCCAAAACTGGAACGGACAGCACGACAGGACCCTCTTGTGCCGGGTGTCGTCCCCGGACCTTCGTCTCGTGCTCGGCGGCCTGCCGGTCAGCCGGTCAGACCGGGACCCTGTGCGCCTCGATCACGGTGAAGAACGAGCCTGCGAGTGGAGTGACCTTCGAGATCTCCAGTCCTGCGAGCCGAAGCAGGGAGCGGTACTGCTCGAGGGTGCGTTCCCGGCCGCCGAGGACGACCATCATTCCCAGGTCGCTCCACCACGCCGGATGCGGTTCGTTCGACTCCGGAAGGATCAGTTCGCAGATGAGCAGGCGGCCGTCCGCTTCCAGTGCCTCCCGGCTCCTGCTCAGGATCTCGACGGCTTCGTCGTCCTCCCAGTCGTGCAGGACGCTGCACATCAGGTGTGCGTCCGCCCCGCTCGGCAGGGCTCGGAAGAAGTCGCCGGCTGCCGTCTCGCAGCGGTCGCGCAGCGGGGCCAGCTCTCCGGACACCTCTGCTCTCTCCACCACGCTGGGCCGGTCGAAGAGGATTCCCCTGATCTGGGGATTCGCCGTCAGGATCGCGGCAAGGACGGCGCCCTTGCCTCCGCCGATGTCGAGGACGCACCGCGCGCCGTCCCAGGCGGGGAGTGCGGCCAGGCCTGCGTAGAGACGGCTCGCCCGCTCGCGCATGCGCTCGTCGAACGTGGCACCCTCCGTGGAGTCCTGGTCCTTGTGGGCGAAGAACCCGGCCCCGAACTCGCTGTCGAAGGCCGGCCGGCCGGTGGCGATCGTGTCGGCCGCACCGAGCCAGGCACGGTACGAGTCGAGGTTCCTGAGCGTGGCCCGCATCGAGACGGGAGAGTCGCTCTGCAGCAATTGGCCCAGCTGGGTGAGCGAGAACCGCCCCTCACTGTCCTCGGTGAAGAAGCCGCAGCTGGCGAGGGTCCTCAGGAGCCTCTCCAGGGCCCCGGGTGCCACGTTCAACACCGTGGCCAGGTCCTTCACGTTCTTCGCCGAGGCGGAGAGCTCGTCCGCGATCGCCAGGCGTGCGGCGAAGGACAGCGCGTACGGCAGTACGGCGACGATGCTGTCGTCGGCCATGCGGAGGAATTCGCGAACGACTCGGTCAGTCGCGGTGGCGATGACACGGTCTCTGTCCGTACTCACCCAGCTGTGCCTTTCGGTCATGACGTCAGTTCAAGAGGTCGGTTCGGTTGAGGAGTTGGTGCCGCCCATGGCGTCCACCAGGCTCTTCGGGCGCATGTCCACCCAGTGCTCGTTGATGTAGTCGAGGCAGGCCTGACGGTTGTCCTTGTCGTGGACGACGGTCCACCCTGCGGGCACTACGGCGAACGCGGGCCAGAGGGAGTGCTGTCCCTCGTCATTGACCAGAACGACGTAGATGCCCTCGGGGTCCTCGAACGGGTTGGCCATGGTGTGTTCCTTCCTTGCAGAACGGATTCCTCGGTGCCTGAACGGATCTGGGCACCAGGCTTTCTATCGACCGACCGGGAGCAGGCGAAGTACCGCGCCGGCCACCGCTCCGTCGGGATCGGTGGCGGTGACGACCGCGAGGCGGTCACCGCCGCCACTGCGGCGCTGTGCGGTGCTGAGCAGCGCCACGATTTGGAAGAGGGAGGCGGCGGCGGACGTGTCCCCGATCAGTGAGCCGATCTCGGGGCGGGCGACCGCCTCTGCGCCGAACATCCGGGTGAGTACCCGGATCTCCGCCGACTCGGGCGTACCGCCGCAGCTGCTCGGCACGGCGTCCCGCACGTCCTGGGCGGTCACCTCGGCGGCCTCGAGGGCGGCTGCCACGCAGGCACGGAGGGCCTCGGCGGGATCGCCGTCCACATCGACGCGGGACGTGACCGACAGCACCTCGGCCAGCACGGTGCGCCCTGCGGCCGCCGCCTCGGCCTCCGATCGCTCCAGCAGCAGTACGGCGGACCCTTCGCCCAGTTCCACCCGGTCCTCGGAGCCGGCTCGCCGGTGGTGTTCGATCCAGGAGCGGGCTTGGGAGTACTCCTCGGTGGCGCCGACCAGCACGCTGTCCGCGCGGTGCTGGGCCAGCAGCCGCCGGCCGTACTCCAGGGCCATCAGGCCCGCCACCCGTCCGGCGGCGATCGTGCTGTTGGGCCCGCGGACGCCGTGGAAGATGGCGCTGGCGGAGGCCGCCCTGTTCATCGCCATGTTCGGGATGGCCACGGGCGGTACGTCCTGGGGGCGTCGGCCCTCGAAGGAGGCGCGTGTCAGGTCCGCGTAGCCCTGCGCGCTGCCGGTCGTCGTCCCCAGCACCACGGCGGTGTCGAGGCCTCCGTCGGCAACGATGTCGGGTACGTCGCGCAGCAGTTCCCGTACTGCGGTGATCGCCAGGCCCGTGGCCCGGTCGAGACCCCTGGTTCCGGCTTTCCCCAGGACCTCCCGGACCTGGAAGTCCGGCACCAGCCGGGCACCGGCGTCCGCCACGACTCCCCATTCGGCGGTCTCGGGGGTACGGGCGGTCTCGTGGCCGGCCGACAGTCCCTGCTCAAAGGCCTCGCGTCCCACACCGAACGGTGACACGGCCGACCAGTCGGTGATCACCGCACCGGTCGCCCCGCCATCGGTCGCCCGGTTCGTCTCGGTCCCTAACACGGCTGCTCCTTTGGTGGCTTCGGCGTCATACCTGCTGTCTGCTTCCGTGTGCGCCGCTAGTCGTCGTGCCTGCCGAGGACCACCACCGCGTTGTTGCCGCCGAACGCCAGCGCGGTGTTCTGGACGATCCGGATGTCGGCTTCGACCGAGCGGTTGGGCACGCAGTCGACGGCGCATTCCGGGTCCGTCCCACGGTGATTGGCCGTGGGCGGAATGAATCCGTGGTGAATGGCGAGGGCACTCGCCACCGCTCCGATGGCGCTCGCCGCGCCCATGGTGTGTCCGATCATGGACTTGACGGCCGCGGTGCGCGGCATGGCGTCGCCGAAGACGTCCCGCATGGCCTGGACCTCGGTGACGTCGTTCGTCTTGGTTCCGGTGCCGTGCGCGGAGACGAGATCGACGTCGTCGGGCTTGATTCCAGCGTCGTCCAGAGCCAGCCGGATGCACCGCCCGACGCTCTCCCGCTCCGGGGCCACGGGGTGGTGGGCGTCGCAGTTCAGTCCGTAGCCCATGACTTCCGCGTAGACGCGCGCGCCCCGCGCCCGTGCGGATTCGGCGTCCTCCAGCACGAGCATGCCGGCGCCCTCGCCGAGCAGCAGGCCGTCGCGATCGGCGTCGAACGGGCGGCACTCCGTCTCGGCGACCAGGCCGAGCCTGGTGAAGCCGGCCAGGTTCTTGCGGCACAGCGCGTCCGCACCGCCCACCAGGGCGTATGCGCAGTCTCCGGACCGCACGGCGTCCAGCCCGGCGCCGATGGCGTAGTTTCCGGCGGCGCAGGCCGTGGCGATGGACATCGCCTCCACGTTGCCGAGTCTCAGTTCGCGTGCCACATGCACGGAGAGCTGGGAAGCGGGCACCCGGCGGGCCGGCTCTGCCGGCATGTCTTCGAGACCTCCGGGGAGGACAGCCTCGACCACGCCGTCCAGGTCCGGGATCCCGCCGTCCGTCGTGCCGACGGCGATGAAGCCGCGTCGTCGCTCCTGCAACTCGACCGGGCTCAGACCGGCATCGGCCAAGGCCATGCGGGTTGCCGCGATGGCGAATCGGGCCGCTGGCCCCACCTCTTCGAGCGGGAGGTGGACGATCCAGTCCTCGGGTGCGAACCCCGCCACCTGATGTCCGCGTCGGTACGGAAAGCCTTCGGTATCGAATCGCGTTATTTCCGTCGTGCCGACGCGGCCCGCCCGCAGTGCTTCGGCGAACTGCTCGACTCCGTTTCCGATGCTGGAAAGTACACCCATGCCGGTGATGACCACACGTCGGCGCCCGTCGCCCGTCCTGTCCCCCGTGCGTGCCATTACCTGGCCTTGGCCGTATCGAGAAGCTCGAGCACCGTCTTCAGGTCGACCATGCGATTCAGGTCCTCCCGTGCTATTTCGATGTCGAATTCGACCTCTATCTGACTCTGTATCTCGACGGCGTTCATGGAGTCCGCGCCGTAGTCCTCCCGGAGCCGGCCGGTGAGGGTCAGCTCGTCTTCTCCCACTTCGAGAATGTCGCAGATGATTTCACGAACCCTGGCCTCGCCCTCGACAGAAAGCACAGCTGCCCCTTCCCTTCAGTCCCGTGACAGCAAAGAGAGTTACCGTTGACCACACATGGCCGAAATCATTTGAACTGGAACGAGCGCTCATAGGCGTCGCTGTGCAGGCCGTGACGATAAGTTTCCACTCTGAGTATTTCTTCCAGGCGTACGTTGCCAAGCGCGACGTCGGCCCCGAAGTGGTCGAGCAGCGCGAACTGGCTCGGTTTGGTGGGCGCCTCGAAAATCAGGCGCTGCAGCCCGAACTCATCGGCCAGGGTGTCGGCCAACCGGCCGTTCAGCCTGCCCCGGGAATCGAAGAGCCCCACGTCGGCGGCATTCTCCCGGCCTTCGACGACCAGGTGGGTGGCGCCCTCGCACAGCCACTGCGCGCCCTCCTCAATGAGTTCCTTCACCGTCACCTCGTCGAAGGATCCGGCGTGCTTTCCGCCTATCTCGTAGCTCACCGTGAGGCCGCGGGAGGTCGCCGCCTCCATCACGCGTCCGGGGTGGAGATCGGTGCGGGTGAATCCCTGGCCGGCTTCGATGCCCGTCAGGCCCAGCCGCCGGCACAGGTCGAGGTACTCCTCCAGTTGCCCGCGGTCCGCGGCTATCTCGAACATTCCGCCGCCGACCGTCACCGGCAGGCCGTGGTCCCTGGCGGCACGGATCTTCTGCTGCAGGCTGCTGTCCTCGATGAGCAGCCACGTCGCCATGGAGAGCTTGAGCCCCGCCATCAGCGCATGGCTCTGGCCGATGTGGCTCGCCACCGTGCCGACGTCGTAGCCCGGGTCGAAGGGGTAGGTACGGGGGTCTCGCGGGACGACGCCCAACGATTCGAGGAAAACCCGCTGCGGGGAGGCCGCATCTTTCACTTCGGACACCATTGATCTTTCCTTCATTGAAAGGGGTCACCTTTCCAGACGAGTGCCCGCGCCGTTCTCGACCGCTCGCCTGTAGACCGCGGCGGCGCAGGCAATGTCTCCGATGGCCTGTCCGATGGGGTTGAAGAAAATGGTCTCGTCGGGTTTCTCCCGCCCCGGGCGCGCGCCCGTGACGAGGTCGGAGAGATCCGCGTGGCAGCGCTCGGGACCGAAAGTGCCCTGCTGCGCCATGGTGTGCAGCAGCTTCCCGGGCCGCATGACCTGCTCGTAGCAGTCGACGACGACCTTGTCGCTGGTGCGGACCACGTCCGGCATCGGGTCGGCGAGCGAGACGTTCAGGAAGAGGGAGCCGCGCGGTACCCATGCGGCGGGGATCCACGGCTCGGGCGCGGTGGTAACCACGAGGATGACATCGGCCCGGCGCAGGCAGGTGGCGGCGTCGCCGTGGACCGCGACGGGGAGCTGGTGCTCTTCCTGTGCCCAGCGGGCGAAGTCCTCCGCCTGCCGGGGGGAGACATCGTGGACGTCCACGGCGTCGGGTCTGCCCCACGTCTCGCAGAGGAGGGAGAGGTGCGTCCTCGCCAGGAGTCCGGTCCCCAGGACGGCGAGGCGCCTGCCCTCGGGCGCCAGGTGACGGCAGGCCAGGGCGGAAACCGCCGCGGTCCGCCAGGCGCTCACGACGGAGCCGTCCATGATCGCGACGGGGTAGGCGCTGTCGGCGTCGTTGAGCACGATGACGGCCGACGCCCGGGGGATCCCGCGGACTTCCTGGTTGTCGTGGGCGCTGCCGATCCACTTGACGCCGGAGAGCCGGACGTCGCCGCCCACGTACGCGGGCATCGCGATGATGCGGTCGGTGGGATGAGGTCGTTCAGGGCGCCGCAGGTAGGGCTTGAGCGGCTGCACCACGTCGTCCGCGGCCTGGGCGCGGAGCGCGGCTTCCATCGCCTCGACGAAGACGGTGTACTCGCCGCCGATGGCGCATTCGACCTCGGCGGCCGACAGGTACAGCAGCCCATCACGTGCGATGGGGTCCAACGCGTTCAAGATTCCCCCTGTGTCCCGTTCACGGCCGATCCGATCGCTCAGTTCTCGGCATTCGACCCGAGAGGTGAACGTTCCGCACTGTCGCCGGTGAGCCGACGGATGGTGGCGTTCACCTCGTGTGCGAGTTCGTTCTCGTGCTCCACCAGATAGAAATGACCACCGGGGAATTCACGGGACGCATAGGACCCTGTCGTGGCGGCCTCCCATCCGGCCACCTTATTCCAGGGAACGTCGGCATCGTCAATACCGGCAAAGGCGGTGACGGGCGTGGAGATCCTGCGAAGCGGCTGTGGGGAGTATTCACGCACGAGACTGAAATCCGAACGGACGGCAGGCATGACCAGTTCGCGGAGTTCGGGCTCAAGCATTGGGGCGATGTCCGCACCACCGATCCTGCGCAGTTCGGCGATCAGCCCTTCGTCGCTGCCGTCCGGCCATTCCCGCTCCGACGGCACATGGGGCGCGACCTGGCCGGAGACGATCAGCCCGAGCGGCCGGTGCCCAAAAAAGATCTCCAGACGCCGCACCACTTCGAATGCGACCCAGGCGCCCATGCTGTGGCCGAAGAGGACAAGAGGGGGGTCGTGCGCGAGGTGGAGCTGAATGGCCTGGGCCACTTGGGCCGCGAGGTCGTCCATCCTGGAAATGGGCGGTTCGGTGATGCGGTCCTGACGACCGGGGTACTGAACGGTCAGCAGCTCGACTCCGTCGGGCAGCCACCGGGACCAGGAGTTGTAGAAACTGGCGGCACCACCGGCATGCGGCAGGCACAGGAGTTGCAAGCGCGTGTCGTGAGGTCGCCCCACACGCCGGATCCACTCCGCTCCGGGAGTGAGGCGGTCAACAGCCATGCTCGCCACAACATTTGCCTGTCGGATTCCCGATTTGGCAGGGAACTTCGGCAGCCGTTCCGGAGGAGCCCTCACGTAATGCCATGACGAGCGGCGCACTGGTGCTTATACAGCGACGAACCATGCCATTCACCCCCGTGTGAGTCGGCACATGTGATGTTGCAACTGTGAACCGGTCAAGATCATAGGGGAGTTGGGCGACGAGGGCAACGATGTTCGAGGCCGGAGAGCCGGTCACCGAACGCGCCGATCACGCCCGGTGAGCGGCCCCGACGCACACCTGCCGTCAGAGCGTCTTCCCCGCCCCGTCCTCGTGGATGCGCTCCAGCACGCGCACGGCCGCTTCGAGGGCGTTGTTCGTGCTCAACTGCTCGGCGAGCCGCTTTGCGTTCCGGGCGATGCCGCTGTCGGTGGTCGTCGTGACGATGGCGGACGCGAGGGCCTCGGCCGTCAGCTCCCGGAACTTCACGGGCGCCGGCGACACTCCGAGCCCGTGGACGTGATCCGCCCACATCTGCTGTTCGTTGTGGAAGGGGCAGGCCATCTGGGGGATGCCGGCTGCCAGTGCGGCGTTGTACGTTCCCACGCCTCCGGCGTGCACGGCGGCGCGCACCCGCGGGAAGAGCCAGTCGTACGGGACGTCCTCGACCACCATGATGTCCTCCGGCGGGTCGCTGATCCGCACGCCTCCCCAGCCCTCCACCACGACCGCGCGCTCCCCGGCCTTGCGCACCGCCTCGACGACCAGTTCACCGGTCTCCTCGGGGTCGCCGCCGAACATGCTGCCGAAGCCCACGGAGATCGGCGTCCTGCCGGTCTCCAGGAACTCGACCAGCTCTTCCGGGGGCTGCCAGTCGGGGTGGTGGGGCAGCGTCCAGAAGCCGGTGGTGTGCACCCACTCGGGCCAGTCGGAGGCGGGCGTGAGGACGTGCGGGCTGAAGCCGTGGAGCACGGGTGTCGGATTGCCGTGGGCGTCGGTCCTGAAGTCGGTGGAGCCGTCCCGGGGCGGCAGCCCGAGCACGTCCGAGCGCCACGCCGACACCCAGTCGGAGATCGGCGGTCCGAGGGGCCCGTTGACCCTGGCGTGGTCCTCGAGGTTGGTCGCGGTGGGCCGTAGTCCCGGGCCTGGCGAGTACTCGCGGGAGACGACGTAGTGCGGGTAGAGGGAGGCCAGGACGTGCGACACGCCGAGGCGCTCGGCGATCTGGTGGACCACTTGCCGGGAGGACGGCGAGTACACGATGAGGTCGGCCCCGTCGGCCGCCACCTCCCACATCTCCCGCAGCATCAGCGGGAAGACACGGGGGAAGAGCGCGGTCGTGGACTCCCGGAGCCGGCGCTGCACCGCCGAGTCGTCGTTGTGCAGGTACAGCGCCCGGATGTCCGGGCGGGACTGCAGTCGGACCAGTTCGTCGTTGAGCGGGGCGAACGGCACACCGTACGTCTCGGCGAAGGGACCGTAGAGGCGCGGTCCGACCAGTACGGCGGTGTGTCCTGCCCGGTTGAGCGCGTACGACAGCGCCAGATACGGCTGAATGTCGCCGCGGCTTCCGTCCGCGGCATACACCAGAACCTTCATTCCGTTCCTTTCTGAGCCGGACCTGGAACCGCGCGCACGGCGACTTGCTGCCGAAGGAATCGAGGCGGTCCGCAACCGGCCGGCGCGTGTGAGGGGGGAGGCGGCGTGGGCGCCGCACATGTGCTGCGGTGCGCTGCGGCCCCCGCTTGAGAACGTCCCTGCCTGCTCTCCGGCGGGATCTCCTGGATCATACAGACATCCCTCGGGAGAGCCAGGGGATCACGCCAACTTGGCTGCTGGGAACGGTCCTTGGTCGCTTCGGGACCGGGTGTCCGGGCAGGCCGTCCGTGGGCGGTCCCCACTCGCACTGTGTCTGTGATCACTTGCAAAATGCCTCGACCGCAGGTCAAATCAAGGAGTTATGGTGCGTTCGGCCACGGGGGCACACGAGGGGACAGGGCCATCCCCACCACGGGCATGCCGTCTTCCGGCACTTGTTCCCCCTGCGTGCTCCGCCTGCTTGCGCCCCTTCCCGGGGCGGATCCGATCAGGGATGTGACAACCGTCGAAGTGCCAGAGGGAGTCAGGGAACAGGTGCATCAGAGCGAGGGGCGGGTGGGTGAGGCGTCGGCGCCGATACACCATGGCGAAGTGCTCCAGGGATTGTTCCCCGACGGCGGCACACTGCGCCGCGGCCTCGTGACCCTTCCCTGCCCGCTCCATTCGGTGCACGCACGGTTCACCTCGAGCGATCGGGCCGACGTCGCCGTTTTCCCCGCCTGGCGGAACAAGGCGCGCACGGCCGCACGGCTGACCCTGGCCGCCCACGGCTTACCCGTCGGCGGCCATCTGCGCATATCGAGCGACGTACCGCTCGGGCGCGGATTCGGTTCTTCCACGAGTGACGTACTGGCGGCGATCGGCGCCGTTCAGGACAGGTACGCGCTGCGCCTGTCCCCCGAGGCGAAGGCCCGGCTGGCGGTGCGCGCCGAGATCGCATCCGACTCGCTGATGTTCGACTCGACAGCCGTGCTCTTCGCCCATCGGGACGGCGAGGTCATCGAGAACTTCGGCCATCCCCTACCGGCGTTGCACGTCCTGGGCTTCGGGTCGAGGCCGGGGCAGGGGGGCCGCGGAGTCGAGACCCTTTCCCTGCCTCCCGCCCGCTACACCGATGACGAGGTGCTCCGGTTCGCCGAACTGCGCGCCATGCTCCGCGAGGCCGTACTGGCCAAGGACGTGGAGCAGCTCGGGCGCGTGGCCACCGCCAGCACCCTGCTCAACCAGCGCCACCTCCCCATCCCCCAGCTCGACCGGATCCTCGAGATCGCCGAGGAGGCGCGGGCGTTGGGACTGCAGATCTCGCACAGCGGGGACGTGGCAGGACTGCTCTTCGACCGCGACGACCCCGCGGTCGACGTCCGCTCCACACGTGCCGAGGCGTTGCTGCGTGACATCGGCATCGTCGAGTCATGGAAGTTCACAACGAACGGATGAATGCGATCATGTCAACCCATCAGTCAAGCGCCTATCCCTCGGTGATCGAGGCGGTGGAACTGCCGAAGATCATCCATGTCGGCGGGAACCTCTACGCCGCCGCGTTCACCCTGATGAAGCTCCTCCCGGCCCGCTACATCATCGACCGGGCCATGGCCGCCGGAGACCTGGTCCCGGGCACTCCGGTCATCGAGACGTCCTCCGGCACGTTCGCCCTGGGCCTTGCCCTGGTCTGCCGGCAGCGGGGGTTCCCGCTCACCATCGTCGGTGACCGGTCCATCGACGACGACCTGCGCAACCGCCTGGAAATGCTCGGCGCTGAGGTCGAGCTCGTCGAGGACCGCGGGCAGCCCGGCGGCATCCAGGGGGCGCGGCTGGCCAGGGTGGCGGAGCTGTGCCGGGCGAGGCCGGGCAGCTTCGTCCCGCAGCAGTACACCAATCCCGACAACCCTGCCGCCTACGCCTCGGTGGGCCGGCTGGTGTCCCGGACCCTGGGGGCGGTCGACTGCGTGGTCGGACCAGTCGGTTCGGGGGGTTCCACGTGCGGCATCGCCTCGACGCTGCGCTCGGACACCCCCGGGCTGCGCCTGATCGGCGTCGACACGCACGGCTCCGTCATCTTCAAGGCGCCGGAGGGGCCGCGGCTGCTCAGGGGCCTGGGCAGCAGCATCGTTCCGGGGAACGTCGTGCACGCGGCGTACGACGAAGTCCACTGGGTGGTGCCCGGCGAGGTCTTCCACGCCACCCGTGAACTCTACCGGCGTCACGGCCTGTTCATGGGTCCGACCAGCGGCGCCGCCTTCCTGGTCGCCTCGTGGTGGGCGCGGCTCAATCCGGACGACAAGGTGCTGATGGTGCTCCCGGACGAGGGGTACCGCTACCAGTCCACCGTCTACAACGACGTCTGGCTGCGTGAACAGGGTGTCCGGACCGCGCCGGCCACCGCGGGGCCGCGGCTCGTGGAGCAGCCCGGCGAGGACGGCGGGAGCTGGTCCAGGCTTCTGTGGAACCGCCGTACGTACGAAGACGTGGGCGCCTTCACCGGCCTGGAGACGCAGGGGAGCATCGCATGACTCAGCCCATGCTGCTACTGGTCGAGAGCAACACGACGGGAACGGGGCGGCAGTTCGCCCAGCGGGCCAGGAGCCGGGGAATCCGGCCCGTCCTGTTGTGCGCGGATCCCGGGCGCTACCCGTACGTGGCCGAGGACGACGTGCGCGCCGTCGTCGTCGACACTGCGGACGAGCACGCGGTCCTCGCCGCCGCGCGGCGGCTGCAGGAGGACGGGCCGATAGCTGGGGTCACCTCCAGCTCGGAGTACTACGTGGCCACGGCCGCAGCGACCGCGCGCGCCCTCGGCCTGCCCGGCCCCGACGTCGAAGCCGTGCGCGACTGCCGCGACAAGGCACGGCAGCGGCGCCTCCTGGGCGAAGGGGGCGTGGCCGTCCCCGCACACGAGCGTGTCGGCACTGCGGACGAGGCGCGGGCCGCCGCCGACCGGATCGGGTGTCCCGTCGTGCTGAAACCGGTCCAGGGTTCCGGGAGCCTCGGGGTTCGGCTGTGTGCGGACGGCGACGAGGTCGCGGCCCACGCCGCCGTGCTGACGGCCGCGGCGGTGAACGAGCGGGGCGTCGCGGTGCCGCGGGACATACTCGTCGAGGAGTACCTGCGCGGCGACGAGTACTCGGTGGAGGTGTTCGGGCACACGGCGGTGGTCGTCATCGCGAAGCATCTGGGCCCGCTGCCCGATTTCGTCGAGCTGGGCCACGACGCTCCGGCCGCGCTGCCGGAGGCCGACGCGGCCGCTCTGCGCGAGCAGGCCGTGCGCGCGGTGAAGGCACTCGGACTCGGCTGGGGCGCCGCGCACGTCGAGCTGCGCATGGAGGGCGGCGACGTCCGCGTCGTCGAGGTCAATCCCCGGCTGGCCGGCGGCATGATCCCGGAGCTCGTCCGGCACGTCCTCGGCATCGACCTGGTGGACGGCCAGGTCTGTGCGGCCGTCGGTGCGGACCCGGCCGTCACACCGCAGGCCATCTCACGGACGGCGGCCATCCGTTTCCTCACCGCGGACCGCCGGGGATTCCTCGGCGACCGCATCGGGACCGAGCGGGCGCTGGCCGCGGCCCGTGCCGTGCCGCACACGGAGACGGCCGTGCTCTACCGGGCTCCCGGCGAGCCCGTGGAACCCGCCCGCGACTTCCGGGGCCGGCTCGGACACGTCATCGCCACGGCCGACGACTCGGCGCTCTCCGGCGGAGCCGCCGAGAACGCGCTGCGCGAACTGGCAGGCGCACTACACCCGACGACCGGGGAGTCACCCGCATGAGCACCCAGCACACCACCGGTACAGCAGCTGCCGCGGCCGGCCCCGGCGTGAACACCGGAAGGCTGAGCACCGGGCTGAACGACGAGGCCCATGCGATCGTCTACGACCAGTACCTGCCGGCCGACCGCACGGCAGACGGACTCGGCGAGGAGCTCCGCCTCATCAGCGAGGTCGACCGCGCCCATCTGGTGATGCTCGCCGAGCGCGGCATCGTGGACCCCGCGCACGCGGCCGCGCTGCTCCACGCGATCGATGATCTGCGCCACTCGGACTTCGCGCCGGTACGGGCCAGACCCATGCCGCGGGGCGTCTACCTCGCCTACGAGGGCACCCTGACGGAGCGGCTCGGCGAGGAGATCGGCGGCGTGATGCACACCGGCCGGTCCCGCAACGACCTCAACGCGACGACGGCCCGGCTTCGAGGGCGGCAGCACTTCCTGCGCCTCGTGGAGGCCACGGAGGCGCTCGCCACCGCCCTCCTGGACCAGGCCGAGGAGCACCGGTCCGTCGTCATGCCCGCGTACACCCACGGGCAGCCCGCGGTCCCCATCACGTACGGCCACTACCTGGTCGGAGTGGGCTGTTCCGTGATCCGTGCGCTCGCGGACCTGCTGCACGCCGGGCGGGAGCTCGATGTCAACCCGCTGGGCGCAGGCGCAGTCGGCGGAACGTCCGTGGCCATCGACCCGGAGCGTACGACCGTCCTCCTCGGGTTCACGGCGCCGGCTCCCAACTCGGTGGATGCGGTGGCCTCCCGGGACTTCGCGCTCAGGCTGCTGGGGGCGGCCAGTGGCCTGGGTGTCTCGGTCGCTCGCGCCGCGCGGGACTTCACGGCCTGGACGTCAGAGGAGGCTGCCCTCGTGCACCTCGCCGACGACCTCGTGGGCTCCAGCTCGATGATGCCGCAAAAGCGGAACCCGTTCCTCCTGGAGCACATCCAGGGTCGGGCGACGGCGAGCTTCGGCGCGTTCACGGCTGCCGCCTCCTCGATGGCCACGGCGACGTACACCAACGCCATCGCGGTGGGCACCGAGGCGCTGCGGCACACGTGGCCCGGTCTGAGGAACACGACGGAGGCGGTGACGCTGCTGCGCCTCGTCGTGCGGGGCGCCACGCCGGATGCCGAGCGCATGCTGCAGCGGGCCGTCGACGGGTTCACTCCGGCCACGTACCTGGCCGAGCGGCTGGTCGCAGCAGGGATGCCGTTCCGCAGCGCGCACCATTTGGTCGGCAAGACGGTGCTGCACGCCCTCGACACTTCGCGATCCCTCGCGGAGGCCGCCCGCGACGTTCCGGAGATCGCCCGCCTGGCGCCACACCACTCCGCCGCGGAACCCGCGGGCAGCGGCCCACAGACTGTGGGCATGGCGGATGACTGGCTGGAACCGACGGCTGTCGCGCAGGCCTCCACGTACGGTGGTGGACCTGGCGGTGAAAGCATCGTACGCGCAATGGCCGAGCTCCGGTCCGATCTCAAGGCAGCGCAGGTCGAGGGTGCCGAACGCAGGAACCGGTGGGCGGCCGGGGCGGCCGTGCTCGATCAAGCAGTGGAAAGGTTGATGTCGCCGCTCCCAAGCGCGTCTGTACAGCCATGATGTGCCAACTCGGGGTATCGACGTCGTCTGCGTCGGCAAAGTCGATACCCGCCAAGGGAAAGATCTCAACCGCGGGGCTCCCCGGTGCCAACCGTGTTCCGGCCCCTGGGGCCGGACAGAGACGGTCGCCGCAGGCGGTGAACTGGACCAGGGCAATGGAAGGAGAGGGCCCCACCTCGGCCTTACACCCCCGCGAACTCGGAGTCTGGCTCCGCTCCGGGCCGATGCCTGGATCAGCCGCTCCACGCCGTGTCACCCGCAGAAACAGATTTCAGAGAGGGAGGCGGACGCGGGAGGCAGGCAGTCGTCAGCGCCTACCTCGTCCCAGGGCGGCCGTCCGATGCCGTTCGGGCGGGCGTTGAGCTGGTCGAACGCCCAGAGCCGGGTCAAAGAGTCCAAGATCTTCTGATGCGAGTCGCGGTTGCCCGCCGTTTCGAGAAGGTGCAGGCCGTAGGCATGCAGGACGGCAGTTCCGCATTCGGCGAGGCTGGATATGCCGCGGCCTTCCAGCCAGGAAGCCAGGCGCATCCAGCGCCGTACTGCCTCGCCCGTGCCGTCGGCACCGAGGCGGCTGCGCATCCGGCTGCCTCGTTCTTGGAGAAAGGTTGGCCGCAGATGACCGTTGATCAGGTTCCGGGCGGCCAGCCGGATCTCGTCCTGGAACATGGCCGGGCAGTTGGCCCAGTTGATCGTCTGCTTGCTCGCGCCGGGGTTCTCGGTCATCGGGGCAAGGGGCCAGACCGGATCCCCGTACTGGGTGTTGAGGTGAGCGTGCATGGCGGTGACCAGGGGCGCGGGAACGACCGGGGTAGTCGGGTTGGGAAGCGGCAGGAGGTAGGGGGTCGAGTTCGAAGGCGGTGGTCACGTGTCGAGGTTCACGGTCAAGAGGTGATCGATGAGTTCACGGTCCGTCGTCCCCGCTGGAACAGGGCTCCGCCGAAGCCGTGCGCGTGTGCCCGCGGCGGAACCCCGTGCCACCCCGTGATCGCCTGCGCAGGAACCCTGCGGGGCTCGTAAAGTCATCGCCGCAGGTCGGGACCGGTAGAGCGTTCTCGGCTGGGACCATGTCGGCGTGATCATCTCGATGCTGTACAAGGTGGCCCGCAGGCTGCTGTCCGTCCCTGGGGTGCTCCTGCGCCGCGACACCGATAAGGAAGCCGAGTTGCTCGTCCTCCGGCATGAGAATGCGGTGCTGCGCCGTCAGTTCGCCCGCCCGGTCCGTTACGAGCCAGCGGACCGGTTCTGGTTGGCTGTACTCTCCAGCCTGATACCCCGTCGCCGCTGGCACGAGGTCTTCGCGGTTACTCCCGGGACCCTGTTGGCCTGGCATCGCAGGTTCATCGCGGCGAAGTGGGACTATAGCGCCCGGCGCGCCCCCACCGGACGGCCGCCGACCAAGGCAGCGCTCAAGAAGCTGATCCTGCAGCTCGCTCGAGAGAACGCGCCGTGGGGGCACCGGCGGATCCAAGGCGAGCTGGCCCGACTCGGACACCCCATCGCCGCATCCACGGTATGGAAGATCCTCCACGCGGCGGGCATCGACCCGGCCCCACGCCGCGCCGGCCCGACCTGGCGGGAGTTCCTCACGAACCAGGCCCAGGGCATCATCGCCGTCGACTTCTTGCATATCGACACTGTCCTCGGCAGACGCCTGTACGCGCTGACGTTCCTCGAACACGGCACCCGGCGCCTACACATCGCCGGCATCACCGCCCACCCCACCCGCGAGTGGGCAGTGCAACAGGCGCGGAACCTGACCACCGACCTCTGCACGCGCATGGAACCCCTGCGCTTCCTCCTACGTGACCGCGACGGCAAGTACGGCCAGTCCTTCGACGCCGTCTTCGAGGCCGAGGAGATGGAGATCCTCAAGAGTGCACCGCGAGCTCCTCGGATGAACGCCCACTGCGAGCGGGTGATCGGCAGCATCCGGCGTGAGGCCCTCGACCATGTCCTCATCATGAACGAGGCCCACGCCCGGCACGTCCTGGCCGCCTACGAGCGGCACTACAACGAGCACCGCCCCCACCGAGCACGCAACCAACTACCTCCGGGCGCCGACCAGCAGCCCATCACCGTGCACGACCTCGAAGTCCGCAGACTCCTGCGCACCCGCATCCTCGGCGGCGCCATTAACGAGTACCGCTATGCGGCTTGACCTGCAGCGACGACTTTCCGAGCCCCACACGCTGTCAAGTTGTTGAGTATGTCGGTGCCTGACGGCGCGTTGGGGCATGGTGGGCTTGCGGTCCGGGCCTGCGGGGACCGAGGTGCTCGCGGCCAAAGCCCACGTCCCGCAGGCCCGATGCGCTCTTCGCCCGCGGCTCGACGGCCTACGGCGAGTACTCTTGCGGATCGACGGCCCTGCAGCAGCCTCCGACCGTCGGCCTGTCGCAGCCGACGGTCCCGGTCAGTTGATGATCAGCTCGGCTGCGGGATCCTCCCCCAAAGCTGCCGCCGTGGCCACCGGGTCGAGAACGTGGGCAGCGAAATGCACCCCGGCGGGACCTCGCATTCCCGACGCGCCGTCGTGCCATGCGGTGCTCGCTCCGTCGCCGACGGACGCTGAAGAGACCCCCGGCTGAACGACCACAGCGATGACGGACGCGAAGGCCAGTACGACGGCCATAGGCCGATGCCTCTTCCGAAAATGAAACGGCACTCCTGTCCTCCTGAGGTCGCCATGAGGCGACACAGAGATTGATGAAACGTATGACCCGGCGGCCGACCGAGGTGAGACGCAATGCGATCGGCGACCCGAAGTGCGCCGGTGCGCACGCCCGTTTCCGCGCAAGGCAGGACGAGCTCTGCTTCCGGTGAGTTTCGCGGGGGCGTGCTCACCGGAAGCCGGACCGTCTCAGGCGTGCAGGACGCAGTCCACCTCCTGCCCTGAGGGGAAGGCGACCCGGGGCGGTGCGGCCTGCCCGCACTCGGCACGTGCCAGCGGGCAGCGCGGGTGGAAGCGACAGCCTGGCGGCGGGGCGATTAGGCTCGGCGGTTCCCCTGGCGACGAGGTGATGTCGAAGGCGCTGCCCGCGTTCGGGGCAAGGAGCCGCTCGGGGTCGGGCGAGGAATCCAACAGGAGCTTTGTATAGGGGTGTTTGGGGCGCTGGATGACTTCTTCGGTGGGCCCCGACTCGACGATCTGTCCCGCGTACATGACATGAATAGAGTCCGCGAGATAGCGGGCGCTGGCGATGTCGTGGGTGATGTACAGCAGGCTGAGACCCTCCTCATCACGCAACCGGGCAAGGAGGTTGAGCATGTCCAGGCGGATCGACACATCGAGCATCGAGATCGGCTCGTCGCCGATCAGGACACTGGGGCGGACCGCGAGGGCACGGGCGATCACGACGCGCTGACGCTGGCCGCCGGACAGTTCGTGGGGCAGCTTGTCGATGAATTGCTCGGCCGGTGTGAGGTTGACCTTCTCCAGGAGTTCGAGGACCTGGAGCCTGCGTTCGCTCTTCGAAGCCGCCGCATGGCCGTGCAGCCGCAGCGCCCTTTCCAGGTTGTGCCGGACCCTGCGCTGCGGGTTGAGTGAGCCGAAGGGGTCCTGGAAGATCATCTGTACGGCCGAGTGATACGCCCGCGCGGCCTTGGACTTCGGGTGTACGGCGGTGCCGTTCAGCCGGATCTCCCCCGCCGTGACACCGTGGAAGAGGGCGAGGAGCCGGGCGAGTGTGGTCTTACCGCTGCCGCTCTCGCCCACCAGGGCGACGATCTCGCCCCGGTGGAGCGTGAGATGGGCTTGTTCCACGGCGCGCACCACCTGATGTCGGCCGAGGCCGCGGCTGACGTCGAAGTGGCGGCTCACCCCGACCGCCTCGAGTACGGGCACCCGCTCACGGGCCTGCGCGGGAACGGTGGTCGTCACCGGTTCAACTCCTCGAGTGGGGCGGATTGTTCCGCACGCTCGGCCGCAAGCAGGGGACCGCACGTATGTAGATGGCAGGCAACCTGACGGTCTCCCGCCGCTACGAGCTCGGGGGTGCGGGTGTCGCAAGGTGCGAACGCCCGATCGCAGCGCGGGTGGAAGGCACACCCTGCGGGAGGGGACACCAGGCTCGGCGGGGCGCCGGGTATGCCGGTCAATTGCCGCTTGGGCGCGAAGAGCGGCGGGAACGAGTCCCGCAGGCCGCGTGTATAGGGGTGTTTCGGGTCGGCGTAGAGAACCTTCGCCGGCCCCTCCTCCACAATGCGTCCGGCGTACATGATCGCGATCCGGTCGGCAAGTTCGAGCAGCAGGGACAGGTCATGGGTGACGAAGACCACGGCAAAGTTGAGCTGTTCGCGCATGCGGAGCACCTGCGACAGGATCTGACGCTGCATCACCACGTCGACGGCCGTCGTGGGTTCGTCCATCACAATGAGGGACGGTTCGCAGGCCAGGGCGAGCGCGATCGAGGCGCGCTGACGCATGCCGCCGGACAGCTCGTGCGGATAGGAGCGAAGCCGGTCCGCGGAGATGCCGACCATGGCGACCAGTTCGGCTGCCCGCTCCCACGCGGCCTTCCTGCCCATCGTCGGATCGTGGGCCCGAAGCACGTCGGCGAACTGCGCACCGAGCCGCATCACCGGATTGAGCGCATCCATGGCGGACTGCATCACGATCGCCATCTCACTCCACCGCAGCCGGCGCAGCGCGCGCTCCGGCTGCGCCACCAGGTCCAGGGGAGCGGAGCCCTCTCGGTGCAGGAGGATCGAGCCGTTCGTGGTCACGGCGGGCATCCGCTGCAAGCGGGTCAGTGCAGTGATCAGCGTCGACTTGCCCGATCCTGACTCACCCGCGACCCCAAGGATTTCACCCCGGTGCAGGTCGAAGGTCAGATCGCGGCAGGCCACGACACCGGGGTCGGGCGCGGGCCTGACGTATTCGACGGTGAGGTCCTTCACCTCGAGCAGGAGGTCCTGCCGGTGCTGCGCGGGGTCGGCCGCGACCGCGCTCTCCGGGTGTACGGCGCCGGTCATGACGGGACCTCCTGGGTGTGCGGGGCGGCCGACGTCGGGGCCGGCCGGGCAGCCGCCTTGGCGCGCCTGTCCACCTGGCGGACGAGGCTGCGCCGTGCAGCTTTGAGACGAGGGTTGGCGATCTCGTCGATGCCGAAGTTCACCAGACCGGTGGCCAGGCCGAGCAGGGCGATGCAGGCTCCCGGTGGCACGAACCACCACCACATTCCGCGCAGCAACGCCGACTGCTGGTTGGCCTGCTGAATCATCGTGCCCCAGCTGACCGCATCAGGGCTGGTGATACCGAGAAAGGCGAGCCCGGCCTCGGCGAGTACCGCCCCGACCACCGCGTGCAGGAACATTGCGGAGATCCAGCCGGCCAGGTGCGGCATCGTCTCGACGCACACCAGACGCCACCGGCGCTCACCGAGCATGCGCATCGCCATGATGAAGTCCCGCTGGCGCAGGCTCAGGGTCTGGGCCCGCAGGGTACGCGCACCGCCGGGCCAGCCGAAGAAGCCGATGAGGAGCCCGATCATCAGCACCCCGCCGCCCTGCAGATATCCGGCGACAACGAGGATCAGCGGGAAGACGGGGACGACGAGGAAGAGGTTCGTCAGAAAGTTGGCGAACCCGTCGGCGTGGCCGCCCGCGAACGAGCCGATGACTCCCACAAGCACCGCGATGGCGGTGCTGATCGTCCCGGCGATCAGCCCGACCATGATCGAGCCGCGGGTTCCGACGAGCAGCTGCGCAAGGACGTCCTCTCCGCCGGTTGTCGTACCCAGCCAGTGCGCGGCGGACGGCGGCTGCTGGGTGGCCTGGTAGTCGATGGCGTGCGGGTCCAGACCGAGCAGGGAGTTGAGGCTGGGGCCGAAGATCGCGAGCAGGCCGTACAGGAACAGGATCGCGAGGCCCGTGCGGACCTTCCAGCTGTGCAGGAAGTCCTTCATGGTTCAGCTCACCTCCCGGGTGCGCGGGTCGAGGAGGGTGTACAAGGAGTCCGCGACGAAGTTGGTGAACAGGGTCGCCAAGGTCACGAGCAGGAAGACCGCCTGCATGAGGGGGTAGTCCCGCTTGTCGATGGCGTCGAACAGCAGGAATCCGATACCGGGGTAGGAGAAGACCATCTCGGTGAGCAGGGAGCCGCCGACGACATGGCCGAGGGCCAGCGCGAAGCTGGTGAAGCTGGGCAGGATCGCGTTGCGGGCGCCGTAGCGGGTCATCACCCGCCAGGGAGACAGGCCCTTGGCGCGTCCGAGCTGGACGTAGTCCTCGCTGACGGTGGTGACCGTCATGTTGCGCATGCCCACCAGCCAGCTTCCGGCGGACGCGAGAATGATCGTCGCCACCGGCAGAGCTCCGTAGTGCAGCAAGCTCAGGACATAGCCGATCGATCCGGGCGTCGCGTCGGGTGCGTATCCGCCGGAGAGCGGGAACCAGCGCAGCTTGAAGCCGAGCACCCAAACCGCGAGCAGGGCGATCCAGAAGTACGGCACGGAGGTGGTGAACATCGCCAGCGGGGCCATCACCGAGTCGGCGAGGCGCCCCGGCCGCCACCCGGCGACGACGCCGAGGACAATCCCGATGACGAAGGCGAGGACAGTGGAGATTCCGGCCAGCATCAGGGTCCAGGGAAGGCCCGTCGTGATCAGGTCGGAGACGGGCACGGGGAACCGGCTCACGGAGACGCCGAGGTCCAGATGTGCGAGGTTGCCGAGGTAGTCGACGTATTGCTGGAACAGGTTGGCTTTCGGGTCGCCGAACAAGGCCCGGATGTTTTCGACGGCCCCCGGCGGCAGCTGCTCTCCGCCCGAGGTCTTCTGGAACTGGCGGAGAATCACCTCCGCGGGGTCGCCGGGCATCAGGCGCGGGATGAGGAAGTTTGCGGTGACAGCGGCCCAGGCGGCGACCAGGTAGAAGCCGATTCGCCTGCGCAGCGGCCGCCAGCGGCCGGAGGAACGGTGGCGCCGGGGCGCTGCGGCCGGGGCAGGTGGGGCCCCGGCCGCTGCGGATGTGGCGGAGGAAGGAGTTTCCTCCGCGGTGCATTCGGTCATGGCGCGGTCCTTGTTCCTATTCGGCCGGCTTGAGGTGCTGGAGGGTCAGGGTGAAGTCCGGGCCGTTCATGAAGTGCGGGATGTAGCCGTCGGTGCCGGGCTTGGGCCAGCCCTTCCAGCGGCTGGTGTTGATGTCCATGAACCACACGCTTTGGAACAGTGGACGCAGCGGCACCTGTTCGGCGACGATCTTCTCGAGCTTCGCCGAGATCTCTTTGATCCGCGCCGGGTCGTCCGTCGCACGCAGCTGGTCGAGGAGGCGGTCGGTCTGCGGGTCCTTCCAGCGTTCGGTATTGTCGAAGTTGGAGTTCTTGCCGATCGGCTTGGCGTACGAGCTGTCGAGCATGGCGGAGTAGGAGTTGTAGACCCCGGTGCCGCTCCCGGCATAGTTGAAGGCCATGCCGTAGTCGCCCTCGTTGACCTCGGGGTCGAAGCTGGAGGACTGCACCGGCGTCACCTTGACGTTCAGGCCGAGGGCCTTCTTCGCCTGGTCCGCGAAGCCACGCGCGTAGGCCTGCCAGTTGGCGTACTCCTGGACGATCTTCAGTTCCAGGGGGTAGGACTTGCCGCCCTTGACGAGCTTGCCATCCTTGACCGTGTAGCCACCGGCCTTGAGTTCTCTCTGGGCGAGCGCGATGTCCTGCTGGTTGACCTTGCCCCGGTACTCGTCGGCGATGACGTCGCCATAGGCCTGTTCGTCGAGCCCGGTGATGTTCGCGGGGGCCTGGCCGGTGTTGTTGAGCGAGAGCATCTTCTGGGCGTCCACGGCCGCGGAGAGGGCGCGCCGCACATGGACGTCGTCGTACGGGGCGACGGCGTTGTTGAAGTAGAGGGCCGTGCTGCCGCCCGTCGCGTACACCGCGTAGACGTTCGTCTTCGGGTTCTTCGCCACGAAGTCCTTGTCGGCGTCGGCCCACGCGGACGTGGCCAGATCGAGTTCACCGGTGAGCATCTTGGGCTTGGTCGCGTCGCCGAGGAGCGCTGGGACCTTGATGGTCGGTACGGCCACTCGGGCGCCCCAGTAGTCGTTGCGGGCCTTGTAGGTGACCTGCTGGCTGCTGAAGCCGCCGAGGGTGTACGGCCCGGTGCCGACCGGATTGTTGTTGGTCCAGGTCTTGAGGTCCTTGCCGGCCCACTGGTGTCGCGGAACGATGTCCAGGTTGCCGGTCCCGAAGCCGCTGAGTTCGGAGTAGGCCGCGTGGTCCCAGGTGACCTTGACGGTCGCGCCGTCCACCTTGGTCACCTTCTTGTAGGTGACGCCGGCGCGGTTGAGTTCGGGGTGCTCCAGCATGAGGCGCAGTGTGTAGACGACGTCGTCGGCTGTGAGCTTCTTACCATCCGACCAGGCAACATCGGTGCGCAAGTGGAAGGTGAGTTCGGTGCCCTTGCTGTTCCAGTCGAAGGACTTGGCCAGCCAGGGGTCCACTTTGGCACCCCGGGTGTAGTCCACGCGCACCAGCGGTTCGAACAGCAGCCGCGGCGCGGGGCTCTTGTCGCTGGCGGGCGAGTAAATGTTGAAGTTGCGGGCCCAGGTCGTCACGGCCCCAGCGGTCATGGTCAGCGACGCAGCATCTTTGCCGCCCGTGCCCCCGATGCCGTCAGTGGTCCCGCTGGTGCAGGCTCCCAGGCCTGCCACGAGGCAGACAGTCACCGCGATGGTGCTCAGTCTGCGTCGGCCGTTGTCGATGGACAGCACAATGTCCTCCTTGCGATACGGGAATGACAGGTACCCGGGCCACGGCGTCAGGGAGACGGAGCGGAACGTCAGGGGCGGCAGCTCGTCCGGGCTGCGCCACTGCGCGGGTAAGCAGTGCACGGACTGTACGAGATCACTTCGGAACTCGGCCAGAAACTTGCCTCAACCGTTCAACATCGATCATTCGGAGGAAGATCGAAACCGTCGCGCCGAATCGTGAACAAGATGGGCCCAGGGGCGTGCCGGCTTGCCGCGGCAGGCCCCTGGGCCCGAGTTCGTCAGAGTGGAGTTCAGCCGCCTGCGCCCGCCAAAGTGGCGGTCAGGTAGTCCACGTTCGGTCCGTCGTCCTTGGCCGACGTGAGACGTACGATATTGGCCCCCGCCTTGAGTGGCAGCCGGAACGTCCTGTCCGACCAAGTCGACCACGAGCCCGTGAGAGGCCAGGACTGCGTCCCGATGTCCGTGCCGTTGACGGTGAGCGTCAGCGGCCTGTCCCCGGACAGCAGGGCGTAGCGGACGGCCAGGGTGTAGTCGCCCGCCTGCTCCGCGTCCACGGTCCACTCGATGGAATCACCGTTGCCGGAGGGATAGTTTACGTATCCGTCGCCGCTCTGTCCTCTGGCGAGGGTCTCCGTCGTCGTCCCCCGTAGCACGGCGTCCTCCGCCTCGCAGCGCACGCCTGGACGGCAGTTGAACGTCACCTTGCTGTCGGCGAGTGCCGTCACACGCTGCTTCTTGAACGTAGCGCTCGCCTCGCCGCTGACGTGGTAGGAGCCCGGTTTCGCGCCGGCCGGGGACCGCAGCCTGTAGGTGGCCTTCAGACTGTCGCCGGGCGCGAGGGTTACTGCTGCGGTCGGTGAGGTGGGCTCCAGGGTGAAGCCACTGGGCGCGGTCAGCGTCACATCGATGTCGGTGACGGGTGCATCGGAGTGGTTCGTGAGGGTCGCCGTGACCGGCGCGTCCTGGCCTGCACCGGCCCGGATGTCGTCCACGGACAGGCTCAGCACACCCGTGGACGGGCACTCGGCTGCGGAGCCTGCCGGAGCCGGTCCGAGGTCGTCGACCACGAGGTCGTCGACGGTGACAGCGCCGTTGCCGCCGGCCGAGGTCAGCGCCAGATAGGGGTCGCCGCACTGGGCACCGCCGGTGCTGAAGACCGTGCCGTACTCCTTGCTGGGCGCACTGCCCTGCGGCGGCGCACTGTCGGTCCATCCCTGGGGCCGGGGGTCGTCGGCGGCAGGCCAGCTGTCGAGGGCCCTGTCGGTCGTGGCCGGTAGCGCGTCGTCGACGAGCGTGCGCTCCGGCTCGTCGCTGCCCCCCGAGCGCACCTGGAGCCGATACTGGCCGGCTGCGTCGGACTGGTACTTCAGCCCTACGCGATAAGTGCGCCCTGCCTTGAACGTCAGCGTCCCCGGCACCGTGCGCCACACGTCACCGTGCCCGATGCGGAAGGACTTGAACGAGAAGTCGCCGTCGATCGTGTCCCGCGTGTAGCCATCGTGACGCTCGGCCCGGTGACTGTGCGGGTTGTCGCTGCCGGAGCCCTCACTGTTGACGAACGGTCCCCAGGCGCGATCTGCGGCCTCGAAGTCCTCGTAGAAATAGTGCTTGGCACTCTCGGCACTGACATGCGTCGGACTGACGCGTATGTCGGCGAAGTCGGCTGAGCTGCCGTCAGCGCCCGCGGCTCCGGCCAGGCTGACGGTGGCCGTGCTGTGGCCCGGCGGGACGGTGAACGCGGCGTACGTCTTCTGGAATCTGGTCCCGTTCCAGACATTCACCGGATCCTTCAGTTCGGCCGGCGAGGTGCCCGTGGATCTGCTGACCGGATCGCCGCCGTAACCGCTCACCCCCAGCGTGGCGGTGCGCCCGCCTGAGACCCGTACGTAGGCGGACACCTCGTAGGTGCCGGGAGCGAGGCCGCTGATCCGCTGCGTGAGACGCCCTGCCCCGGACCCGTCGAAGCGGGCGAACTGCCAGCCCTTGTCGCTCGTCTCGATGCCTGCACTGCCTGCCTTCGACCAGGCGTCGAGAGTGTGACTGTTGAAGGCCCCGTCCTTGACGAGTGCACCCTCGCCCCACACCGTGTGCTGTCGCGCCGCTTTGCCGCGATAGAGGACATACCCGGTGCGGGCGTCGGCGGTGATGGTGACCTCGCCGTCCGTGACCTTCAGGGTCTGCTTTTCCTTGCGGCCGGTGTCGGTGAGCCGGTACAGGGACACGGTATCCAGGCCGCGCCACTTGGGGGGCAGCTTCCAGGTGGTGGTGCCACCGTCGTCGTTCCAGTGGTAGATCTTGCTCTGCTTCTCCGGGTCCCAGGGGAGGAACAGCTTGTTGCCCTGGGCGAGTTTCGTATCACCCTGGAAGAGCTGCCAGGTCCCGGTGGCATCCGTCGAGTACACCCCGTCCGTGAAGTCGATCCGGTGGTCGGTCCACTTGGTGATCGGGAAGTGCTGCATGAACTTGGTCGGCAGGTTGTTGGTGAAGATCTTCTGCTGCCAGGCCTTCAGATCGGTCTGGCCCATCCAGCCGCCGTAGGAGAGGTTCGAGAGGCCCTTGAGCAGCGTGGCGTCCTTGCGGTACCAGATGTCGCGGTCAGTGTTCTCGATGAACCGGATGATCTGCGAGCGCACACCGTTGTCCTCGTACTGACCCGAGCGGTGATACCAGAGCGCGTCACGGTCGAGGAAGTCCTCGAACTCGGTGTGCACCATCCAGCCATGAGCCTGCTCGGCCCTGGCCAGCTCATAGGCATTGTATCCACGGGCGAAGTACACGTCGTTGTAGATGAACGCGAGGCCCGGTACATCCTTGGCCAGACCGTCGAGCCGCTTGCCGAAGGCGCCCGTCTGGACGTCCTTGTCCCGGTTCATGTGGTACGAGACGTCCCGGTAGATCCAGCCCGGGTCGTCCGCCCCGTTGGTCATGTCCCATCTGAAGCTCTTGGCATCCGGGTACGCCTCGGTGGAATTGATGTGGACACCGATGGCGGCGTCGTACTTTTTCGCCTTCTCCACCAGGAGGTTGAGGTCCTTGCGGCCGCCCGCGCCGTTGTTGATGTGGCCGCCGTAATCCGGGTGCGCGTTGTCGTGACCCTCGGCCTGATATCCCTTGAGCTGCACCAGCTGGCCGAGACCGTCGGTGAGCAGGCTGCCCTTCTTGATGTCGTCGAGCACACGCGTGAAAGGGTGGCTGGCGAAGCTGTTGGTGTTGTACTCGATGTTGGAGACCACGTAGTCCTTGGTCCGCTCGGCGCCCAGCGGCCGGTACATGATCTCCCGGTACGCCATCGCGCCGTCCTGCCAGTCGACCGCACCGTCGTCATTGCGGTCACCTGTGAGGACGACCTTGGCGTAGGGCAGTTCGGTGGGCTTCGGGTCCTGCCCGTCGACGGGCTCGGGCCGCCAGGTCCAGGTCCCGCTCGAGACGGACGTGGTCTTCTCCTCGCCCGTCTGCGCCGTGCGGATCAGCAATCGCGACTGGTCCTCGAGCGAGTTGGACTCGACGGCGGCGGCGAGATGGTCGGTGTTGAGCATTGCGTAGGTGGTGCCGCGCGGCGCGCTGTCGACGGGAGCGTCCGCGAGCTTGATGTGCTTGTCGATGTCGCTCTCGCTGTTGTACGCGGTGGTGAACGAAAGTCGCGCGTCGGCCAGTTCGGCACCTGGCTGGTCGGAGCGGGCGGATATCAGCCCTTGGTCGGGGATGGCCAGCGTACGCAACTTGTGCTCGGGGCTCTCGTCGATGCCGGTGACCTTGAAGGTGAGCACATGGCCGCTGACCGCGAGACGGGCCTTGAGCGTCAGATCCAGGTCGTCGACGCGCAGCGTGTAGTCGACCGCCGTGCCGTCGGCCGCGGCCGTGCTGCGGACGCCGGGTGTGTACGTCGTTCCATTGACGACGACTTCGCCCCGGGCGCCCTTCGTGCGGCCGTACATGACCGAACCGTCGGCCAGCCAGTCGTAACGCCGGACCGCGGGAAAGCTCGGGTCGGCCTGAATGGTCAGCTCGGGGGACGAGATCGGGATCGTGTCCGCGCCCCCGTCGTCACTGCCGGCGCCCGCGGCCGCGGGCGCCGGCAGAGCCACGGTGAGTGCGCAGCAGAGCGCGACCGCGGCCAGTCTCCGCGCCACAGGCCCGCGCTGCCACCGACCGTTCGGGGTGTTCAAGGCCTTCCAGGCCGTCGTACTCATGAGACTCCTTCGTGTGCCCAGGTGGGGACGGACGCTCATGCTGCTGAGCGGCGACGATAGGAATCAACAAGAACTACGCGGCCCCCAAGAGGATTTCCCGCCGCAGGACGCCCGCACCACGATCCGGGGACGTAGTCCCACTTGGTGCACGGGGCCTGTGCCGTCGTCGGCCAGGCGCTGCAGCAGGATCTCGGCGGCGAGCCTGCCCAGGCGATACTTCGGTGGCGACACCGCGGTCAGCGGTACCTCGGCCACATCGGCAAACTCGTTGTCGTAGCTGATCAGGGCGAGATCCTCCGGAACCCGCAGCCCCGCTCTACGCGCCGCCCCCAGGATCAGGGAGGCCTCACGGTCGCCGAAGCACAGGGCGGCACTTGCACCGTCGGCCGCCAGGACGGCAATCGCGGCATCGGCGCGCCGCGAGTCCCACGCTTCCAAGGGCTCACCGACCCGGACTGCCGCCAGAAGGCCGAGGTCGCCGACGGCACGGTCGAACCCCGCGGAGATCGGCACAGCGTGCGGGCCGTCGGTACGCACCAGGAGCGCGATCCTGCGGTGCCCGAGATCATGGAGGTGCCGTACCGCGGCATAGGCGCCGCTGGCATGGTCGGTGCACACATGTTCGGTGGCATCGAGAGGCCCCGCGGCGGCCAGCCGGCGCTCCATCAGCACCACAGGCACCGGCGATTCGAGCAGTTCGGCCATCCGCCCCAGAGGATCGGCGAGTTCGTGCAGCTGGGGCACCAGCAGCAGCCCGTCCACCCCGGAGCCGACAAGTCGGTCGATCGCCTCGCGCTCGACGACCTGGTCGTAGTGGGAGCAGGCCAGGACCATGCGCGCCCCCGCGACAGCCAGCGCCTCCTCGATCCCCTGAAGCACTCTCGGGTAGTACGACGATGTCGTGGGTACCAGCACCCCCACCACCGCGGAGGCACGACGGACGGCGCCCGGCCGCGGCGCCGCGAACGTCCCGGCGCCCTGGCGCCGCTCGACCAGCCGCTGCTCGACGAGGACTTCGTAGGCACGCCGGACCGTGGTCAGCGAAAGGCCGGTCTCCGCAGCCAGTTCCTGCTCTGTCGGTAGCTTGCTGCCCTGTGGCCAGGTGCCGTCCAGGACCCCCCGGCGCAGCTCAGCCGCCAGGCGTCGAAACTTCAACTCCCGTGCGGCGTACGGCTGGGTCACCATCTGGACCTCCCCTTCCGCGGCCGGAGCCGCGCTTCGCACCGGCCTCCGCGACGCGCACCCCGTGAGATGCGGGGGCCGGGGGGCTGCTTGATGTGCGCCGATCACTGCACAGGAGCACGCACCACTGGGTCTCCGGCGTGCCCGGCGACGTCGGCGTTGTGTTCGTCGGTCATCGGAAACACCACGTTCGGGAGGCGGGCAGTGACGTACTCATCTGTGTCCTCTGCTTCCTCTCATTCTTCTGGCGCTCGGACCGTCGGGTCGTTCGTTCAATGGGAGACGACGACCGGCCGCTCTCCGGGAGTCAGCCGCGCGTACCGCACCGGCCCTTCCAGCACCTGTCGCCCCAGCTCGGGCGAACGCGCGGGCGCCGGCCCCAGGGCGACAAGGACCCGGGTGCCGTCGGGGAATCGTGCGGTGACCGTGGTTCCGTCGGTCCGGCACCGCACGTCCGGTACTTGCGCTGTCGCGCCCTGCCCGGTGAGTCCGACGAGCGCCACGTGCAGCGTGCGGTGTTCGGCTCGCTCGGCGATAGCGTAAGGGAAGGCGGTCCTCACTCCGAACGCGCTCGCGGTTTCGTCGTTCGCGAGCCGTACCGGGTCATGGCCGTGCAGGGAGACGAAGCTGCTGGTGAGCCCGGCGATGGTGACGGCCGAAGACCGGTCCCCACCGTCCGGTTGTGGGACCAGCGTTTCCCCGGCTACCTGCCACCCACTGTGGTAGAGCGGTAGGCCGGGGGAAGCATCCACGAGATGGACGCGCAGTTCGTACGGGCCCCACACCACGCTCGCCGTCTCGATACGGGCGTCCGCCGCACGGGCGGGTCCCTGTCCGTCCGGCGCGGCCGGCCAGAGGGGACGGTGCCACGACGCGGCGTGGCGGTCGACGACGCGCAGCCGGTGGATGCGGTGACGCTGGGACAATCCCAACTCACTGTCCATAAGGCCGACGTGGTTGTCTGAGTGCTGCGGCCGCCCGGGTTTCGGATGGGCGGGGCCGGTGGCTGTTGAGTACGCCAGACGCGCGTAGTGGGGATCAGCGGCGGCGCCGGGCGCGTGCCCGTTGTCGCTGCCATGATTGAACAGCCGTACGACGCCGTCGGCGCGTGTGGCCGAGAGGACGAAGCCGGGGGAGGGCAGGGCCCTGACCTGGTCCGCGCACTCGATGGGGAGCGCTTCCTCCACCGCGGTCCAGCACGGGTGATCCGCCGGCAGCAGCAAACCGAGGAAGCCCTTGGACAACCAGTACGGCGAGCCAGGCCCTGAGTAGCGCTGCACCAGCGGCGGGAACTCCCCGTACCAGCCGAGCGTGGCGATCCCCCGGTCGTCGCGGAAGCCCCGGTCGGTGAAGTGACGCAACGCGCCGCTCGCCAGCCGTCTGGTCTGCCCCGGGGTGAGCGGTGTGGCGTCGGCCAGCGCCCCGACCCAGGGGGCCGCCGTTGCAGCGAACCGGTAGATCAGGGAGCGTCCTTGGTGCATGGGCGCACCGTCGGAGCCGAAGAACAGCGCGAAGTCTTCCAGGAACCGGCTCAGTCGCTCTCGCAGGACAGGCAGTCGCGCCTTCCCGCGCTCCCCGGCCATCAAGGCCCAAAGCACGGGATATGTGTGCATGGCCCAGCCGCAGTAGTGGTCGAAGCAGTCGGCGCTGCGGGCATCGCCGCCGTCACGGTGCCACCCGTCGCCGACGTAGAACTCCTCGATCCTGGCGAGGTCGGTGTCCATCTCCGCGCGGTCGTGCGCCCCGCCGACGCTCGCCAGGAACTCGCCGACGATCACTCGGAACATGTGCCAGTTGTTGTCCGGGATGACCAGCCCCCAGGCACCCTGGAACCACGCGACGATCCGCTCCTGCACTGCGGACGGCAGCTGGTTCCACAGCCACGGCCTGGTCAGATGCAGACCGAGCGCGAGCGAGCACGCCTCCACGAGTGTCTGCCGGCACTCCTGGGCCAGCCTCGGCCACGCCTCGGGATGAGCGGGGTCGGTACCTGCGGCGAGACCGTCGGCGTACGACTGGATCAACCCGGCGGGTGCTTCTCCTGCGCTGCCCGCCACGCGGAAGGCGAACAGCAGGAAGGTCCGCGCGAAGCCCTCCAGCTGATCCGAGTGGGGACCCGAGGACGAGGGACGGCCCGGCAGGGCGATGCGCGCACCCGAGGGAGTGGCGAACCGGTGTGCGTCCACGAGAAGTTGGTCCGCGAGCTCCACCCAGTGGGCCCGCCCGAACCCGGTGAAGGGGGAGAGTTCCCGGTCCTCGGGGGGCAAGGGCTGGTGCGACAGGCTCATGCGAGGCACCTCGTTCTCTCATTCTGAGTCGCGACGGTATGGGAATGTTCGCCAGCATGACCGTTCGATCAAGGCGGTCACAAGAAGTCGAAGGGAACCGAAGAGAGCGGGGAGAGCGAAAGCAGAGACTTTCGATCGGTCGGAAAAGTCAGTACGCTCCACGCCCGATGGCCAGGTAGCCCCATGGCCGGGTAAGCGTCAGCCGATTCGGGGGACAGCACGTGATGATGGCGGTCGAGCGTCACGAGGCGATCATGCAAGTGGCCCGGAGTCAGGGCTGTGTGCGCGTGACGGACATGGCCGGGCGTCTCGGCGTCTCGACGGTCACTCTGCGGCGGGACATCGGTGCGCTCGTCGACCGCGGCCTGCTGGAGCGGGTCTACGGCGGAGCGAGCATACCCGGCAAGCAGCCGGAGCCGGCGCGCAAGAGGATGCGAGGCAAGCAGGCGGGCAGGCGCGACACCCACCGCGCCACCGTCGGCCTGGTGGTCCCGTCCTCCGTGTACTACTACCCAGGCGTGATTCGGGGGGCGGAGTCCGCTGCCGGGCGGCACGGTGCCCGGATCGTTCTGGCCGTCTCCCACTACGACCACGACCTCGAACGCCAGCAGGTCGACCGGATGTTGAACCGCGGCGTGGACGGGCTGCTGATCGCGACCGCCCAACCGCCTGACGAGGATCCGGAGACCACGCAGTGGCTGAGCGGACTCGACGTGCCGACCGTACTGGTCGAGCGATCGCTATCGGGGACGGCCGCCGCGCACATCGAGTACGTGCGCACCGACCATGCGGCGGGCACCGAACTCGCGGTGGAACATCTGGTCTCCCTGGGGCATACGCGGGTGGCCGCGGCGGGCGGGCTGCGCAGCCCCACGGCCCGGTGGCTCTTCGACGGCCACGCGGAGGCGCTGGCCAGGCTGAGGCTGACCGACGGCGGCGTGGAACGTACAGAACTGCCGCGCAGCGACCTCGACCCGAAGGGCAACGCAGCGGCCGTCGCATCCTTGGTGGACCGCTGTCTGAGCACCGGGACGCGAGCCGTCGTCGTGCACTCGGACGGAAACGCGGCTGCGGTCGTGCGGGCAGTCATGGAGCGCGGGCTGGACGTCCCCGGCGACTTCGCGGTCATCTCCTACGACGATGAGGTGGCAGCACTTGCCGAGGTGCCGCTGACCGCGGTGGCCCCGCCCAAGTTCGATGTGGGCCGCACCGCCGTGGACACCGTGATGCGACGCATCGCCGCGCCGGCTGATGAGGTGGCGACCCGGCGTATGGCACTGCTGCCCAAGCTCGTGATCCGTTCCTCCTGCGGCGCCGGATGACAGCCTGCCACCTGCCTGTTCATCATCTCCTCTCCTCGCTTTCGGTTCCTTTCGGTCAGCAGGGTGATCGTTGACGCTGCCGACTGACCGGTCATTGGATTGCCTCGCCACCTGCACATCAAATCCACAGCCGAGGAGACGCGTGACCAGCGACAGCCGACCCCGACTTGCCCTCGCCATGCACGAAGGCCTGGCAGGGCGCCTGTTCGACGACGAACTGCTGCGGCGTCTGGGCAGGGCCACAGATCTCGATCCAGCCCCGGTGCTCCATGAGTTCACCTCGCCCCAGTCGAAGGCCTCGCTCGCCCGCGTCGACATCCTTGTCACCGGCTGGGGATGTCCGCCCCTCACGGCCGAGGCGCTGGCGCTGGCACCGCGCCTGCGTGCCGTTGTCCATGCCGCCGGATCGGTCAAGCACCATGTCACGGCAGCCTGTTGGGAGCGGGGAATCGCAGTTTCATCGGCCGCTGCCGCCAATGCCGTCCCCGTCGCCGAGTACACGGTCGCCATGATCGTCCTGGCCAACAAGCGTGTCCTGCCGCTGCTCACGCGGCAGGCACCCGGCCACGCACAGGTGGACTCGCCCGACGGGTCCGGTCCGGCGGGCAACTACCGTAAGCAGATCGGGATCGTCGGCGCCTCCGCCATCGGCCGCCGCGTCCTCGCCCTGCTGCGGAACTACGACCTCGAACTCGTCATCAGTGACCCCTACCTCACCGAGACGGAGGCCGGGACGCTGGGCGCACGACTGCTCGGGCTCGACGAGCTCGTATCCACCAGCGACGTGGTCTCCCTGCACGCGCCGTCGCTACCCCAGACGCGGCATCTCATGGACACGCGGCGACTGTCGTCGATGCGCCCCGGTGCCACGTTGATCAACACCGCGCGGGGCGACCTGGTCGACACCGCCGCACTGACGGCCGCCGTGGGCAGCGGGCAGTTGTACGCGGTACTCGATGTCACGGATCCGGAACCACTGCCCGCGGACAGTCCACTGCGGGATCACCCACACGTCGTGCTGACGCCTCACGTTGCGGGCTCCCTGGGAACCGAGCTGCTGCGCATGGGAGAACTGGCTGTTGGCGAAGTGGAGCGCCTCGCCGACAGCCAGCCGCTGAACCACCCCGTCTCGGCTCGCCTACTTGAACGCATGGCATAGGCACGAGTTCCGTCCACCATGCATAAGAGGACGTACCTGATGTCACTTTCGAAGACACCGGGGAGGAGCTGCGGCTCGGCATGATGGGCTGGGACTGTGGTCCAAGTTGGCCAGACATGCCGCCGAGCAAGGTACTCCCGACCCCGTGTGATCGCGGTGTGCGACCCGCTGACCGCGCGACGCGAGAGCGGCATGGAACTGTACCCGCGCGTCGGGGCATATGCCGGTCACCGTGCCCCGGACGACCCCTACGAGGATCTCGCCGTCGCCTTCCTCAAGTCCGGAAGGGTGTGTGTTCACGGAAACAGGCACCCGCAGGATGTTCGATGCCACTCACAGCAGCGACCATTCACTCCTCCTTTCTCCCGCTACAGTCGCTTGCTCAGAATGAGCAACACCAGGTCAGAGCTCCGCCAACGGCACTGTCACGTTGGCTGACGGGTGGGATGATCTTCGGGTTGATCATGGTGGAGGGGGTTGTCCGTGGGCAGTACGCCGCCGTCGTACAAGGGG
>NZ_JBHVWS010000077.1:0-37351 GCF_042882185.1 Streptomyces sp. NPDC058239
CAGACGACGGCGACGGCGTCGGGGGTTTCCCGGGCCCGGCGTATCACCAGTTCGTGAATCGCACCGACCGGGAGTTCAGCGCCGTCACCCGCCCACGACTCCACCAACTGCCTCTCGGCAGGCGCCATGAGCGGCAGCCGGCTCACCGGAAGATCGGGCGTGGCGAGGATCTGACCGAGCAGGATCTGCCAGTGGTCCACCAGGGTGCGGATGGTGCCGGCGTCGAACAGGTCCGTCGCGTACTCGACCTGGAGATGGAGCCCGCCCGGACGCCGGTACACCGACCAGGTGAGGTCGAACTTCGCGGTCCCCGTGGCCACCATGGAACGCTCGACGCCGAGCCCTTCACCGAAGGGCTCCAGCGGCTCCTCCTCATGGAAGGCGAAAAGCGTCTGCACAATCGGGTTGTGGCTCAGTGAGCGTTCGGGGTGCAGCTGTTTCACGGCGAGATCGAACGGGGCCCTGCTGCGGGAGAGCGCGCTCAGCAGCGACGCGCGGGAGCGCGCCACGAGCTCCCGGAAGCCGGGGTCGTCCCCCAGATCCACCCGGAGGACGAGCGTGTCGACGAAGAAGCCGACCAGATCGTTGAGCTTGGCGTTGTCCCGGCCCGCCACCGGCGAACCGACGACGACATCGCTGCTCCCCGAGTGGCGCGCGGCGAGCACCTGGAAGGCAGCGAGCATCACCGTGTACAGACTGACGTTCTCCTCGGCGGCGAACGCCTCCAGCGCCGCCGAGGACACTCCGGTGAGCGGGAAGTCCGTCGTCTCGCCCCGATAGCTCATCTCAGCCGGACGGGGGCGGTCCGTGCCGAGGTCCAGCACGGCCGGAGCATCGGCCAGCGCGTCCGTCCAGGCCGCCAGGGCCTTCTCCGTACGAGGGCCGTGCATCGTCTCGCGCTGCCACAACGCGTAGTCGGCGTACTGGACCGGCAGTGGCTCGACCGATCCGCCGCCGGCACGGTACGCCTCGTTCAGCCGGCGCTGGAACACATCGAGCGACCAGCCGTCGCAGGCGATGTGGTGGAAGGTCAGCTGCAACCAGTGCTCGTCCTCGGACAGCCGGTACAGCGACGCACGCAGCATCGGATCCCGGGCCAGGTCGAACGGCCTGCGGGCATCCGCCTCGACGGCCTCCCGGGCGCTGCGGACGCGGTCGGCGGGTGCGAGGCCGGTGAGGTCGACGAGCGGGCAGTCCGTCTCACGGGTGTCCAGCAACCGCTGGCGCGGCTCCCCGTTCCCGTCCGCCTCGAAGACGGTGTACAGGGCGTCATGACCGGCCGCGGCCGTAGTGACGGCGGCCGTCAGGCGGGCGGCGTCCAAGGGGCCGGTGAAGCGGAGAACGACCGGAATGTTGTAGACGACGTTGTCCCCGAGCCAGCGGTCGAGGAACCAGAGCCGCTGCTGGCCGAATGAGAGCGGACCGCGCTCATCCGGCCTGGCGCGGAGCCGGCCGGATGAGGACGGTCTCGTTCCGCCTCCCGTACGTGCGTCTTCTCCCGCGTTCTCGTCGGTCGTGGGGATGCCGTCCATGATGACGCCCTTCTCACCGGTCCACTAAAGGTCCAATAAAAACGAAACGCGGCCGCGGTTTTTTGAAGAGCACACAGAGCAGTGCGTACGTGCATCGCCGAAGAGGACCTGTGAACGCTGCGAAGAACTGCGGGATTATTTGCATGGGACATGGAGGAGCGCTGTCACATTAGAGAGGCGCATCAGAGCCGGTCAACCCTCGTGATTGGCGCCTGACCTGCGCCTTTTAACGATCGGGAGGGTTTTTGATCACATCGTTAGCGTAAATTTAGGGAAGTGATAGAGCTAAATAAGCAGACGTCCGCCTTGTATATGAACGGCAGATTGAATCGCGTCCCGGTGCGGCGCTCCCTCCGGAGCCCGTCGAGGCTCGCGGGGGAGTTGTGCGTGACCGCCGGAGGGGCGGTCATCAGGACAGTTGTGACGGGATGCGCGCCGATATCGGGCCGGCGAAAGGGAATCGGTGCCCACGGCCGAACCGCCGCGCTGCCACCCGAGGGGCAATCACTTCCGGGCCAGCACCGTCGAACTGCTCGCCAGGCGACAGGAAATGGTCCACAGGCCGATTTCGGCCGCCTGCCGGCCCGCCGCCTCCACCTGGACGCGCTCCTGCTGGTACCAGGCGACCGGGTCTGCCAGCAGACGGTCGATCAGGCTCCGCGGCATCGCATGGCAGCGGATGGGCTCATCCGGTACGGGCGGGTCCCCGTACCCGCCGCGGCGCTGCGCTTCGCCGGTGAGATACGCCAAGGTGTCGAGAACGCGCCGTAACGCCGCCCGCTGCTCCTCCGGCGACTCCTCCGCCGCCAGGCGCTCCAGGGCGAAGGCCCGTACGAAGGCGGGGAAGCGGTACCGGACGGCTCTGGACACCGGGTCCACCACTGCGTCGAGCAGGTAGGACTCGGTCAGCTCGTCCAGCAGGTCCTGGGCGCGGTGCGGTTCGCATTCGAGGAGGGGAGCGCCGACCCAGGGGGCGAAGTCGGGTATCTCCAACTGGGCGAGGCGGCGCAGAGCCCGCTGGGCCTCCGGACTGAGCGTCCCGTAAGCCGGGGTCATGCATGTGCGGACCGTCTGTTCCACATGGCGCAGTTCGTCCGGGCGACGGGCCACGCCGGCGCATCCGTCCACTGCCTCGGCCTGGGCGACGGCGTCCGCCACGGCCCGGTGCGGCCGGGCAGCCAGGCGTGCGGCGGCCGCGCGCAGCACGAGCGGCAGATCGTCGCAGGCACGGCAGAGCTCTTCGACGGCCAGCGGTTCGGCGGCGACCCGCCGCCGTCCGATGATCTTCATCAGCAATTCCACGGAGCTCTCCCGCCGGAACCTGGAGAGCTCGATACGGGTGTCCGCGGGAAGCCCGGTGAAGCGCCGCCACGAGGTGATCAGCACCCGCGATCCGGACGACCCGGGGAGCAGCGGGGCGACCTGGCACTCGGACGCCGCGCCATCCAGCACGACGAGGACTCGGCGCTCCGCCAGCAGGTCACGGTACATCTCGGCGCGCTCCTCGACACTGCTCGGGACGGCTTCGTCGCTCACCCCGAGCGCGCGCAGGAAGCGCCGGAGCACCTCGGTGGCGCTCGTCGGGTGGCCCGGGGCGCCGGACAGCTTCGCGAAGAGCTGCCCGTCGGGGTAGTCCGGAGCGAGCCGATGGGCGACATGTACGGCCAGGGTCGTCTTGCCGGAGCCACCGCGTCCGGTGATCACGGTGACGGGGACGACGGTCCGGGGCGTGCCGGTGCGGGTGGGGGCGGCCAGAATGCGCTGGATCGCTCGCGTGCGGCCGGTGAAGTCGGCGATATCGGCGGGCAGCAGCCGCGGAATCTTGTGCGCCGGAATCGCAGCAGGCGCCGGCACTGCCGGAAGGGGCTGGATCGCCGGGCCGCTGCCGGGTCCGTCCGGCGCGGCGGCCGGCGCGGTCACCTTGATGAAGGGCTGGACCCGGGGCGGAGTGCCCCACTCCTCTTCCCCCGTCAGGATCATGCGGTGCAGTCGCTGCAGTTCTGCGCCGGGCTCGATACCGAGCCTCTCGACGAGGGCCGCCCGCGCCTGGCGGTAGGCGTCCAGGGCCTCGGCCTGCCGTCCCGCGCGGTGGAGTGCGCTCATCAGGAGCACCCGCAGGCGTTCCCGGAGTGGGTGGGCGGCGACCAGAGCGCCGAGTTCACTCACGGCGCGGTGGTGATTGCCGAGCCGTAGTTCGAGTTCAAGACATTGTTCCTGTACGGCGAGGCGCCGCTCGTCGAGTTGGACGGCGTTCGCCCGTACCGGCTTGCTGCTGATATCGGTCAGGGCGTGCCCCTGCCACAGCCCTAACGCGGCCCGTAACTCCTTTACCGCCTGCTGGGGTTGATGGGCGGCAGCGGCTCTTCCTCCTGCGGCTACCCGTTCCTCGAAGGCGTGGAGGTCGAGTTGCCCCTCGGCCATCCGTAAGAGATAACCGGGCGAGCGGGTCACGATGGGGCCGGGGCGTGGCCCCGCGGGGAGCATGCGCCGCAGTGCGCAGATACCGATCTGCACCTGGGTGCGGCTCGTCGCCGGCGGCTTCCGCTCCCATATGGCCTCCACCAGGCGGTCATTGGAGACGACGCGTCCCGATTCGAGGAGCAGCATCGCCAGGACCGTGCGCTGACGCTGCCCGCTGACATCTATGTGCCTGCCGTCGTCCACGACTTCGAGTGGCCCCAGAATCCTGAACTGCATGGGCCCCCTTCGTGGCAGTGACGGCTCGTAGAGGGCGATGGCGACCGGCCTGAAGCACCGGTTCGCCGACCTCACCGTGCCTGGCGTGTTCGAATACTGGTGCAGGGTGTACGAAAAGCGGATACAGGATGTGCATTCGAATGATTGCATGATCGAAAGGGGCCAGTCAACGACTGACTGCTCTGGTCGCGCCCGTCAACTTCATTTCTCTTCAAATGCGATATGAGGCGCCGCTGCCCGTGAGTTCCGGAAAAAGAACGTCTGAAATTCCATGTTTGAAGCGTGAGCACCCCGGTTTTCTCCGCGTGCGATTCGCTGGGGATGCTCTCGCCGTCGACAGGTGATATGTCCGTGATGCCTGCCGGGTTCGCGACTCCGGGACGCCGCCCCCGTGAGTCGTTCGGAAACCTGCCTCGGCACCTTGACGTGCGGCTGGTGGGCCCGCGGTGGCCTCGATGCCTGCTCGGTCGCCGCTGCTGTGGTCGAGCACCATTCGGCGGAACCGATGCAGTGAATGGTGGCGGGCCGCGTGCGGGGGGAGTTGGGGTGTGCGGGGTGACGGCGGGCCATGTCGGCCATCGTCGTAGCGGATGGCCGGTGGCATCAGCCTCCGCCGTCCTCCGTACCGCTCAGCCGTGACTGGGCACGTCGGGCCCGTAGTTGGCGATGCCGAGAAGCTGCCGGACGATCCGCCTGTGACCGGGCGCCACAGATTTCCGGCAGTAGAAATACGTCCTGACAACGCAGGGCCGAGCCCGGAGCTGCCCGCCGCAGTTGGATGCCACGGCAGTCCTCAGGAGTCCTCGGGCTGCAGGTCGATCGGCAGACACACCTGGAAGCGGGTGTCGCCGGGCTGCGAAGAGACCCGGATGTCCCCATGATGCTTGTTGACGACGATGCGGTAGGAGATGTCCAGCCCGAGCCCAGTGCCCTCACCGACCGGCTTGGTGGTGAAGAACGGCTCGAAGATCCGCGGTCTGATCTCAGCCGGAATGCCCGTGCCCGTGTCGGCCACCTCCACGAGCAGCCGCGCATCCTCCCTCCATGTCCGAATCGTCAGCGTGCCCCCGTCAGGCATGGCATCGACGGCGTTGACGATCAGATTGGTCCACACCTGGTTGAGCTCGGCTCCGAAAGCCGGAATCGGCGGCAGCCCATGGGCGTACTCCTTGACCACCTGGACACCGGAGGGGATCTTCGCCTGCAGCATGGTCAGCGTGGCGTCGAGCAATGTGTGTACATCCACCGTCTGCTGCGGTGCCCGGTCCAGTTGCGCGTACTGCTTGGCGGCGCCGACCAACCCGGAGATACGGGTCACGGCATCTTCGATCTCGCCCATCAGAAGTTCCGTATCGACGGTGTACGCCAGCCAGCGCACCGTGGGGCCGAGATTGTCCTCACCGATGGTGTCGGCTGCCGAGGTCAGCCACGGCACGCCGATGCCCGCGGCGACCAGTGTCGGTGCCAGTTCCCATGCTTCCGTCACCCCGTGCTCATCGAGCCAGTCGCCGACGGCATCCTCGGCATCGGCAGCAGCCAGCGCGGGCAGACCGGAAGCCGTTGCGGCCCGTTGCACCGCATCGTCCTGCAGCTCTACGAGACGGTGCAGTTCGGTGCCGTCCAGCCGACCGTCAGCGATCAAGGCGAGTTTGTGGCGCATGCCGGCCACCCGCTCCCGCAGAGCCGCAGCGGCCCGCACAGCGGCTGCCGCAGGATTGTTCAGCTCGTGGGTCAGGCCTGCCGACAGCGAGGCCAGGGCCAGCAGCCGCTCCCGCTCACTGACGATCGCGTTGGCCGCCCGCGTACCGAAGAAGAGTCCCTCCAGCAGGTGCAGCGCCATCGGGAACCACGTGCGTACCGCATGGGCGAAATCATCGGCGGGCAGCACGAAGAACTCGGCATCGGTGACAGCCCGCACCGTGTGGGGATATCGCTGTTCGACGCGGTCCCCGAGGTATGCACGGGTTGCCCCGCTGTACACACCGCGCTGATCGGTGCGGCTGACCTCCACATCGTCGCCGTGCAGCACACGGCTGAGCGCGATGGCACCGCTGAGCAGGACGAAGAAGCACGTGGCCGGTTCGCCCTCCCCATACACCACGCTTCCGGCCGGCCGTTGCTCAGCACGGCCGCGCTCCGACAGCCAATTGAGCTGCTCGTCACTGAGCTTCTCGAAGAGGAACAGCGTCCGCAACTGCTCCGGTGACAGATGTACTGACGTGGTCACTGTGCCTCCAGATAGCGATGCACCAAGGAGACGGCCATGGCTCCCTCGCCGACGGCCGACGCGACTCGTTTGACCGAGGAGGAACGCACATCTCCGGCGGCAAAGACACCAGGCACGCTTGTCTCCAGGTGGTACGGATCTCTCGGCAGCCGCCAGCCCGCCGGACGCTGCCCTCCGGCCACCAAGTCCGGTCCGGTCAGCACGAATCCGCGTTCATCACGGGAGACCACTCCCTCCAGCCACTGGGTATGCGGCTCGGCCCCGATGAAGATGAACAGCCAGGACGCAGCAACGGTGCGCACGACGCCGGACCGGTTCTCGCGAAGGGTCAGCCGCTGCAGGTGCCCCTCGCCCTCACCGCCGAGGACTTCGGTCCACGCGTGGATCTCGATGTTGTCGATGCCGTTGATCTGGTCGATGAGATAGCTGGACATCGAACGGGTCAGATCGCCTTGGCGGATCAGCACGTGGACGCGCCGCGCGTAGCGCGAGAAATAGACCGCTGCCTGTCCTGCGGAGTTGGCTCCGCCGACGATGTAGACATCCTCCCCGGAACAGCTGGGGGCCTCGGTGACGGCGGACCCGTAGAAAACGCCCGCACCCGTGAACTCCTGCAGCCCGGTGGCGGCCAGCCGCCGGTAGGACACTCCGGTGGCCAGGACCACGGTGTGGGCGGCAATGGAGCTATCAGGCCCCAGGTGCAGCACCCGGCCCGATCCTGCCGCCTCCAGCGCGACGGCCCGTTGCGCACTCAGAATCTCCGCCCCGAACTTCAGCGCCTGGCGGCGAGCACGTTCGGTCAGCTGGGAACCGGAGACGCCGTCGGGAAAACCGAGGTAGTTCTCGATGCGGCTGCTCTGTCCGGCCTGCCCGCCGGTCGCCCGCTGTTCCACCAGGACCGTACGCAAACCCTCCGAAGCCCCATAGACGGCAGCTCCCAGACCGGCCGGCCCGCCACCTACCACCACCAGGTCGTAGAAATCCGAGGCCGGAACCGTGCTCAGTCCTACCTGCGCGGCGAGTTCCTGCTCGGTGGGGGAGACCAGGGGCTCGCCGTCCGGGGTGACGACCAGCGGTACGTCGGCCGCCGACAACCCTGCGGCGGTCAGCAGACGTTGCCCTTCCGGCTCGTCGGACAGAAGCCACCGGTAGGGCACGAGGTTGCGGGTGAGGAAGTCACGGACAGCGAAGGACGGTGCGGACCAGCGGTGTCCGACCACGCGGGTTTCCGTGATCCCTGGATCAGGTGTGTCGTGCCACAGGTCCAGCAGTGTGTCGATCACCGGGTAGAGGTGCTGTTCCGGCGGGCTCCAGGGTTTGACGAGATAGTGGTCGAGGTCCACGACGTTGATGGCGTCGATCGCCGCTTCCGTGTCGGCGTAGGCGGTCAGCAGCACACGACGGGCGAGCGGGAAGAGATCCATGGCCGCCTCGAGGAACTCGATGCCGTTCATGTGGGGCATGCGGTAGTCGGCCAGCATGAGCGCGAGCTGATCGCCGCGCAGCTTGATCTCGCGCAGCGCGTCCAGGGCATCGCTCCCGGAGAGAGCGCGCACGATGCGGTAGCGCTCGCCGTACTGGCGCCGGATGTCGCGGGCGACCGCCCGGGAGACCGCCGGGTCGTCGTCGACAGTCAGGATCGTCGGGTTCGCCATGGTTCCATCATTCCCGCAATGATGCGGAAACGACGGGTGAAGATCCGACGGGGGCTCCGGCAACCACGGTGATCAACCCCGGAGGAATGCCCCGGCCGGGGCCTTGATCACCGTGGTTGCCGGGCGGACAAGGGCTACCAGGGTGCCGACGGCATGGTGTGAATGGTCCGCCGTGGCCGTCGGCAGCACCTCTCGGCCGGCCGAGAGGCGGTGGACGTCGCGCATGCGCCGCTTCGCGCGCTCGGAGAACAGGCCATGCCCACGGTCATGAGCTGACTGCTCCTGCGGAATCCGCGTTGCCGCACTGCTCGCATCACCGGTCCGGGCACGGTGTCATTGCCGGAGGGCCCTGTCCTGGGACCAGCGGCGGATCACGTGACTGCTTGGCTGTCGGTCGTTGCTCTGTGTGGCTGCCCGGTCCCCGGATGAGTCATGTCACGCGCAGTCCGCCGTCGACGAACAGGTCGAGGGCGTTGACGCCGGAGTTGCGGAGGACGAATTCGGTGGCATCGACGACCTCGGCCGTCGTCACGAGGCGTCCGATAGGGGTACGCGCCAGGTGGAGGTGTTCGGGTGCGTCGCGCCACTTCGCGCTGTCTCCCACCACGCCCGGGTGAATCGCATTGATGCGGTGGGGTGCGATTTCCACGGCCAGGGTCTTCACCAGACCGGTGATGCCGCCGTTGAAGGCCGTCACCATGGTGGAACCGGGGTAAGGGCGTTCCTTGGCCAGGCCACCGAAGAGCACGACCGACGCGCCGGGGTTGAACCGGTCACGCAGGACTCGCACGGTCTCGGTGTAGCCCACCAGTTTGGTGGTCACGCTCTCGATGGCTGCGGCGATATCGAAGTCCGCGAGGGAGTTGACGCCCTGTTTGATGGCGGTGATCACCAGGTTGTCGACCTCGCGCACATCGCCGAGCGCGGCGGCGATCGTCTCCGGCCGCGACAGGTCAACGGCCAGGCCCCGGGTGATCCCCCCGATTTCGCCGGCCACGGTGTCGGCGCGAGCCGTGGTGCGGCTGGTGATGACGACAGTGTCGCCGCGGTCGGCAAATCGCTGGGCCACAGCGCGGCCCAGTCCGCTGCTTCCTCCGACGATGATCGAGGTGGTCACGATCCAGTGGTCCCTTCTGGCTGGCAGGTAGACGAAAAGGAATTCCTTTGAAGCAGGATTCAGCGGTGGCACTGCCGCTCCGGTGGCCCTGGGCGGCCGGGACCGGAACGACGGCCCGCATTCGGACTACGACGGCGGCCTCCTCAAGTAGTCGACTGCGGCGAGGTCGTCGTTGTCGTGGCCGGCTGCGACGGTCGCTCGCAGGCGGTCCCGGACGGCCTGGAGCAGAGGGCTGGGGGTCGCGGCTGCCGCGGCCAGTTCGATGTCCTTCAGGGCGAGTTGCACCGCGAATCCGGGCGCGTACGAGGCGTCGTCCATGACGCCTACCTTCTGCAACTCGTACGGCATGGCGAGCGGGCCCGCCTCAAGCACCCGGACGAACGTCGTGTGGTCGACGCCGAGTGCGTCGCACAGCGCGAGTACGTCGCTCATGGCGACCGTCGAGGCAGCCATCCAGGCATTGACCACAAGCTTGACGGCGCTGCCCTCGACCTCCGTCCCGACGTGGAGGACGGACGAGCCGAGATCGTCGAGCAGGGGACGCGCCCGCGCAAGGACGTCCTCGGGGCCGGCTGCCAACCAGACAAGCTTGCCCTGCCGAGCCGGAGCGGTGCTTCCCGAGACCGGTGCGTCGAGGTACGCAACACCGTGATCACGAGCCAGACCGGCCAGCGCGTCGGCGTACCGCGGCCCTACTGTGCTCGCCTGCACCCAGACGGCATCGTTGTCGAGCCGACCGATGGCATCTGACATGACCTCCGTGACCGCATCGCCGTCACGGAGCACAGTGATGACGACGGACGCGCCGGAGACCGCATCGCCCACTGCCCTCACTGCCGTGACCCCGGCAGCGTGCTCCGCCACCGCACGGGCCCTCTCCTCCGTACGGTTCCAGAGCCGTACGTCGTGGCCGGTATCTCTGAGACGCATCGCCATCGCGGCGCCGAGTGCGCCTGCTCCCAGAACAGCGACGGTGGAAGCGTGAGACATGGAAGACCCCTTTTCCGTTTCCCCTTGTCCATGTTCCACCGGCAACCCGAGTCTTTCCCGGCAAGGAAACCTCCGGTGGGGCGTCGCGGGCTCAGCTCACCGCCACGCCGTAGGGGCTGGCGCCGAGGGTGACAGTCGCGACGACCTTGTGTGAATTCGGGTCGATGACCTTGAGGGTGCCCGCTCCCTGGTTCGTGACGTAGATCGCCTCGTCGGTGACCTCCAGGCTGAACGGGTCGGTGCCGGGAGGGCCGAGGGCGATGGTCGCCGAGACACGGTGGCTGCCGGTGTCGATCACGGATACGTTGCCCGGACCGAGATCGGCGGAGTAGGCGAAGTGGCCGTCGGGCCCGATGGCCACGTCAAAGGGGCCCTCGCCGACCTGCACGGCCGTCGCCTTGCCGGTACGGGTTGCGACGGCAAGGACCTGCTTTCCCACTTCGTCGGCGACGTAGGCCGACTTGCCGTCCGGGGTGATGGCGACGCCCACCGGGGAGCGCCCTGCGGGGAGGGTCCGGTCGACCCGGCGCGTGCGGGTGTTGATGACCGACAGGCTGCCGGACCCGGAATTCGCCACGTAGGCCGAACCACCGTCAGGACTGAACGCCACGTTCACCGGAGACTTGCCGACCGGGACGGTCGCGGCGACCCGGTTGGTTCGGGTGTCGATCAACGAGACAGTGTTCGAACTGCCGTTGGTGACGCAGAGTGAGTTGCCATCGGGGCTGAGGCCGACACCGGTGGGGCTCTTTCCGACCGGCACGGTTGCAACGATCTTGTTGTTCCGGGTGTCGAGGACCGAGACCCGGGCCGATCCGCTGTTGGCGACGTACACGTGCTTGCCGTCCTTGGCGACCGCGACGCCTTCGGGCGCCACGCCGGCCGGCACGGTTGCGACGACCTTGTGGGTACGGGCGTCGACCACCGAGAGGGTGTTGTCCTGCTGGTTCGTGACATACACGCGGCCACTGGCACCGGCGTGGACGGGCGCGACCGGCACGGCGGAGTCCTTGCGGACCGAGGTGGCGGGCGTACAGGAGATCAACAGGATCCCGATGCCCACCGCGAGTGCCGGCCGGAGCGCCCTGCCGGGTCGGCGGCGGCCGTTGCCGACTCGGTTCCGCAGGGCAGAGAACATCTCGCCTCCTGTGCGCATTGCGATGGTTCGGTCCGGAGCGGGGCGGCGTCTCGCCGACGCCGACCAGGGGCAGAGAAGGATCAGGCCAGGAGCCCGCGGGCGTAGTAGTCCTTCTCGTCCCGGACTCCGGGAAGTGCGAAGAAGTACCCCCCGCCCCGTGGGCTGATGAACGGCACCAGTGTTTCGTCCTCCAGGCGGGTCTGCATGGCCACATAGGTGTTGAGCTCTCGCTGGAAGCAGACGAATGCATGCCCCATGTCGAGTTCCGGCACGTTGGGGCTCCGGTCGTAGTCGTAACTGCGGCGCAGGATGGTGCTGGTTGCCGCGGTCTGCGGAGTCTGGGGATTGGCGAGGCGGATGTGAGAATTCAGTGGGGTGATCAGGCCTTGCGGGTCGTTGGTGTAGATGGGGTCGAGGAGATCCGTGACGTTCTCATCCACGGCGTACATGGGGGCGCCACTCGCCTTGCGGCGGCCGAAGATCCGCTCTTGTTGTGCAACGGGCACCTTCTGCCACGCCTCGATGAAGAAATGCACGATACGCACCACGTGGTACGTGCCGCCCGCGGCCCAGGCCGGTTCGGCGCTCTTCGGCTGGACCCAGACCACCTGATTCATCTGGGCATCGTCGGTGACGGTCGGGTTGGAGATGCCGTCCTTGAAGCCGAACCAGTCACGCCGGACACCGACGGGACGCTCCGGATTGCGCTGGCCGTCAATGCGCCAGCGCAGCTTCATCGCGGACTTGGTGTGGGTCAGGATGTCGATCAGGGCGTGCACCGTCGTGTCGCGGTGATCGGCGCAGATCTGGATCAGCAGGTCGCCCTGGCTCAGCGCGGGGTCCAGGTCGTCGTGGCGGAAGGGTGTCATCGTAACGAGCTGGACCGGCTTGCGCGTGCTCAATCCGTAGCGGTCGTCGAAGAGGGACGCGCCCACTCCGACTGTGAGGGTGAGACCATCCGCCACAAACGTGGGTCCCATGATGCCGTTGTCCGTCGGTGTTGCGGTCGGGGGCACCTCCGGTGGCCTGCCGCCCGCCGTGAGGAAGCGGGCCCGCGCGGTCAGCGCGCGGAACAGGTCGGTCAGCTCCGCCCGGTCGGAAGCGGTCACGTCGAACGAGACGAAAATCGCGTCCTGTTGGGGCGCAGTGGCGATGCCTGCCTGGTGATGGCCGTGAAAGGGAATCGTGCGGGATTTCGGTTGCGCCTTGATCTCGACCATCGTGTCGGCGAGCGCCTCACCGCTGCCCGAGGCCGCCCCGCCCGCTGCTCCGGCCAGGCCGGCGGCGGCGCTGTGAAGAAACGACCGCCGGGCAAACGCACTCGCCGGGCACCCTTCGCCGCTCCACCCGTCCTCCAGGGACGCGGATGTCTCGTCAGTCATGGTTCCTCTCAGGCAACGATCCAGGTGGCAAACCGTACGGCGCTGCCGCGATCGGATTCCGTGAGCCGACCCCGGCCCACAAGGCGCGCGACCGTGTGCGGCAGCCCAATCGGTGTCTGGATTGGCGCAGTTACATAACCGCTTCGCAAAAAGTAATATATTGGACGCTCAGGCTCGCGCCACTTGAAGAGACGCCGCTTGGCCAGCCTCTCCCCACCATTGACGTCCCGTCGGGGCGCGGCCCGTCGAGCACGCGGTGGCGAGAACGGCCCTGTGGTGTGAATGGGGCGTACGGATGCACCACTCGGAGCCGGTGGACGCCCTCAGCCACTTCTTCAGCGCTTGTTTACTGCCGAGCGAAATCCCGCGGTGCTGATGCCGGCCGCCCCGTGCGCGTCGTAGGTCTCGCTGGCCGGACAGGTGATCACGTTCCCGGACAGCGGCACCCAGCCGGCGTCGGGGGGTGGCTGTGTCGCGCGAACGCTCCACAGAGGTGGCGCACAGGCCGGGCCGCGTGCTTGCTGGTAGTGAGCCGCGTGCGATGTGGGGGTCCCCGGAGTGGAGAGGTAATGAGGTCTCGGTGCAAGCTGCCCGAACTGGCCACTGCTGTCGTTGTCGTCATCGCCCTCCTGGTCGGTGGCTGTGCCGGCGAGCAGCCACCGGAACGGGAACAGGCGCAGCCGGTGGCTGTCCCTCTGGAGTCGCCGGCGGTTACGCAGGGAGCCCCGCTGAAGGAGCCGGCGCAGATGGTGAGCCGCAACGGGGTCCTGCGGGTGGAGCTCGTCGTGCAGAGGCGAAGGGTGGAGGTGGGCGGCCGCAAGCTGTGGGCCCTCACCTACAACGGCAGTTACATGCCCCCCACGCTGCGCATCCGGCCGGGGGACAAGGTGGACCTCTCGATGAAGAACTCGCTGAACGAGTTCACCAATCTGCATGTTCACGGACTTCATGTGTCGCCGAGCGGCAATTCCGACAACATCTTCGTTCACATTCATCCCGGCCAGACGTTTCACTACGCCTACCGGTTCCCGAACACCCTGCGGCCCGGCACCTACTGGTACCACTCACATGCACACTCGATCTCGGCGCCGCAGGTCGCCGGGGGCATGTCGGGCGTCCTGATCGTCGACGGGCTGCAGGAGTACCTGCCGGTGGGATTGCGCCACATCACCGAGCACGTCATCGGGCTCAAGGACTTCCAGGTCCAGGGTGATGCGGTCAGGACCCAGAACCTGCACATCGGCGCGTCCACCAATCGCACCGTCAACGGTCAGCTGAACCCGACCATCCGCATCCGGCCGGGTGAGACCCAACTGTGGCGGTTGGCCAACATCAGCGCCAACATCTACTACAACATCCGCCTGCGGGGTCAGCGGTTCCATGTGATCGCCCACGACGGCACCCCCGTCGACCGGATCTGGACGGCCGACTCGCTCCTTCTCGCGGCGGGCGCCCGCTTCGACGTGCTCGTACAAGGCGGTCCGACCGGCCATACCCAGTTGCAGACGCTCGCGTACAACACCGGGCCGGCCGGTAACAAGTTCCCGCAGGCGACCCTGGCAACCCTGGTCTCCGAAGGACCTTCCGCGCACCCGGCGGCCCTGCCCACCTCGGCCTTCGCGCCGGTCGCGGACCTGAGCCACTCGGCGATCGCTGCCCGGCGCACCCTCGTGTTCTCCGAGAACAAGGACGGCAGCAAGTTCTACATCAACGGCAAGCAGTTCGATCCGAACCGGGTGGACGTCCGGTCCAGGCTGAACACGGTCGAGGAGTGGACCGTGCGCAACGACAGCAACGAGGAACACTCGTTCCACGTGCACGTCAACAAATTCCAGTTGATGAGCATCAACGGCCGGCCGCACCACGGCCACGGATTGCAGGACACGGTGAGCGTGCCCGCCAAGGGGCAGCTCGTCGTCCGGATCCACTTCAGGAACTACACCGGCAAGACCGTATTTCACTGTCACATCCTCAATCACGAGGACGCGGGCATGATGGCGGTGCTGGAGATCGTCAAGTAACGTGCCGACGTCCGCAGTGCCAGGGTGAAGCGGTCACCATCGGCGCCGACGACGGAGGGGCGAGATCTCCGCGACGACGGCCCGCCACAACGTCAGGGGCCGGCCCGTCATCCACGGGCTCGCCCGGTCCCGCATCCAGGGTTCAGCGCCCCTCGCGCCGTCCGCATCGCCCTGAGCGCCCATGGCCAATGGGTCGTTCGCCCTGATGGTCCTGATCGGCGCTTGCGCTTCGGCCTGCTGTCACGGCGAAGGGCCGGGGCGAAGGCGGGGTTCGCCCCCACAGTCTCGCAGCACCCATCAGTGACACCCCGGCGCGCACGGGCGGGAGCGGCGCACACGCATTCGATATAGCTCAAATGTTCGAATGCGAGGTACGCTGCATGTATGGCATCGCATCAGCTCCAGGGGTCCCTGTTCGATCAGAGCGACGACGTGCGTCTACGCCCACTGCACGGCCTCCGCAGAACAGGGCTCGGCGACGGCGCCTGGATCGACCTCCTCCCGGGCTGGCTGAGTGGCGCCGACGCCCTGTTCGAACATCTGGCCACGAGCGTTCCCTGGAAGGCCGAACGACGGCAGATGTACGAGCGAGTCGTGGACGTCCCGCGCCTGCTTGCCTTCTACCGCGTCGGCGAACCGCTGCCGCACCCCGTCCTCGACGAGGCGCGGCAGGCACTCTCCGCGCACTACGCCGCCGAGCTCGGTGAACCCTTCACGACGGCTGGCCTGTGCCACTACCGCGACGGGCGCGACAGTGTGGCCTGGCACGGCGACCGCATCGGCCGAGGGGCCCGCGAGGACACGATGGTCGCCATTCTCTCCGTCGGAGAGCCCCGCGACCTGCTGCTGCGCCCGCGCCGAGGCGGCGACGTCGTTCGCCGGCCACTCGGACATGGCGACCTGATCGTGATGGGCGGTTCCTGCCAGCGGACCTGGGAGCATGCCATCCCCAAGACCGCGCGGGCCGCTGGAGGACGTATCAGCATCCAGTTCCGGCCGCATGGGGTGCAGTGACCCCTCACCTCGCAGGCGGCGCACTCGCAGGATCGACGCCCCTTCGCCCTCGGACACAGCCGGCAGAACCCCCCGATCGGCCTGCCCGGGGCGAGCTGGTGCCGGACGGCGGGTGTGCCACTCGGGGCCGGACTTTCCTCCGACTGGCGCCGGTGCCCGGGCCGGGGCGATTCTGATTCTGACGGCCAGGTGGTGAACGAGGACGTGCCCACCGTGACGAGGACGATCACGGGAGTCCTCCACTGCGTATGCGCGGTGAGAGATTCATCTGCTGCCGTGAATTCTGTGACCCTTACGCCGCGATACCCGCATTCGGCATGACCGCCGGATTCCCGTGGACGGGAGAAGACCGATGAGCGGAAAGCTGACAGGCAGGAAGGCCCTGGTCACCGGCGGTGCGCGAGGGATCGGTGCGGCTGTGGCCCGCAGGCTCGCCGCTGACGGAGCCGACGTGGCGATCAACTACCGGAGCAGTGGCGACGCGGCCGAAGCGCTCGCCGCCGAGATCACCGCCGACGGCCGCCGTGTGGTCGCCATCAAGGCGGACGTCAGCGATCCGGACCAGATCCGTCGGCTGGCCGATCAGGCCGCCGAAGCTCTTGGTGGACTCGACATTCTCGCCAGCAACGCCGGAGTTGAGCACTTCGGCAAGCTGGACGACGTCACCCCCGCCGACTTCGACCGTGTCTTCGCAATCAACACACGAGCCCAGTTCTTCGCCGTACAGAACGCGGTACGGCATATGGGCGAAGGAGGGAGGATCGTACTGACGTCATCGCAAAGTGCCCACAAGGCGGTTTTCTACCACGCCCTTTATGCGTCCAGTAAGGCCGCAGTCGAATGCATCGCGCTCAACCTCAGCGCCGAACTCGGCCGACGCGGCATCACCATCAACGCCATCGCGCCCGGGGGAACCGTCACCGACATGTCCGCTCACGCGGCCTCCCACTACGTCCATCCCGACGTCGACACTGAATTCCACACCCTCATTCGCACCACAAGTTCGCTCGGGCGGATGGCCCAGCCCTCCGAAATCGCCGCAGTCGTCGCGTTCCTGGTGTCGGACGATGCCTCGTTCATCACCGGCCGGACCATCCAGGCCGACGGTGGCTGGTTCTGATCCAAGGAAGGCAGGGCCGCCCGATGAAGTATCAGGTGGTCGGGGGCCATCGCGGCGTCCTGCTGGGCCTTTTCGCATCACCGCAGCGCGTCCCCCGCATGCGAACGAGGCATTGAGCGCTGTAGTCGGCAGCCCGCACGCTTTCCAGGATTGAGGTAGAGGAATGACGTACGTCGCCCAGGACCGCCCACGTATCGGCTGGATCGGTGCCGGCCGTATGGGCTTCCAACTCGCCGCCCGGCTGCTGGACGCGGGGCATGACGTAGCGGTCTACAACAGAACCCGTTCCAAGGCCGAACCGCTGGCGGAGCAGGGAGCGGCGATCGTCGAGCGGCCGGCCGATCTGGCCGACCGGGATGTCGTCTTCACCATGGTCTCCGCCGCGCCTGACCTGGAGGCGGTCACCACGGGCCCCGGCGGCGTGCTGACCTCGCCGGATGCCGCCCCGGGGGTGCTGATCGACAGCTCGACGGTGTCGACCCAGGCGTCCGCGCTGATCCGGAGCGAATCCGCCAACCGTGGGACCGACTTCCTGGCCGCCCCGGTGAGTGGGAACCCGAAGGTGATCGCCGCAGGGAAGCTGACGGTTGCGGTCTCCGGCTCGCGCGAGGTGTTCGGCCAGGTCGAGCCGCTGCTGGCACTCCTCGGGCGCGGGGTGACCTACGTAGGCGAGGACGAAGTCGCCCGTCTCGTCAAGATCGCACACAACGTCTTTCTCGGTGTCGTCACCCAGTCGCTCGCCGAGATCACCGTTCTCGCGGAGAAGGGCGGTGTCAGCCGCGCCGCCTTCCTGGAATTCCTCAACGACTCCGTGATGGGCTCGGTCTACACCCGCTACAAGTCGCCCGCGCTGGTCAACCTGGACTTCACACCGACGTTCACCATGCCGCTGCTGCGCAAGGACCTCGATCTGGGATTGTCCGCGGCCCGCGAGCTGGAGGTCCCGATGCCGCTCGCCGCCGCCACCGCTCAGCTCGTCGCCGGCGCCATCGGCGCGGGGCACGTCGAGGAGGACTTCGCCGCCCTGATCCTCGAACAGGCCAGGAACTCCGGCATCGCGCTGGACCCCCAGAACGTGGCCGTGGACGACGGTCTGTCACCGCAGGCATGACCTGCCGACCCAGACCGCCGATGCCGGCGGGCCCACTCGACTGCGGCGGCCGACGCCTTGCGGCCGATACCGCGCCCCCGGTGTTCGGGCAGGACGGTGCAGGACACTTCGGTCGCACCTCGCGGGAAGCGAAGGCGCGCCGGGCGTCTCCTCAGAGGCCCGCTCCGGCCTGGTCATGACCTCATGCTGTCCAGCGTGAGGTGCAAGGTCGCGCCTGCCGGGCGATTGACGTCCGGCGGTGTCGTCGGGCTTGGGGCCGTGGTCACCGCGGACAGGTGACGGGGCAGGCCGGTCAGTCGGAACCGGCCGTCGCGGTCGGTGGTGGTGCGTGCCACGACTGTGTCCGTCGCATCGACGGCGCGTAGGACCGCCCCGGGCAGCGGGCGGTCCGGGCTCGGCCCGCAGACCACGCCGGCGATCTGCCCGTTTGTCCCGGGGGCGGTTGCTGCGGCGGCCGGTTGGCCGTTGCCGCCGGTCCTCAACGTGTACGTGGCCGGGCGGTAGCCATGTGCAGTGACGATCAGCGTGTACACATCGAGGGGGAAGTCCCCGTTGGGGCGGGGTTGGTCTTCGCGCAGTGCGGGCGGCCCGGCCGGAGCGGTGTCGGGGCCGACCGTCCGCGGGGCGGCGTGCGCGACGCCCGAAGCGGGACCGCGGGTTCCGACGGGGACTGCCGCGCGGTCCGGGGTCCCGGAGCCGTCGTGTGCTGTCTCCGGGCCCATCAGTGCCGGGCAGGAATAGTCCGTGGTACCGACGGTGGTCGGCTGGTCGGTGTGCACGTACTTGCCGCCGCGCAGCCAGGAGGCGACAGCGGCGACGAGGCAGGCGGCGATGGCGAACACGAACGCGGCTTCAAGGCCTTTCGCGAACGGCCCGGAGATCAGGGCAGGGAAGAAGCCGCGGCCGGTCAGGTAGGCCGCGTGGCTCGCCGGCAGGTGATCCAGCACATTCGGGCCGAGCAGCGTCTGGACCGGGTTGTAGCCCAGCAGCGAGGCGAACAGCACCGAGACCGGCGGCAGGGCCGCCAGCCGGTCCGCGTCGGCGGCCGGGACGCCCTGGGCGACGAGGCCGCTGGACAGGGTGTGTGGCAGTGTGCCGGCCAGGCCGAGGACTATCAGGGTGAAGAACACCCCGATCGACAGCACCAGCGCAGAGTTCTGGAAGGTGGTGCTCATGCCGGCGCCGACCCCGCGCTGGTCCGCGGGCAGACTGTTCATGATCCCGGCCCGGTTCGGGGAGGCGAACAGTCCCATCCCGATCCCGTTGAGCAGGAGAATCGCGGCGAAGGCCCCGTAGTGGAAGTCGACCGGCAGGAGCGCCAGCAGCACGAAGCTGCCTGCGGCGACGATCATGCCGCCGGTGGCGAACGGCCGCGCACCGAAGCGGTCGGACAGCCAGCCCGAGACCGGCCCGGCGATGAGGAATCCGACGGTGAGCGGCAGCATGTAGATGCCCGCCCAAAGCGGGGTCTGGGTGAAGCTGTAGCCGTGCCGGGGCAGCCAGATGCCCTGCAGCCAGATGATCAGGATGAACATCAGCCCGCCGCGGCCTATCCCGGACAGCAGGCTCGCGAGGTTCCCGGCGGTGAACGCACGGATGCGGAACAAGCTCATCCGGAACATCGGCTCGGCGACCCTGGTCTCCACGATGCCGAAGATCACCAGTACGACCACCCCGCCGATCAGGGCGGACAGCACCCAGGGGTTGGTCCAGCCCATGGTGTGCCCCTGGTAGGGCTGGATGCCGTAGGTGATGCCCGCCAGCACCGCGATCAGCCCCACGGCGAAGGTCACATTGCCCCACCAGTCCAGCCGGGCGGGCCGCCGGATGCCGGTGTCGTGCAGTTTCCGATACGACCAGAACGTGCCGAACACTCCGATCGGCACCGACAGCAGGAACACCATGCGCCACTCCACCGGGGCGAGCAGCCCTCCGAGCACCAGACCCATGAACGAGCCGGCGATGCCCGCTACCTGGTTCAGTCCCAATGCCAGGCCGCGTCTGTCGGCCGGGAACGCGTCGGTGATGATCGCATTGGAGTTGGCCATCAGCATCGCGCCCCCGACACCCTGGCCCACGCGCATCAGGATCAGCCACAGCGCGCCCGCCGTGCCATGCATCCAGGTCACCGACAACAGCACCGAGAACACGGTGAAAACCGCGAAGCCCGCGTTGTACATGCGAACCCGGCCGTACATGTCGCCCATCCGGCCGAAGCTGACCACGAGCACCGCGGTGACCACCAGATACCCCATGATCAACCACAGGAGCAGGCTCGTGTTCCCCGGCTGCAGAGGGTCGATCCCGATTCCGCGGAAGATGTCCGGCAGCGCGATAAGCATGATCGACGCGTTGATCGTGGCTATCAGAACACCCAGCGTGGTGTTGGAAAGCACGACCCACGCGTAGTGCGGGCCGGCGGTGTCAGCGGTGGCTCCGGCCCGCGCCCGCGCCGCACGGGATGCGGCGGACCTCGCAGTCATGGGCACGTCCTCGAACGAGGAGGGCTGGATCAGTTCCTGCTCCCAAACTAACTCTCCTCCGATTTCGCGGATCTTGCTGCCGGCCGACGGGGCAGCCGGATGCCGGTGTGGGCCCGAGCGCGCTCGGGCGGGTGCGGTGCACGGTCACCGTGCACCGCGTAGGACACGCCCGCGGCCAGGGCGCCGACCAGCACCTGACGGGAGCCCGAACGCCACACCGAGCGCCCGTTGAGCGCGGTGGCAGTGTCCGAGGCGACGCCTTCGGGGCGGGCCACGTCAGTGGCCCGCCCGGCTTCCGAGGAGGCCCGGACAGATGCTCTGCGGATCGTGCTGGTACGCCGGTTCGCAGAGCTCTCGGGTCAGTAGCTGCGGAAGTGGCAGCCGGCCGAGGCCGAGGCGTTCCCGCCTCGTCGCACAGGCTTCAGGACGTGCCGCCGAAGTCGACATCCTTGGTCTCGACCGTCCCGGCCGTCCGTCCCGGTGCCGTCTGGTAGGTCCAGTACAGGTTCGTGTGCGCGATGACCTGGTCCGGCGGCGGCGCTCCCCATGCCGTCTGGTCCTCCGTCGTGTGGGCGTCGCTGACGAGGGTGGTGTCGTACCCCCTGACGAATGCGCCGTGGAGCGTCGAGCGGATGCACGCATCGGTCTGTGCGCCGACGACGACGAGTCGCCCGGCTCCGAGGCCCGACAGGACGGTTTCGAGGGTGGTGTCCTCGAAGGAGTCGCAGTAGTTCTTCTCGACGAGCGGCTCGGCGTCGCGCGGAGTCAGCTCGGGGACGATCCGCCAGTCGTTGCTCTCCCTCACAACTTGCTCGTCGGAGTGCTGGATCCAGACAACGGGTGTCCCTTCCAGCCGCGCCTTCTCGACAAGGCTGCCGACGTTCGCGACGACCGCGTCGCGTTCATGAGCCCCCTCGACGACGCCGTTCTGCACGTCGACGACGAGCAGTGCGGTGTTCGGCCGATTCTCGAGTGTGGTCATGGTCTCCCCTTGCTCACTCCGGATTACTGTGTCCAAGCACGGTAGACCCGCCCACTGACAGTGGGCCGGAACGAACCCCGCCGCCAGTCTTGACCTCCGCGTCACACCACTGGGAGTTACAACAAGCCGCTCGGCGCGGCCAGGTCAGTTCGGTGCGCATGAAACGGCCTTCAGCGGGGGGAGGGGGGCTTGACGCCGGCCCGGCCGGTCAGGCGGAGAGCAGTGTGTGGCGGATCAGTCGACGAGCGCAGGGGTAGCGGTCGGGTGGTGACGGCGTCGGCGGGCGAACGCTCGGAAAGTCGACTCCCGGGATGGGCGCTCAGGCCCTCGTCTCCTCGCGGCCAGGACACACGCGGGTGCCGGTCAGCGATACGCAACGACCCGCTGTCGGGACCGGACGGCTGGTCTTCTCGAAAATCCGCAGCCGGTAAGGCCCTTGGCGCTGAGGCGTCCACCGCCTGTTACCTCACTTGGCGGTAAGTGGATATGTCCAGGCTTGCCGGAGTTGCGTGATCTTGTCAAGGTTGCTGAAAGGTGAGAGGCGTGACGGCCGCGTGCCGTTCGTCAGCCCTGCCCCACGGAGAGAGAGCGACCATGACTGACAGTTCCCATGTGTCCGGCTCAGGGGACACAAAGGTGCAACATCCCGTTCAGAAGACACTGACGCACCCCGTGCGGAGGGTGACGTCAGCAGTGGAGAGGGTCCCCGGGGCGGATCGGGTCAAGGGGCTCGTCGACGGTGTTCTGGACTCCGTCGGGATCGTCTCGCCGCATGCACGGCGTGTCGCGGCGTACACCGGTGCCGGACTGCTCGGCGTAGCCGGTGTGGTCGAGTGGCCGGTGGCCATGGCGGGCGCCGCGGTGGTGTGGCTCACGCAGCCGCGTCCGAAGGATGTCGCGGCGAGCCCCGCCGCCGGAGAGGCCCGCACCGATGGATTGCAGGCGAAGCGGGCCGCCAGGTCGGCCAAGGCGCAGACCACCGCGAGGCCGGCGAGGACCCGCCCGGCCAAAGCATCGACCACCTCGAAATCGAAAACGGCAAAGAAGCGTCCGGCCAAGTCCTCGACCATCTCCGGGCCGGCGAAGACCCGCCCGGCCAAGGCGTCGGCTGCCTCCGGGACGGCGAAGACCCGCGCGTCCAAGCGCGCAGCGACGAGCGCCACGGGCACCTCGCGCGCCAAGGCGGGTGGGCGGAAGAAGTCCTGAGGTCGCCTCCCATCCGCTGTTACGACCGTTCCGTGCCCGGCGCCTGTACGACCGTTCCGCCCCGGCCGCGTGCGGCAAGCCCGCGAAGGTGAGACATGCTGTTCCGCTTCCTGACCGGGCTGCCCTCCGTGGCCCTCCAGAGCGCCTTGGCTGTGCCGGTCGAGGCCACCCACCGGATCGCCCCGCCGACCGCAGATGCGGCGCGGTTTGCCGCTGAGCTTGTGAACGCCGGTGCGCGCGGCGTGGTGGACGGGGCGGCGGCGGTGTCGTCGACCGCGCTGCGGGTCGGCAGGGTCGCCCGCAACGCGATGACTCCTCAGGTCGGTTACTGGCGCGCCGGATCCCGGATGCACCTCGCACTGGAGCACCACCCGGACGCGCCCGTTCGAACCGTGGAACGACTGGAGTCCGCCGCCAGAAAGGTGGCCGTCGAGCTGGCCGAGCACCCTGACGTGCTGATCGCCTACTGGGACGGCGGCCTGGGGCGGCTGGTCGTGCAGACCACCGACGACGCGGTCGGCGAGCAGGTGGTGGACCAGGTGTCCGAACTGGCCGCCGGACACGGGCTTGTGCACGTCAGTGATCAGACGCTGGAACACGTGCACCCGGGCGCCGCCGGGGGCGTGCGTGCCAACGCTGTCGCCCTGGCGTGCGACGCGGCGGGCATCGGCGTCGCAGTCGCGGCACGGGCAGCCTTTGTGAAGAGCGCGCCGGAGGCCATGGTGGCCGCGGTCGTCATGCTGCGTGAGGACTCGCGGGTACGCGTGGTGCTGAGCCGTGCGCTGGGCCCGGATGCAGCCGATCTGGTGCTGGCCGCGGCCCATGCGGCCGTCTGCGGGATCGGACAGTCGCCGAGTCCGCTGCTGCTCGACGCGGCACTGCGGACCGCCCAGTTGGTGGAATCGCTGGCTCAGCTCGCGACGTTCGACGCCGTGCACGACACGCTGTGCGCCCCGGACCGGCTGACTGCAGCCAACGCCGACGTCGTACGTCCGCCGCTGCGTCCGTGCCCGGGCGAGGAATATGCCGCCGCCGCGGTCAACGGGATGCTGGGCGGCGCAGCCACCACGCTCCTGTTCACCCGCAGCCTCGACGAGGCGGCCGAGACCGTACTCGCCGGTTCACCCAAAGCCGCACGTTACGGCCCGGCGGCCTTCACCGCGGCGCTCGGCAGTGCCCTGGCACGCGAGGACGTGCTGGTCCGCGACCCCGAGCGGCTGCGCCAACTGGAGCTCGTGGACACCGTGGTCCTGCATCCCCAAGCATTACGCAGCACTCGGCGCACTGTGCTCGAGGTCCACCCCAGCACGACCGACTGGGATCACCACCGGCTGTGGCAGGAAGCCACCGCGGCCCTGAGCGCGCCCGAGGACGCGGCAACACCGTCCGACGAGCCATCGATCGGCCTTCGCCCGGTGCCCGATGAGACGGCGCCGGACGCGGGACTGATGATCGCGTCGGTTCACGGAACGGACGTCGGCACCGTCCTGGTCGGCTGGGAGGTCGATCCCATGGCCGAAGCCGCGCTGAACGCGGCGCGCCGGGCCGGTCTGCACGTCGTGGTGGTGGACGACTGCTCGCTCGGCGAGTTCGGGACCCTGGCCGACCAACTCATCTCTGCCGACATCCCGTTGGCCGAGGCGGTGGCTGCCCTGCAGAACGAGGGCCGAACGGTCCTCACGGTGGCGCGTGTTCCGCACGACCGGGCAGCAGCCGAACGGAAGTTGACTGCCGCCGCCCACGACGTACTCGACGGACTGCTCCGCAGTGACATCGCCGTCGCAGTCACCGACGAGCGCAGCGCCATTGTCTGGGGCGCCGACCTTCTGCCCCTGCGCGGACTGGAGGGCGTGTGGCGGCTGCTGTCCGCCGTGCCCGCAGCACGGGCGGTCAGCCGGCGTGCCAAATTCTGCGCAGAGGCGGGCGCCACACTCTCCGAGCTCCTGGTACTCACCCAGGGGGCTCGGTCGCAGCGGGTTCCCTTCCCTCTCGAAGTACGGCTCAGCCCCGTCAATATCGCCACCGCCGCGGCCCTGGTCATGGGCTGGTGCGCCGCATTCGGGGTAGCCGCCGGTACCACCCCCCACCCCAGGCCGCGGGTGCCCTGGCACGCCCTGCAGCCCGAACAGGTCGTGGCCCGGCTGGCGAAGGCGTCACGCGCCGCGCCCACCGCCCTGACGGTGGTACGGACCCGGGTCGGCCACATCGCGGGCACCGCTGCCACGCACCCTGCCTTCGCACCTGCACGGGTGAGCGCACGTCTGGCCGGCGCCGTGTGGGCCGAACTGGACGACCCGTTCACCCCGGTCCTGGTGGTCGGTGCCACAGCGCAGGCACTGCTGGGGTCCGCGGTGGACGCATTCCTGGTCATCGCCGCCGTGGCGGTGAACGCCCTGGTCGGCGGGGTACAGCGATTGCGTGCGGAGCAGGCGCTGTCCGCACTGGTGACCGGGCAGCGGCGAACCGCCCGGCGACTCGCGCACCCGTCGGCAGAAGAGGCATCTGTCGTCGAGGCCGTGCGGCTGAAGCCCGGCGAGATGATCGAGCTGCGCACCAACGATGTGGTGCCGGCCGACGCGCGGCTGCTGGAGGTCAGTGGCTTCGAGGTGGACGAGTCCTCGCTGACGGGCGAGTCACTGCCCACCCGCAAACAAGTGGCCGCCGTACCGCAGGCGTCCGTCCCTGACCGCAGCTGCATGGTGTTCGAAGGCACCACGGTGGTGGCCGGCCACGCCCGGGCAGTGGTGGTGGGCACGGGTGACCAGACCGAAGCCGGCCGCGCGGCGTCCCTCGCCGCCCGGGTACCCACCTCGGCGGGGGTTCAGGCACGACTGCACCGGCTCACCCGCCGGGTGCTGCCCCTCACCCTCGTCGGCGGCGCCGCGGTGGCCGGCCTGTCCATGGTGCGCGGCCGCCCGGTGCGCACAGCCCTCCAGGGCGGACTGGCAGTCGCAGTGGCCGCAGTACCCGAGGGCATGCCTCTGGTGGCGACCGTCGCGCAGATGGCCGCGGCACGGCGGCTGAGCAAGCTCGGCGTCCTGGTACGCACGCCACGCAGCCTGGAAGCGCTCGGACGCGTGGACACCTTCTGCTTCGACAAGACAGGAACCCTCACCGAGAACCGGTTGCGGGTCGTCCGCCTGATCGCCGGCACAGGCGCCGAGCACCCGGCCGACGCCGTCGAGGCGGAACACATCCTGCGCATCGCCGCCCGGGCCTGCCCCCGCGTTGCCGAGCAGCCGAACGTCCACGCGCACGCCACCGACGAGGCGGTCCTGGCAGCAGCGCCGCCCGAGGCCGGGTGGACCACCGTACAGGCCCAGCCCTTCGAGGCGAGCCGGGGTTACGCCGCCGCCGCCGGAAGAGACGCGGACGGCGCGAACATGCTGATCGTCAAGGGCGCGCCGGAAGTCGTGCTGCCCTGCTGCCCGGATACGGATCCGGCAGCCGTCGAAGGGGCGCACTTGCTCGCCGGCCAGGGTTTGCGGCTCCTGGCCGTCGCCCAGCGCCGTCTCGCGACGGACGACGAGGCGAAGGAGGCACTGGACAAGCCCCTCGAACTGCTGGAGCTCATCGGGTTCGTGGCACTGGCCGACACCCCCCGCGCCAGCTCCGCACCGCTCGTGGCCGGTCTCGGAGAGGTCGGCGTACGACCCGTCATGCTCACCGGCGACCACCCACAGACCGCCCGCTCCGTGGCCATCGCCCTGGGCTGGCCCCCGGATGTCACGGTCGTCACCGGTAACGAGTTGGCTTCACTGGACCGGGCGGGACGGGCCCGTCTGCTCCGGGACTGCGGTGTCGTGGCCCGCGTCGCACCCGAGCAGAAGCTCCAGGTCGTCGAGGCACTCCGGGAGGCGGGTTGCGTCGTGGGCATGGTCGGCGACGGCGCCAACGACGCCGCCGCCATCCGCGCTGCCGATGTCGGGGTCGGTATCGCCGCGCGCGGATCGGCAGCCGCACGCAACGCCGCAGATCTCGTGATCACCACGGACGAACTGTCGGTTCTCATCGATGCCATCGGCGAAGGCCGAGCCCTTTGGCGCAGCGTGGCCGACGCGATCAGCATCCTGCTCGGCGGTAACGCCGGTGAGGTCGGCTTCTCCGTACTGGGCACACTGTTGTCCGGTACGTCGCCGCTGTCGACACGTCAGCTGCTGCTGGTCAACCTGCTCACCGACATGTTCCCGGCGATGGCGGTCGCGGTCACCCCCCACGAACCCGAACCCGCCGGTGAGTCCACCGCAGCCGACACCGTACCCGTGGGCCTCGCCGTCCTCGGGCAACCGCTGACACGCCAGATCCGTCATCGTGGCCTGATCACCGGTATCGGTGCGGCCATCGCATGGCTCATCGGCACCCTCACTCCCGGCTCAGCCCGACGCACCAGCACCATGGCCCTGTGCGGTGTGGTCGGCGCCCAACTCACGCAGACCGTCGTCGGGCGCCGCCACAGCCCGCTGGTCCTGACCACGGTCCTCGGTACCGCAGCCGTGCTCATCGCCCTGGTACAGACACCCGTCGTCAGCCACTTCTTCGGGTGCACGCCGCTGGGCCCACTGGCCTGGACAGGAGTTGCAGTCGCCGTCGGCACCGCCTCCCTCGGACCCCATGTACTGCCACAGGCCGAACAACTGCTGGCCGACCTCACGTCACGGCTGCGCCCCGTGGTCCGGCTCGTCCGCTGACAGCCTGTATGAACAACGGTCACATGCCCGAGCTCGGGCGGCTTTTGGGGCTCTTTTCACGCTGTTCCTGATGGCTGTCGTGCGCGTCCGGCTGTATGCGGTGTTCAAGATCCGGGACCGTCTCCGACTCCATGGAGGGGCCATCGGCTGCGCGCTCCCTCCGAAGCTGGCCAACGCCACGATCGTGGCCTGGCGGAGGCAGTGCGGCCATTCGCGGTAGCGACGCCCGGGCAGCGGGTCGAAAATGGGAGAGCGGGCCCGGAACCGGTGGCGTCATGCCCATGGAGGAGCGCTCATGCCCATGTATATGCCTCCCGTCCTGTTGAAGCCGCTGGCCAATCGCGGTAGCGCTTTCACGGCCGAGGAGCGGAAGCGCCTCGGACTGGTGGGCCGACTGCCCGACGCCGTGTTCACCCTCGACCAGCAGGCAGTCCGCGCTTACGAGCAGTTGCGGCAGGAGCCGACCGCGCTGGCGAAGTTCATCAACCTCGAGCAGTTGCACGACCGCAATGAGGTGCTGTACTACCGGCTGCTGCAAGATCACCTCGCCGAGTTGCTGCCGATCGTCTACGACCCGACCGTGGGAGAGGCGATCAAGCAGTACAGCCACGAGTACCGGCGTCCGCGTGGGGTGTTCTTGTCCATCGACCGGCCGCAGGATGTGCACTGCTCGTTCGAGGCACTTCAGCTTCACCGCGACGAGGTCGACCTGGTGGTGGTCACCGACGCCGAGGAGATCCTGGGCATCGGCGACTGGGGGGTGCAAGGCATCCAGATCTCGGTGGGCAAGCTCGCCGTCTACACCGCTGCGGCCGGCCTGCAGCCGGCCCGTTGTCTGCCGGTGGTCATGGACGTCGGCACTGACAATGAGGACCTGTTGAACGATCCTCTCTATCTGGGCGTGCGCCACAGCCGGGTACGCGGGAAACAGTACGACGCGTTCATCAAGAGTTACTTGGAGACGGTCTCGGAGCTGTATCCGAACGCCCTGCTGCATTTCGAGGACTTCGGGCCGGGCAATGCCCGCCGCATCCTCGAAACGTACGGGGAGCGCTATCGGATGTTCAACGACGACATGCAGGGCACCGGGGCGATCACCCTGGCTGCCGCGGTGTCGGCCTTGAAGATCACCGGCGAGTCCTTCCGTGACCAGCGTGTCGTGGTGTTCGGCGCCGGCACGGCAGGGGTGGGCATTGCCGACCAGTTGCGTGATGCGATGGTCCGCGACGGACTGCAACCCGAGGAGGCCACCCGTCGGGTATGGCTGGTCGACAAGCAGGGGCTGTTGGTCGAGGGGATGCCGGACCTGCGCGACTACCAGGCGCCCTACGCCCGGCCCGCCTCGGAGGTGCAGGGGTGGGCGGACGGGAGGATCGACCTGCCGGCGACCGTCCGGCACGTCCGTCCGACCATGCTGATCGGCACCTCGACCTCGCCGGGCGCCTTCGACAGGGAGGTCGTCACCGCGATGGCCGAGCACGTCGACCGGCCGGTCATCTTCCCGCTGTCCAACCCCACGGAGAAGATCGAGGCCATGCCGGCCGACCTGCTGGCCTGGACCGACGGCAAGGTCCTGACGGCGACGGGCATCCCGGTCGACCCCGTCGAATACGGCGGAGTGCGCCATGTCATCGGGCAGGCCAACAACGCGTTGCTCTACCCCGGCCTGGGCCTGGGCACCGTCGTGGCCGGGGCAGCACGGCTCACCGCCGGGATGCTGCTCGCTGCCGCGGAGGCGGTTGCCGGGCAGGTCGATGCCAGGGCCCCCGGCGCACCGCTGCTGCCGCCGGTGGCGAACCTGCGCGCTTCCTCGGCGACGGTGGCGGTGGCGGTGGTCCGGGCGGCCGTCCAGGACAAGGTCGCCACCCGTCAGCCGGCCGATCTGGTCCAGGCCGTGCAGGACTCCATGTGGCAGCCGGTCTATGGACAGCTGTCCGAGAAGGAGGCGTCGCAATGACGTCCGGGCACCAGCACGCCGCCGTCGAGCAGCCACCGAAGGTGCGGGACGTCCCGATCGGCATCGACGCCACTGGCACCCGCCGCGAAACGGACTCGATGGGAGCCATCGAGGTGCCCGCCGATCGGTACTGGGGTGCCCAGACGCAGCGGTCCCTGATCCATTTCTCCATCGGCGACGACCGCATGCCCAAGGCCGTCTACCACGCCTACGGCTACGTCAAGAAGGCCGCCGCGCTCGTCAACGGGTGCGAGGGCCGCCTGCCCGGCTGGAAGGCCGACCTGATCGCCCGCGTCGCCGACGAGGTGATCTCCGGTGGCCTGGACGACCACTTCCCGCTGTACGTGTGGCAGACCGGGTCCGGCACGCAGAGCAACATGAACGTCAACGAGGTCATCAGCAACCGGGCTGTCCAGTTGGTCGGCGGCACGCTGGGGTCCAAGACACCGGTCCACCCCAACGACCACGTCAACATGGGCCAGTCTTCCAACGACACCTTCCCCACCGCGATGCACATCGCCGCCGTCCGCCGGGTCCACGAGCACCTGCTACCGAAGGTGAGGGAACTTCAACATGCCGTGGAGGCCAAGTCCCAAGCGTGGTGGGACATCGTCAAGATCGGGCGCACTCACCTGGAGGACGCCGTCCCGCTGTCCGTAGGCCAGGAATGGTCCGGCTACGCCGCCCAGATCTCCGGCGCCGTCGACCGCATCGAGGCCACCCTGCCGGGCCTGTACGAGCTGGCCGTCGGGGGACCGCGGTCGGCACCGGTCTCAATGCCCCCGAGGGTTTCGGGGCCCAGGTGTCACAGGAGATCGCGCAGCTGACCGGCTATCCGTTCCGCACGGCCTCCAACTCCTTTGCTGCCCAAGGCAGTCTGGATGCCATGGTGGCGGCCTCCGCCGGACTGAGGGCTCTCGCCGTGCCGCTGATGAAGATTGCCAACGACATCCGCTGGCTCGCCTCCGGCCCTCGCTGCGGCGTCGGTGAACTCGTGCTGCCTGCCAATGAGCCGGGCAGTTCCATCATGCCCGGCAAGGTCAACCCGACCCAGTGCGAGGCGATGGTCATGGTCTGTATCCAGGTCCTGGCCGAGGACGGCGCCGTCGCGTTCGCCGGCACCCAGGGCAACTTCGAACTCAACGCCATGCGGCCCGTCATCATCAACAACTTCCTGCACTCCGCCGGCATTCTCGGTGACGCCGGCGAGAAGCTGCGCACCTACTGCATCGAAGGCACCGAATTGAATCGCCCGCAGATCGACGACTACCTCTCCCGCTCCCTGATGCTCGTCACCGCGCTCTCGCCGGTAATCGGCTATGACAAGGCCAGCCGGATCGCACACAAGGCGGACGACGAGGGGACAACGTTGCGCGAAGCCGCCCTCGCAACCGGCTACATCACCCCAGACGACTTCGACCGCATCGTCGATCCCAAGAAGATGGTCAACCTCAAGCATTGAGATCCGAGTGGATTCAGTGATCAATGACCCGCCTGGGAGCAGAAGCAGGTGATATACACCGCATATGCCCCGCTTGCGTCTTCTGCTCCCTGCTGTGATCGGGAGCAGTTGGCGGCGTTCGGCAGGCCGTGTGGGGCGCGCGCTCTCCCCACGTGGCGCGCTCGCTCTGCAGAGCGTGGACGGTGCCCTGTCCTTCGCTCTGCGTGCCGCGCTGGCCATGGCGCTGCCGGCGCTGCCGATGGCATTGGCCGGGCGGGCCGATCAGGCTGTCTACGCCATGCTGGGCTCCTTCACCACCACGTTCGGCCGCAACCTCCCCTACGCGCGTCGTGCCCGTGTCCTCGCGCTGGTCGCGGTGGCCATGACAGCGTGTGTGGGCTGCGGTTCGGCTCTCGCCGCGTGGGCCCATCCCCGGGACGGGGGAGCAGGCGCCGCAGTGGTGGTCGCGGCCATGGCCGTGGTGGCCGGTGCGGCGAAGCTCGCCTGTGACGCGGCACGTCTCAGCGGGCTGGGCGCGGTGTTGCTGCTCTTCTCCTTCGCCGTAGCGGCCAACGGTTCGCCGGCCGCCGCCGACATCCTTCCGCAGACCGCCCTGGCCGCATCGGGTGCGGCCGTGGCCTGGGTACTGGCTGTGTCGGGGTGGTTCGTGCACCCGGACCGTCCGCAGCGGCTCGCCGTGGCCGCGGCGTTGCGCGAGCTCGCAGAGCTGTTGGAGGCGACCGGCGCAGGGGACGGAAGCGGGCTCGTCCGGCACCGGGCGACAGCTGCTGTTCTGCAGGCGTACCGGACTCTTGGCCTCATGCCTCCGACAGCCGCCGAGTGGGGCGGCCGGGGTGGAACGTGCGTCCGTCTGACCGACCTCTCCTGGTCGCTGCTGATCGGTTCCACACGTCGGCCACCCGATGACCCGACGGGTCTGGCGCAGCACCTGCGCGGCCAGGTTCGCCTGCTCGTCAGCCGTCGCCACAGGGTTCCGCAATTGCTGCCCGAGCTGTCGCTCCCGTCCGTGATCGCCCAGGCCGGCATGGTCTCCGTGACGGGCCCCGAGCCGGCTCCGGCCGACCCCGCCACCCGGCGCGCCGCGGAACTGCGCGCCGCGGAACTGGTGACGGGGCAGCGCCACGGCGGCCCCGGTCACGCGTCGGTCCTGCTCGTTCCCGCCCTGCGGATGGTCCTCGGCACCGGGCTGGCGGGAGGGACGGCCCTCCTGCTGGGCCTCGGACACGGCTACTGGGCGGCGATCTCCGCCGCGGCTGTGCTGCACTCGATCAACGTCCGTACGGCGGCACAGCGGGCCGTGCAGCGCACCTTGGGCACGGTCGCCGGACTGATGCTCGCTCTCGGTGTGCTGGCCGCGCGCCCCGAACCCGTGGTGCTCGTCCTCGTGATCGTTCTTCTGGAGTTCCTGCTGGAGTACGTCGTGGCCCGCAATTACGGTCTCGGCGTCGTCTTCCTCACGCCGCTGGCGCTGCTGCTGACAGACCTGGTCGCTCCCTCACCTGCCGGAGCCCTCGTCCAGGACCGGGCGCTGAGCAGCGTTCTCGGGATCGTCATCGCGCTGGGCTGTGCGCTTGTGGTGGTCCATGACCATGCCGCGGTCCGGGCAGAGCGCGCACTGGCCGCGTGCACGGAGGCGTCCGAGCGTGCGGAGCAAGCGTTGGACGACCGCTTGGCCCTGTCGTTCCCGATCGTCCAGACGCACCTGGCGGCAGCCGTGGTGGAGTTGCGTGAGGCCGACGACGCCGCGGCGGGCGAGCTCTGGCCGGCGGAGATCGACCCCACCGAACTCGCTGCCGCGGAGCAGCGTGCTCACCTCCTCCTGGAGCGGCTCGTCCGGTGGCGGTGATGCTGCGCGGAGCTCCGCCCGTGCGCGCTCCCTGCTCAGGCGGCGGGGCCGATGGTGACCTTGACATGTTTCATGATCGGCTGGTCACTCTGGGTGCTGTAGTCGCTGAGCGCGCACAGCACGTTCATCTCGGGCATGTAGCCGGCTGCGCAGCCGCGGGGGATGTCGTAGGGGATGGCGAGGTAGCCGTTGAGGGACCGCTGACTGCCGTCCTTCGCGGTGCTCGTGATGTCGACGGGGCCGAGGTCGGCGATAGCGCGTTCGCGCATGTCGGCCCGGTTCATGAAGACGAGCGTGCGCAGGTTCTTGATGCCGCGGTAGCGGTCGTTGTCGGAGTAGATGGTGGTGTTCCACTGGTCGTGGGACCGCATGGTGGCCAGTGCGAGCGTGCCGGGGGCGGGGACGACGTCGGGCAGGACGGCGGTGGAGAACTCGGCGCGTCCGGACGGGGTGAAGAAGACCAGTTCACGGGCGGGCTGCTTGATGCGGAAGCCGAGGGGAAGGCGCACGCGGCGGTTGAAGTCCTCGAAGCCGTCGAGGACCTGGGCCATGGTGTCCCGGATACGGTCGTAGTCCTCGATGTACCAGTCCCATGGCGTGGCGCTGTCGGGCAGGGCCGCCCGGGCCATGCCGGCGATGACGGCCGGCTCGGACAGCAGGTGCGAGGAGGCGGGGCGCTTCATCCCGATCGACAGGTGGACCATGCTCATCGAGTCCTCGACGGACGTGCTCTGGATGCCCTTGCGCTGATGGTCCTTCTCGGTGCGGCCGAGGCACGGCAGGATGAGGGCCCGGCGGCCGTGGACGACGTGGCTGCGGTTCAGCTTGGTGCTCACCTGGACGGTGAGGTCGCAGTTGCGCAGCGCCGCGCAGGTGTACGGGGTGTCGGGCGCCGCGAGGGCGAAGTTGCCGCCCATGCCGACGAACACCTTCACGTCGCCGCTGTGCATCGCCTTGACCGTGTGGACGGTGTCCAGACCGTGCTCACGGGGCGGCTCGATGTCGCAGACCTCGGCGAGGCGGTCCAGGAACTCGTCCGTGGGGCGGTGGTCGATGCCGCAGGTGCGGTTGCCCTGGACGTTGCTGTGCCCTCGTACGGGGGAGGGGCCCGCTCCTTCCCGTCCCAGATTGCCGCGGAGCAGAAGCAGATTGACGATTTCCCGGACGGTGTCGACGCCGTGCTCGTGCTGGCTGATGCCCAGGCACCAGCTGACGATGCTGCGGTCGGCCTCGCCGTACACGCGCGCCGCTTCGAGGACGTCGGCGCGGCTCAGCCCGGACTGGTTCTCGATCTCCTCCCACGACGTGGCCTCGCACAGCGCGCGGTACTCCTCGAAGCCGGCGGTGTGGCGGTCGATGAACTCCCGGTCCAGAGCCCTGGGGTCGGATTCGGACTGCTCCAGGATCGCCTTGGCCATGCCGCGCAGCAGGGCCATGTCGCCGCCGATGCGGGGCTGCAGGTTCAGTGTGCTGGTTCGGGTCGTCTTGAAGAGGGCCATGTCCGTGAAGTCGTGCGGGACGATGGTGCGTGTGGCCGCCGCCTCGACGAGCGGATTGATGTGCACGATCTGGGCGCCGCGGTGGTACGCCTCGGCGAGGGCCGTGAGCATTCGAGGCGCGTTGGAGGCGGCGTTGACTCCCAGGATGAACAGCGCGTCGGCGGTCTCCCAGTCCTGGAGGTCGACGGTTCCCTTGCCGGTGCCCAGGGATGCCTGGAGGGCGCGGCCGCTGGCCTCGTGACACATGTTGGAGCAGTCCGGCAGGTTGTTCGTGCCCAGTTCTCGGGCCATCAACTGGTAGAGGAAGGTGGCCTCGTTGCCGAGACGGCCGGAGGTGTAGAACGATGCCTGATTCGGGTTGTCGAGCTCGCGCAGAGCACGGCCGACCACCTCGAACGCGTCCTTCCAGCTGATCGGGACGTAGTGGTCCGAATCAGGGTCGTAGACCATCGGTTCGGTCAACCGGCCCTGGTTCTCGAGGTCGTAGTCGCTCCACCCGGACAGCTCGGTCACCGAGTGGGCGGCGAAGAACTCGCGTCCGACCCGCTTGCGGGTCATCTCCCAGGTGACGTGCTTGATTCCGTTCTCGCAGATGTCCAGGTGCAGCCCCTTGGTGTCGTCCGGCCACGCGCATCCGGGGCAGTCGAACCCGGTGTTCTCATGGTTCATCCGCATGATTGCCCGAGGGCCGTCCACCAGCGCGCCCTCGCGCACCAGGAAACGGCTCACGCTCTTGGCTGCGCCCCAGCCTGCAGCGGGGTGGTGGTAGGGGTGAAACTCCGGATTCCCCTCGGGGACGGGCCCCACTCCGGGCTCCAGGGGTTCCTGCTCGTCATTGTTGGCGCTCAAGACTCTCAACCCTTCCACCATTCGGGCATGAGGTGACAAAACGACACTTCCGGGCAGGCTATGTCCGCTGATCAATGCACGCCACCCGACCCTCGCGGCCGCTGCTGCGCCTGTGAGCCCGGTGGGACATGGTGCGGCCTGGGAAGATTCTCCGCAGGGGTGCGTCGTCGTGCTGTCGGGCTGCACCCTCGTTCACACACGGATACTCTGACGCTGTCCTGTCCATTCGCTTCGAGTCTCATTGTCCGACGGAGTCACATGGCCCCGTCGTCGCAGCCGCCCCCCGAGGGCAGCTGCGTTCCCGGTGGCCACTGTGGCCCCGGCGGTGAGGCCACTGTGAGGGAGGGGCTCCAGCGATCCGGCGGGTCCGACTCGCTCGGTGGCGCTCCGCCCGTGTCGTCGGCGCCCGGTGCCGGGGCGGCAGTTACGTGATCGTGCAGAAGTACGTGCCCGACGTGGCGGCTTGGACGTCGCTGACCGTCGAGCAGTGGGAACGTGTCATCGGACGCACCCAGAGGGCCAACGTCGAACCACCCGACGGCATCAGGTCGGCGAACTCGCACGTCGCACTCAACACGAGTGATGAAGACCCCGCCCCCACGAGCTATCGAGGCGGTCGCTCTTGAGGCCCATGAACCACTGGTTGGCGCTTTCCGCCGTTCCCCGACTGGCCGGCGCGGCGGTTGTCGGAGCGGTGATCGGCGCGGTCGTCGGTGTAATGACCAACACACCGCTGGGCATTCTCGCCGGAATCGCCGCGGCGGAGACGATCTTCGTCGTGGCAGGGTGGATCGTCCTGTGGCCCATGGACGCCGCCACCACCCATCACAACGTCCGACGCGAGGAGTTCCGGCCCCTCACCGAGGAACTCGCCGTCGTCGCGGCCGCCCTGTGCGGACTGGGCGGCATCGTGGTGCTCCTCCTGGTCGGCGACTCGAACCTGAGACACGCCGCGGCCGCGACGGCACTCTGTGGCGTGTTCATGGCCTGGGCGGCACTCCACCTGATGTACGCCACCCGCTACGCGTTCCTTTACTACCTGACACCCGAAGGCGGGATCGACTTCAATTCCGACGACCCGCCGCAGTACAGCGACTTCCTCTACTTCAGTTACAACCTCGGAATGACCTATCAGGTCTCCGACACCGACGTTTCCAGTTCCATGATTCGCGCGGTCGCCCTCCGGCACTGCCTGCTGTCCTATGTCTTCGGCGCCAGCATCCTGGCCACCACCATCAACCTTGTCGCCGGAATCGTCACGGGCTGATGTGAGGGCGCTCCCGTACGGTCATGTCAGGACCGCCTCCCCGAGCCGATGCGAGGCGAGAGGCACGGCACGGACATGGAAGTCGGCGTCGAGGCTGTGAGCGCCGTGCGGCAGCAGGGCGATCGCCGCATGCAGTGACAGCGGTGCGGGCAGCCCGGTATCGCGATCGACGATGTGGCGACGAGCGCGTGGGATCAGGAATTGGAAGAGCTCTTCCTGTGATCGGACACCGGATTCCCCGCGTGGAACCCCGGCGCCGAATGGCGGACTACGTGCACGGACCGCTCGGCCCGGTGGGCCGCAAGAACGGCTGGCAGTTGGCCGAATACGCAGGCCATGCCGGCCCGGACGGGCGGTTGCACCTGAGTACCAGGAGCTGGAACGGCTCGCGCCGTTCCAGCCGGTCTCCATGATCAGCACTCTGCGGGGCGGCCGATGCGCGGCCGGATCGCCCGAGTACATCCGGCGCGAGAATGACTTGATCGCCGTCCCGGCGCTGCTGGCTGGGCAGGTCGGTGCCGCGGTCCTGCCCGCGTATTTCGCGGCCCGACTGGAGCAGGTGACAGTGACGACGCTGCCCGTCACCGGAAGCCAGATCACGTGGACGCTCCATCGCACCGGCCCCGGCGGCACCGCTGCGGCTGCCCGGGTGGTGGCCGACGCGTTGAAACAGGCGGCCCGTGACCACGCCGAGGCGGCGACCGTCTCCGGACGCGCGAAGGGCGACATCGTCATCCGTCCTCTGCGCGACCCCGCCGAGATACCTCCACCCCCGGTCCCTCGTCACACACCGGGCAGTCCACGAAACCGCTGACAGGTCGCGGTACCGACGGCATCGGCAAGGCTGTTGCCGAGGTGTATCCCGGCCGGGGCGACACGATCGTCGTCACCGGCCGGAGCGCCGAGACGGGCGACTTCCTTGACGCCGCGCGTGCCGACGGCGCCCCGGAACGCGCCACTTCGCATTTTGCAGAGCACGGCGGTGGTCAGCCGCTCGGGGCGGGCGGGTCGGGGGAAGAACTGGACGACATCGGTGCGACGGCGCCTCCGACTTCTCCTGACCACCGGCCCCGGATGACGGAAAGGGCGGGCTCGGCGCCAACGGCGC
>NZ_JBHVWS010000078.1:0-36917 GCF_042882185.1 Streptomyces sp. NPDC058239
GGTCGTTGCTTCGCTGCCGCAATGAACTCACGCCACTGAGCGATCCCTTCCGCGGTAGCGGAGGAGCCTCGGTGCTCACGTATCCATCTCTCGTCGTCCCGCCGCCCCCACCGCCCCTCGGCGGCCGCGCCGGGCCGGACGGTCCCTTGGTGCCGCCGCGCGTGCCGGGCCGCTCCAGGGGCGGGCACTTCAGGCGCCACTGGCCATCCCGACGGATCACCGTTCCCTGGGATGTGTCAACGAGTTGCTTGCCGCGCCGCTTCAGGTCGTACGTGCATGTCAGGGTGTGGTCACGGCCCGGCAGCTTGAAGAAATGGGAGGAGCGGGAGTCCGGGGCGTCAGCGTTGGAGGACCGGGCCGACACCGGGATGCCGCACCCCTTGCACTTCAGGGGCGGCACGTACGGAGGGTGCGGTCTGACGTCGATCGCGTGCCGGTCGTACGTGTTCCCGAGATTGTCCACGACATACGGGATACGCATCCCGTGCTTCTTCCTCGGCTTCGCCAAGAATCTCTCCCCCACCCGTGATGCCGACGGTGTCCCACTTGATCCTCCCTCAACAGGCGCAGCGCTCCGGTCGACTTGGCGGGGTTGAGGAGGGACCTCTCTCCTGCTTAGAGGTGTCGTCGTCCCGGACCGGCTTGCCCACGGGTGCTGATCTGCTAACAAGCCGTGTCCGGTTTGGGTGGCTCACACCCTCGGTCCGCTGGAGACAACCCTCCAACCCCCTGTGGAGCCTCCTCCGGGTGCAACGCCCGCACCCGGGGCCCGTGGCCGCGCCGGGTGCGCGGCAGTTCAGACGGCCTGGGTAGGCGCGGCCTCCAGGCGGTCCAGGCGTTCGTAGAGGGCGCGGACGAGGCGGGCGCAGTTCTGGACACAGCACACGGTGCCCTCGATCGTCGTGGACAGCTGGCCGTCTGCCTCGCGAAGGACGACGTCGGCGAGCGCCTTGGGTCCGCTGTCCTTGGGCAGCTGGTCGGCACGGCGTCGTACATCGGAGGCGACGGCGCGGGCGTGGCCGGTGAGCTGGAGGGCGATCTGCTCGTAGTCGCGGGGTTCGAGGTGCGGGTCCTTCCACGCGAGCACGGCGGTGACGAGCGCTTCGTAGGGGGCGCGGTCCGGGGGGAGTTCGGCCTCGATCAGGCCGTGAGGGTCGTAGAGCACGGTGTGGGTGCCGCTCATCGGTGCCTCGCCGTGCCGTCGTTAACGACGCGAAGAGTCTGGCGAAAGTGTGGGCCATCTGTGCGCGACAAGCTACTCACCCGGGTCGCGGCCAAAGCCACGTTCTGATCGTGCAGCGGCCTGTCACGGGCCGTGATCCCCGAACCCGTAGCGGCGACCGCATCGTCCTGACGCGGTCGGTTCGGCACTCCGCCGCTGACGCCCCGCGGGCTTCAGTGCCCGCAGCCGGCCATGGGGGTGTCGAGGTATTTCCAGGTCTGGGGCCCGACCTGGCCGTCAGCCTTGAGACCGCTACAGCGTTGGACGGCGCATACGGCGGTGTCGGTACTGTCCCCGAACTTGCCGTCGACGGTGAGCGTGTAGTCGTAGTTGTTGTTCAGCAGGCACTGGATCTGTTTCACCTTCGAGCCGACCATGCCCTTGGCCATGGTCTGGGTGCGGTCCCAGTTGTAGCGGCAGTTGGCCCGGCCGGCGGCGCCGGGCGCGGCGGCCGGGCTGGGCGAGACGGAGGCCGCGGGCGATGCTGCCTGGTCCTTGGCGGAGGTGCTGGGGTGAAGTTCCACCCTCGGCCTGGACAGCCTGATACTGGGACGACAGGTCCCGAAGGAGCCAGTTCCAGGTAGTGAGCAAGAAGAGCAATACGAGCAAGCGGTACACGGCCGAGTTCAAGCGGGACGCGGTCGCGCTGGCGCTGTCCTCGGACAAGACGGTGACCGAGGTCGCCCGGGATCTCGGCGTGAGTCCGGAGGGCCTGCGGGGCTGGGTGAAGCAGGCGAAGACCGACCGGGGTGAGGGAACGGCCGGTGCGCTCACGACGGCGGAGCGTGAGGAGCTCGCGAGGCTGCGGCGCAAGGTCCGCGAGCAGGAGCAGACGATCGAGGTGCTGGGAAAAGCCACGGCCTTCTTCGCGCAGCAGAAGACGAAGTAGCCGCGCGCTACCGGCCCCGGCCCCGGCCGCCGGGCGACGGCGGGGTTGCGCGGCGGGCCCGGCCGCCGCGCAACCGGCTGAGCGCGCCCCGATCCCCGGCCGCGGCCGTACCGCCCATCCCGCCCGTCCCTTACTCCTTCACTCCAGCCAGGGGACATGGGCAGAGCGGCCGCAACGGGGATGTCAGCACTCCGACCACGGCGAAACCGCGTGGTGGCCTGCGAGAACGCGGAGACGGCCCGTCGGGTCGCGCAACAGTAGGCGCAACCCTTGTCGCAACCCGGTGCTCCTGGTCGACCGAGGTGCCAGGTCACGCGGCCCGGACGGCTCCCCGGGCGCGGGCCATCTGACGCAGCTCGGAGCGCGCGGCCGGCACCGAGGGGACGGTCTCCCAGTAGGGGTGCCACCACAGCCGTATGGACAGGAGCAGTCGCGTGCTGGCTTTACTGCGGTGCGGCTGAGGCGCTCAGGGCAGGGAGCTGGGGCGGCGCCGTAGCCCGGGTGCGGCGTTCGGGCCGCCAGGTGACCACCAGTGCTCCGGCAAGGAGGAGTTCGGCGATGTCTCCGCCGTAGTACATGATCTCGGCGCCTTGCTGGACCTGGGAGATGGGGGCGTGGATGTCGACGAAGATTCCGCCGTACATGGCCTGGGCGATCAGGGCGTGTACGGCGATGGCGAAGCCGAGGTAGACCAGCCGGGCCCGGACGCCGGGTCGGCTGGGCGCGGGGTCGGGGCCGGCGATGACGTAGGCGAACAGGCATCCGGACGCCAGGAAGTGCGCGTGCAGGAGCCAGTGTCCGGCGGGGTGGGCACTGACGGTGTTGTACAGCGGCGTGAAGTACAGCAGCCCCAGGGTGCCGGTGCTCAGCACCAGGGCGGTCGCGGGCTGGGCCAGGGCCCGTGCCGGCGGACTGTGCAGCAGGGCCGTGACCCGCCGGGCCCGGGCGGTCGGCAGGGTGCGCAGCAGAAGGGTGACCGGCGCGGCCAGGACGAGGGCCAGCGGCGCGTACATGCCGATGAGCATGTGCTGGGCCATGTGCGCGCGGAAGTCGGAGTGTCCGGCTGGCCCCAGCGGTGGCAGCAGCGCGACGGCGAGGAGGGCCAGTCCCGCGAGGAATGAGACGGAGCGCCAGGGGTTCCAGCCCTGGGCGGGGTTGCGGCGGCGGGCCTGGCCTGCGGCGAGGAGGTAGCTCGCTGCCGCGCTGAGCAGGATGGTCACGGTCAGGACCGTCTCCGGCAGGTATCCCCCGCCGCTGCCGTGGTGCATGGGCTGCATGCCGTCCATCAGGCGCGGCCCGCAGTCGGCTCGAATCCGTGGGGGCCTCGGGGTCGAAGGGCCGGGCGTTGCGCTGGATGAGGTAGCCACCGACGAGGAACAGGGCGCCCAGGATGAGGAAGGCGGCGTCCCACCATGCCTGGTGGGGGCCGCCGTGGACGTGGTGGATGCCGAGGATCTGGTGGTCCAGGATGCCTTCGACGAGGTTGAAGATGCCCCAGCCGGCCAGAATCCAGCCCCACAGCTTGCGAGATGTCCACACCGCCCGCCGGTTGTGGGTGACCCGGGAGTAGAGGATGCCCAGACCCAGCAGGACGGCGATCCAGCACACGGCGTGGAAGATCCCGTCCCACAGGGTGTTCATCTCGAGGCCAGAGACCGTGTGGGGGCTGTAGTACTTCACCCCAATGCGGTCGTGGTTGGTGCTGGTGAGCATGTGGTGCCACTGCAGGAGCTGGTGCAGCAGGATGCCGTCGACAAACCCGCCCAGCCCCACTCCGAGAATGATCCCCGGTAGCTGAAGACTGTTGGGGATCGCGGTTGCCGCCCGGGCGGTGCCCGCTGTGGTGGCCATCACCTGTTCTCCGTCCCGTCGAGTGTGCGCAGACCCTCACGGTTTCCCGCCCGGGCCGTCCCAGTCACCGACGTGCGCGCTCTTTCCGCCGTATCGCCTACGCCCAGACAGCCTGCAACGGCCCGCCGCTCACGGAGAGCCTGGCTCAGGCCACTCAAACTTCCCTACGTTGTCTGCGGGACCGGGGTGCGGCCCGGCGTGGTCGGGTCCGTGGTCGGCCTCATGGTCGGGTCTGTGGTCGGGCGATGGCCGCGTCAGATTCGGCATGAAGATCGACGCCCAGCACATCGACGAGCCTGGCCTTGTGGTTCTCGACATCACTGCCGCCAACGAGGCAACCGCCCACGCCGTGATGGCCAAGCTGGAGCAGCGGTGGGCCACCTCCGGCATCATGCTCGTACGACGCGAACCCGGAGCGCAGGGTGTGAAGGCCCGTGTGTACGCGGACACATGCCGCAGCCCCGCCACCTCCGCATGAATCAGCGGCCGCGTGCTGGAGATCGGGACGGCCCGACCTCCGGGGTCAGCGGCGGAGGGCGTAGTGGGTCAGGCGGGAGCGGGTGGCTTGTTCGCTGATCCCGAGCGCCTGGGCGATGGTGTCCCACTGCGGTCCGTCCGCGGTGTCGACGCTGAACGCAGCGTCAACTGCCACACGGTCGGTGAGGCGCTGCAAGGCGGCGACGGCGCGGAGGGCGGCCAGCGGTTCGTCGGCGACCAGAGCAGTGAGGCGTTCCTCGACCTGGTCGAGGAGGGCGGTGAGGTCGGCGGGCACGGGCACGGTGCGGGCCTGTACTTCGGTGATGTGGGTGTCCCAGTCGCCTTCCGGTCCGCTGGTGTCGGCCAGGTACGGGCGCCGGCGGTCGACGGCTTCCCAGTCGAGCGGGTAGCGGGTGCTGCCGCGCCAGCCGCACGAACACGCACCGCGCAGCTCGGTGGCGAGCGGGGCGCCGAGCGTGCCGTCGTAGACCCACCAGTCAACGCTCCGGTGCACCGTCGGCCCGCTCCCGGCATCGAAATACACCGGGCCCGGCTCCGTGCCATCGGCCACCAGAACCCCGGGCCGGCCCTCGTGCTCACTGCCGAACTCCTCGGTCTCCCACATCTTTCGCCCCTCCCCCACCGAAACGCCGGTGAGTCTCGAAGGCCAGCCCGGCGGAGGCGGAGGCGCCGCTTCGCTTGTAGGCCCGGTCGGCCCATCCACGACCTTGCCCCAGCCCGGCCGGGCCCGGCGGGCGAATACCCGAACCGGTGAATCACGGTTCCCTGGCGTCGAGGTCAGCGTGGCCGGGATGGTCTGGAGCTCAGCCGTGGGCTTCCTGCTGGGTCTTTCGGCATAGCGTGGGGCCTGGTTGTCTCTGGCCCTTGGTCTTTGAGTGACGGGTCCGCCGCTTTGTGGCGGCGGACCCGTTGTTCTTCTAGAGCTGGCGCCATTCGTCGCCGACCTGGTCGGTCTGGCGGATGATCCGTTCTCCGGCCGCGGGAGCGGGCCACACCTGAAGCAGGTAGACCTCGACCGGGTCGTCGTCCGGGCCGAGACCGTCCTTGGCACGTCCCTCGTCACGGCCGCGAGCATGGACACGCACGCGGTAGCTTCCCGGTCCGCTGGTGGCGAGGTCGGGCAGGTCCTCGGCTTCGCCGTCCTCCCAGGAGGTGACAAGAGCCGAGCCGGTGGTGGAGATGAACGACGTCTCCACCACCTCGTCCCAGTCACCCTCGTGGAGCGGTGGCTCGGACGCGTGCGTGGTGACGGTGACCTCGACCGGTCCGAGGGTCAGTCCGGTCAGGATGCCGGCCCCGTCCTCCTCGACGGCGATCAGCCCGTTGCCGGCGTCCGCGATGTCCGGTGCCTGGTCGGTACCGAGGTCGGGGTCGACGATGTAGAACTGACGGGCATACACCCACACACGGGTGGTCCCGCGTTCTTCCGGCATACCGGGTGCCTCCTCGGCGTCAGGAGATGGCGACCCAGAAGGCGTCGCCGTTCAGGATCCTATTGTCCTTGTACGCCTTGAGCAGGTACTTGGATCCACCGGCGGTGCTGTTGTGCTTCTCGTTGATCATCCTGCGGCTGAAGACACCCGTCGCTCCGCCTTCCTTGGTCGACGCGAAGGGGTACTCGTCGCAGCTCTTGCCCGTCGGGCGCGGCAGACTGCTCGGGCAGGCCTTGCCGCGGTTCTTCTTAATCAGCTCTTTGTCAGTGGTGCGGTGCAGGGGCTTGCCCACGCCGGGCAGCCCCGGATGCCCCTTCAGCTTGCGCTGCGCGTCCCAGACATGCTGCGCCGCTTCCTTGACGTTCTTGTCAGTGCGGGACATCGCGAAGACAGGAACGTATCCGGGGTGAACACACCCGCCTGCCTTGGTCGTGATCCCCTTGACGGAGTCGCAGCGCACGGTGGCGGCCTGCGCAAGGCTGCCGGTGGCAGGTGACCCGACGGCCGCCTTCAGGGTGACGACAGGTGTTTCCTTGTGCTTGAGCGTCTTCGACCCGGGTGACTTCAGGGCGAACGGGAAGCTGGTTTCCTTCTTGACCGACAGCCCCTTGGCACCGGGAGCGGAGGTCACCGTGCACTTGGTCTTCGCGGACTTGCCGCAATTCAGCTTCAGGCTTGCGATCACGCCCCGCGCCGCCCCGCTGGCGCTGGTCGGGTAGAGACCGATGGTGTGCTTCCAGGTCCGTGAGTCCCTGGCCGCCAGCGACGTGCGCTGAGTGACCCGGATGTTCATCGTGCCCAGAAGCTTCCCGCTGGGCACCTCGATGATGTCGAACCGCAGACTGCTCACCGAGCACGCCTTGTGCCGGTCATAGGTGAGGTAGCCGGCCCTGCATGACAGCCCGGCCGCCGCCGACATCGCGGTGGACGCGGCGGCCGTTGTCCCGGACACCTGGGTACAAGTGACGGTGTGCTCACCGCGCGCGGCAGCGGACTGAACGGCCTTGCGGCAATCGTCACTCAGCGCTTGGACGGTGGGCTGCGCATGGGCGGGTGCAGTGCCGGTCATGAGGGCAGCTGTGATGCCTGCCGCTCCGATGACCGCCCCGATCCGTTGACGGGTGATGCTCAATTGATTCCCCCTCCTGACGGCCCGGAACACAGCAGGGCAGAGCTGGAGGTGTCAACTGGCTCCCCCGAGCGATGCGCTGTGCTGCGGCCAGGCACACGTACGACCGACGCAAAAACATTGGCTGCTGCAACCTGAGCAAACATATAGACAGAACCCCTACCCATCAAGCGAATTGCAAGTTTCCAGACAATAGGCCTATCGAGCCGACCGAAAGCCACCCCAGGAGCCGGGTCACAATCGAACTCCAGAAGCACTATTGCAAAGTTCGATTCGCACGGGGGTCCGGCAGTGAGCCCAGATCCGACCATGCGATCCAGGCATGCGTGTCCAAATTGGCCTGCTCGTCGGGGAGCAGGCCGGTTCGCACCAGGGATGGTTGCTCGTCGGCAAATTGAGCGACGAAGAAATGCTCCGTCCCGATGTGCCGCTTGCCGTTCCACTGCACATCACGGTCGACGAGCACCGACCGGTCAAGGACAGCAGCCGGGTCAAGGCCGGTTTCCTCGACCAGCTCACGTCGTGCCGCCACCAGCGGTGTCTCGCCGGGCTCGATGCCGCCACCGGGCGGCTCCCAGAGCCATGTCCCGTCGAACGGATCCCGCCAGTGCAGAAGGAGCAGGCGGTGGGCAGCGTCCAGGCAGATGACCCGGGCGGCGGGCCGGTGTGTTGTTTCCATCGTCCTGACGCTATGCGGTACCCGGCCCAGGTGCAGCGCCGCAGACGCGCCTCAGCCCACCGGCGAGCACCAGGTCAACTGACCAAAACGGCCCCGAAGCGGATCGATTACAGAACTACGGACCACGCTCGACTCGATGCCATATACGCTCGAAAATCACCCCCTGAAACCCGGAACCGCACTGTGGAGAGGACAGGTCGCAACATGGTGACCGAGACGAGCCGCCCTTCCCCCGACGGCTACAGCACGGTCAACCGGGGGCACGCCCTTCGTCTGGCCGACGTGACCAAGGTGTACGGCAAGAACGGCCGCGGCGTCCGCGCCCTGGACGGGGTCTCCGTGGGGATCGAGCGCGGCTCCTTCACCGCGGTAATGGGCCCGTCGGGCTCCGGCAAGTCGACGTTCCTGCACTGCGCGGCCGGCCTCGACAAGCCGACCACGGGCCAGTCCTACATCGGGGACACCCAGCTCAACGAGATGAACGAGACCCAGCTGACGAAGCTGCGCCGCCAGCGCATCGGCTTCGTCTTCCAGGCGTTCAACCTCATCCCGTCCCTGTCGGTCCGTCAGAACGTCGAGCTGCCAATGCGCCTCGCGGGCGAGAGCCTCGACACGAACTGGCTCGACGAGATCCTCGGCCGCGTCGGCCTGAGCGGCCGGGCCGGCCACCGGCCCGCCGAACTCTCCGGCGGCCAGCAACAACGCGTCGCCATCGCCCGCGCCCTCATCACCCGGCCCGACGTCATCTTCGGCGACGAGCCGACCGGCGCCCTCGACACCGTGACCGCCAAGGAGATCCTCTCCCTGCTGCGCGCCTGCGTGAACGAGACCGGCCAGACCGTCGTCATGGTCACCCACGACCCGGTGGCCGCCTCGTACGCCGACACCGTCCTCTTCCTGGCCGACGGCAAGATCGCCGGACAGGTGGACGCCCCGACCGCCGAACTCGTCGCCGAGCGCATGACACACCTGGGAGCGTGGGCCTGATGCTGCGCTACGCACTGCAGACGCTCAAGGCCAGGAAGGGCGGCTTCATCGGCGCCTTCCTCGCCCTGTTCTGCGCCGCCGCCCTGGTCACCGCCTGCGGCATCCTCCTGGAGACCGGTCTGCGCGGCACCATCGCCACCGAGCGCTACGCCGCCGCCCCGGTCATCGTCGGCGCCGACCAGAACGTCCACCAGACCACCATCAAGAAGAAGAAAGGCAAGGACAAGGAGAAGCACAAGGCGAAGCCGCTGGCCGAGCGGGTCTGGCTGCCCGCGGGGACCACCGAGACCCTCGCCGGCCTGCCCGATGTACGCAAGGCGGTGCCCGAGACGAACTTCCCGGCGTACGCGGTCGGCCCACAGGGCCAGATCGTGCCGGGCATCGACGGCAAGCCGTCCTACGGCCACGCCTGGTCCTCCGCCGCGCTGACCCCGTTCGAGCTGACCGACGGCAAGGCACCCGTGGGCGCCGACGAGGTCGTCCTCGACCGGGAACTCGCGGCCCGCACTGGCCTCAAGACCGGCAGCAGCCTCGTCGTCCAGTCGACCGGCGCCCCGACGACGTACAAGGTCAGCGGCATCGCGGCGGCCAAGGGCGGCGACCTGCACCAGCAGACCTCGCTGTTCTTCTCCGACGAGACCGCCCGCAACCTCTCCGGACGGGCCGGCCAGGTCGCGACCGTCGGCCTGCTGCCCAAGCCCGGAGTCTTGGCGAGCGAACTCGCGGACCAGGCCAAGAAGGCCCTCGCCGGCGACGGCCGCAAGTACGCCGTCGCCACCGGTGGCGAGCGCGGCCCCATCGAGTTCCTCGACGCGGGCAAGGCCCGAGTCAAGCTCGTCTCCATGGGCGGCGCCATGGGCGGTACGTCGCTGCTCGTCGCGATCCTCGTCGTCGTCGGCACGTTCGCGCTCTCCATCCAGCAGCGCTACCGCGAGCTCGCCCTGCTGCGCGCCATCGCCGCGACCCCCAAGCAGGTCCGTCAGCTGATCGGCCGCGAGGCCCTGATCATCGGCGGTCTCGCGGGCGGACTCGGCTCGCTCGCGGGTCTGCCCATCGCGTACTGGCTGCACAGCAAGTTCATCGACTTCAAGGCCATCCCCGACACCCTCGAACTCACCTTCAGCTTCGTGCCGTTCACCGCCGCCGTCGGCGCGTCCCTGCTCGGGGCGTGGGTCGCGGCCCGCATCTCCGCACGCCGCACCGCCCGCATCCGCCCGGCCGAGGCCCTGTCCGAGGCGTCCATGGAACAGCGACACTTCGCGTGGGGACGGCTCGGCGTGGGCATGCTCGTCCTGGCCCTCGGCATCGGTGTGGTCGTCCTGCTGGGCTTCCTGCGCACCGAACCGGCCTCGCAGCCCGTCACGTTCCTGTCCGTCGTGGTCCTCGCCGTCGCGGTCTCGCTGCTCGGCCCGGTCATCGCCCGCATCGCCGTCGCGATCCTCGGGATCCCGCTGAAGTTCTCGCGCGTCGGCGGTCACCTTGCGACCGCCAACGCCCGGGCCAACGCCAAGCGGATGGCCGCTGCGGTCACCCCACTGGTCCTGCTCATCGGCATGGCCTGCACCGTCCTGTTCGTGCAGACCACCATGGGCGACGCCGCCTCGGCCCAGGCCAAGGCGGGTAACAAGGCGGACTGGGTGGTCTCCTCGAACGGCCCCGGCGTCCCCGCCGAGGCGACGGACGCGCTGCGCGCCCTACCGGGCGTCACCCAGGTCACCGAGATCGTCCGGACCCAGGTCCGCGTCGGCCTCGACCAGTACCCGACGCAGGGCATCTCCGTGCAGGGCCTCACCACGAACTGGGATCCAGGCGTCTCCCGGGGCAGCCTCAAGGGCTTCGGGGACAAGAGCATCGCGATGAGCGACGTCTGTGCCGACCACCTCGGCAAGAAGCCCGGCGACACGCTCAAGGTGACGCTCGGCGACGCCACCGTGGCCGAGCTGAAGGTCGCCGCCGTCTACGAACGGGGGCTGGGATTCGGCGACCTGACCATGTCGCACGACCTGGTCGCCCGGCACGTCGACAACCCGCTCGCCTCCTCCGTCCTCGTCAAGACGGCCGGTGACGGCAAGGCAAGCCGCGAGCAGCTGACCGACGCCCTCAAGCGCCTCCCGGGCATCGGCGTCCTCGACCGCACCCAGGTCGACGACCGCCAGGCCGACGTGCAGCAGTCCAACGCCGAGGTCAACTACCTCGCGATGGGCCTGATCATCGCGTTCACCGCGATCGCCGTGGTCAACACCCTGGCCATGTCGGTCTCGGACCGCACCCGCGAGTTCGCCCTGCTGCGGCTCGTCGGCACGACCCGCCGCCAGGTGATGTCGATGCTCAGGATCGAGTCCGCCCTGATCGTCCTGGTCGCCGCGGTGCTTGGCACGGCCATCTCGCTCGCGGTGCTCACCGCCTTCAGCGTCGGGATGACAGGCGCCGCCCAGCCGTCCGTCGACCTGCCGATGTTCCTCGGGGTCCTCGGCTTCGCCGTGGTGCTCACCGCGGCAGCGACGCTGATCCCCGGCCGCGTCGCACTCGGCGGACGCCCGGCGGACGTCATCAACGCCCGCCAGTAGGCCGACGCTCCACAAGTCGGTCGTGGAGTCGAGGTACGCCGCGCGGTTGTCGGCGTTCATCTTCTTCGCGACCGAACACCATCTTGACCTTTTCCCGCAGGTCGTAGGTGTACTTGGAGAACTGGCTGGGGTGGGTGACCGGCCGACGCAGTCGCCCTCCAGGAGCACGCCCACGACCTGCTCGCGCGCCCGGACCACCGGGTCTTCGAGCTCATCGACCGCGCCCGGCTGCAGCAGGTAGCCGACCACGATGCGCCCCGGATCACCTCGGCGTCCCGCCGCGGCCTGGAAAGCACCCTGGATCTCGCGATGTGGCTGGACATGTACGACCCCGGCCGGACAGCAGCTCTGCCCGGCGCGCCGAACGGGACGGAGATCGGCCGGATGTCCGGGGCCATGGCCAGGTCGAGATGGGGCCGGCGCCTGCTGACCCAATCACTGACCCGCCGCCCACTCAGCCGTGTTCGTTTGTGTGGTTGTGGCCGGGGCCAGACTCATGTCCCGCTACGGTGCTCGGTATGAGCGAGCCTTTCTCCCAGGGCGAGGACCATCCGACGTGCGGGATCTGCCCGTCGAAGCGGCTGCCGCGCGAGGAGTTCGTGGTCTACGACCGGCCGTCCTGGGAGTGCCCGTTCGATCCGGCCGACGGCTTTCGGTACACCGCCGACCGGACCCCGGCGTGCGTCCATCCGCACAAGGTGGGACTGGGGCCGGACCGGATCGCACCGCCGCCCAAGACCGAGACGGCCGTTGACGAGCCGGAGGTTACGCCGCTGCGACGGAGAGGATGGCAGCCTTCCTTCCTCGCTCGGTGACGCCGATCCGCCCGTACACCTCGTCGAGGACCTGGCGGCGGCGCTCGGTCTCGGCCGCGTCGATCCAGAACCGGTCGTTCACCGGGCCGAAGGCGGCGCGGTATCTCTGGTGGGTGAAGTCGCCGTGGTTCCAGGTGCCGCCGGCCATCCCGTCTTCCATGTCGGTCATGTGGACGAACTTGATGCCGGTGCGGTCCTGCATCCGGGAGAGCAGGGTGAACTGGGCGCACAGGGCGTGCGACATGACGTCGACGGGGACTGGCAGCGGGAGCTCCGCCCGCTTCTCGTCGTAGCCGGTGAGCTCGTACATGGCGGACTTGAGCGCCATGGCGCGGGTGGTCTCGGTGAACAGGGCGGGCGCGTCGGCGACAGCGTCGTAGTCGAGGATGATCGGGTAGCCGTAGAAGTCGTCCCAGTCGCTGCTGTACTTCGCGCAGCCCTCCCACAGCCGCCCGAACTCGGGGTCGGCCTGCCAGGCGTCCAGGATCTGCCTGGCCCGGACCGCGACGGCGGCGGGCTCGATGACGGTGGTCATGGTGGTGCCCCTCTCGTGTCGGATCGAGTGGTGCTGTCCGCCCGGGGTCCGGGCGGGGCGATACGCCGCGCACCCGGGGACCGTGGTCCCGCCCGGGCACGCGGCAGCTTCAGGAAGCCCCCGTGGCGGGCGGGGGTTGTGCAAGCCGGTCCAGCCGCCCGTACAAGGCGCGGACCAGCCGGGCGCGGCCCTGGGCGCAGCGCAGGGTGCCTTCCGTCGGCACGGACAGCCGCCGTTCCGCCTCGGCAAGCACCACCTCGGCAAGTGCCCGTCGGCCGTTGTCCTTCGGCAGCCGGCCGGCGTGCCGCTGGACGTCGGAGGCGACGGCGCGTGCGTGCCCGGTGGGCACTGTCACGTTGACTGACCGGCCTGGGATGATCTTCTGGTTGGTCGTGCTGGGAGGGGTCGTCCGTGGACAGCGCGCCGCCGTCGTACAAGGGGCACCGGTACCCGGTGGAGATCATCGCGCACTGCGTGTGGCTGTACTTCCGTTTCCCGCTGTCGTTCCGCGAGGTCGAGGAGCTGATGCTCGAACGCGGCGTGCTCGTCTCCCACGAGACGGTCCGCCGCTGGTGTACGAAGTTCGGGCAGGTCTACGCCAACGGCCTGGGCCGCCGGCGTGTGCAGACGGGCGACAAGTGGCACCTGGACGAGGTCTTCCTCAGGATCAACGGTGAGCTGAAGTACCTGTGGCGGGCCGTCGACGCCGATGGCAACGTGCTCGACATTTTGGTCCAGGACCGGCGAGACACCGCTGCGGCCAGGCGGTTCTTCCACAAACTGGTCAAGAAGACCTGCTCGGTGCCGAGGGTGATCGTCACCGACAAGCTCCGCTCCTACGGCGCGGCCCACCGCGAGATCATGCCCTCCGTAGAACACCGCGCCCACAAGGGTCTGAACAACCGGGCCGAGAACAGTCATCAGCCGACGAGGCAGCGCGAACGCGCGATGAAGGGATTCCGCAGTACCGGCGGGGCCCAGCGGTTCCTGTCCGCGTTCAGCGGCATCTCACCGCACTTCCGACCACGCCGCCACCTGATGACCGCCACCCAATACCGCACCGAGATGACCACCCGCTTCGCCATCTGGGACGAGATCACCGGTGCCACCGACCAGCCCATCGCAGCGTAAGCCAGGCCCCCACCCAACCCCTACACACCCTGACGCGCCCTCAATCGATCAACACCGCACCAACGTGACAACGCCTCTTCCGCTACTGGAACTTCTCCACAGGCGTGCGCCGGCCGGCCCGGAAGTCGATCAGGGCGGCGCTGGTGTCGAGCGCCGAGCCGAAGAAGAGCACCGACCGGTCGGCTGCCACGAGGATCGTCCCGCCGCCCCGCACGCGGTGCACGACACCGACCGCACCGTCCTCGGGCAGCAGCACGTGACCGATGTCGGCGTCCGGAGCGATGCGGCGGTACAGCGTCTCACCGAACTCGATGAGCCGCCGCTGCTCCGGCGTGGGCGGCAAGGCGTCTGCGGACTTCTCCGCGCTCTCCTCCCTCATCCCGCCGCCCCGTCCGGGACCGCGGCGAGCTCCGCGATCAGGTCCGCGTCGCGCATCCCGGGCAGGGCGTACCCCTCGGCCTCGTCCCACGGGACGTCGAGGTCGTCCATGTGCACGCGCCATTCGGCATCCGGCATGGCCCGGCGCAGCTCCGTCACGGAATCCAGCAGATGGGCGATCACCGGCATCAGACGACCGGGATCGAGCGGCATCTTGGTGGACCCGGCGACGATCTCCCGAGGCCCGGCCGCACGCCGGTCGTACACGTACAGGCTTTCCTCGTCGCTGTAGGGAAACGACGCCATGTGTGCGGCAACGACGCGCGCGATGGAGGCCGACTCGGCCTCGGTCAGTGGTGTCGTGCGGTGTGCGCTGTAGTAGAGAGAGACGCTCATGGCGGGCAGTGTATGAGGGGGGTGTGACAGTGCGGGCCGAGCGCCGGGACGAACCCCGCCCGGGGCCGACGCCCGGCCAGGCAGGAACAGCCCTTGCCTGCCCCTGACTACGCCGTCGGCGCGGCGTGCTCGAGACGGGTCCGGAGTTCGGCCTCGGCCGCGGCGAACTCAGCAGGCAGCCCGGGCAGGAGGGCAAGGGCGGCAGTGATGAGCTCCGCCGACGCCCGTGGGTCTTCCCGGACCGCCCGGACCAGCACGTCCGCGTCCATCGGGGCCAGCTGGTAGCGCCATGCGGGGTGGGCGTGCGTCGCCGCGTAGTGGGCGGTCAGGATCTCGACGGGGGACAGCTCGGCTCCGCACCGGCGCAGAAACATCGCCAGGCCGTACTGGTTGATGAGCCCGCAGATCTCCTCAGCTCGGGCCTGGTTGCGGTGGTGCGCGTCGTGGATCTCGTAGACCACGGCGTACACGAGCGCGCGTTCCCGGTCCGTGCGCGGCATCGGGAACGGCTCGTCCCTCAGCAGCGCCTCGATGTCGGCCGGACGGAGGAGGGGACGACGGCTCGTGCCGGTGGAGGAGACCGTCAGGCGGACGGCACCGAGTGCGACGGCGTCCTGCGAGAGCGTTCGCGCGTACCGAAGGCCCTCGCCCGCCGCCGGCCCGGCCTCCCGGCAGGCCGCCCGCACCTGCGCGACCGTCGGCCCGTCGGTCCACGCGAACGTCCACGCGCGTGCCGAGCCGGACCACTCGGCCTCGACCGCACCGTGCCGGTGGAGTGCGAGGCCGAACCGTTCGGTGAGCGTACGGGCGAGTCGGCGAAGGCGCGTCGCGCGGTCGGAAGCCATCGGACGCCAGTATCCACCGGACCCAGCGGGACCCACGCACCGGTTCGGCCGTCGCGAAGCGCCGGTCCCGGCCCTGGCCCAACGGCATGGCTGCGCGCCGATTCGCCGGAGACGTCGGCGCGCAGCGTCGCTCCAAGCCTCAACGCGGGACTACGACCGGCTGCGGAAGCGGGCCGTCGACGGCGCCTGGGACAAGGTCTTCACCCCTTGCCGGCCCGGGCCGACGCCGAAGTCGGCCTGGACCGGATCGTCGCGGTCGACTTCGCCGTCTTCGTCCGGTCGGCGAGACGATCCGAAAGACACGCCTCAATCGTCGGCGTGCCGGTCGATCCAGGCCAGGGCCGCCGCGCGTTCGGCTTCGGGAATGTGAACCGCCCTACGCGAAGCGCGACGCTTCGACGAAGCCATCCAAGCCGGTGAGCGTGCTGCAACGATGCTGGTCGCAGAGGGCGACTGGTTCCGTACGGGCAAAGCGTGGGAAGAGCTGGCCACCACGCTGGACGCCGCCAGCGCGGACCCTGCGCGCATCAAGGAAGCGTGGGAACGTTCCGCCACCGCCTACACCCAGGCCGGTGCCGCTGAAGAAGCAGAATCCTCACGCGGCCACGTGGACGGCTCCCCGCCCCAGCAGTCGGCCGAGGACTGAACATGTAGCGGAGGCAACCAGGTTGTCTCTCGATGGCGGCCCGGAGTGGGCAGCGTGAGGAATCGGGCCCGTGCGACGTGATCCCGGGGAATCGGGGGTCAGGGCACGGGTGTACGCAGACCCCCGCCGCCACGCCACGCTGGCATGAACCCACCACGTTCATAGGGGGGATCAGGACGGCACCCGGGCCCGCCCGATCTCCAGGGTCAGCGGCGGAGTGCGTAGCGGGTGAGGCGGGAGCGGGCGGCTTGTTCGCTGATCCCGAGTGCCTGGGCGATGGTGTCTCACTGTGCCCGTCTGCGGTGTCGATGCTGAACGCGGTGTCGGTTGCTACCCGTTCGGTGAGGCGTTCCAGGGCGGCGACGGCGCGGAGTGCGGCCAGTGGTTCGTCGGCGACCAGGGTGGTGAGGTGTGTCTCGACCTGGTCGAGGAGGGTGGCGAGGTCCGCGGGCACGGGCACAGTGCGGGCCTGTACTTCGGTGATGTGGGTGTCCCAGTCGTCTTCCGGTCCGCTGGTGTCGGCCAGGAACGGGCGCCGACGGTCGACGGCTTCCCAGTCGAGCGGGTAGCGGGTGCTGCCGCGCCAGCCGCATGAACACGCACCGCGCAGCTCGGTGGCGAGCGGGGCGCCGAGCGTGCCGTCGTAGACCCACCAGTCAGTGCTCTGGTGCATCGTCGGCCCGCTCCCCGCGTCGAAGTACACCGGGCCCGGCTCGGTGCCGTCGGCCAACAGGACACCGGGCCGGCCCTCATGCTGGCTGCCGAACTCCTCGGTCTCCCACATGCTCCGCCCCTCTCTCACCGGCCAGAACGCCGGCGACACCTCAAAGGCTGGCCGGGGGGCGCGCTGCAGCGCCGCCTCGCTCATGGGCCCGGCCGACTCACCCACGACCTTGCCCCAGCCCGGCCGGTCCCGGCGGGCGAATACCCGAACCGGTGAATCACGGTTTCCTAGGTCGAGGTCAGCCTGGCCGGGATGGTCTGGAGCTCAGCCGTGGCTTCCTGCTGCATCTCTCGGCATAGCGTGGGCCCGGTTATCTCTGACTTTGGTCTTTCAGCGACAGGGCTGCCGCCTTGTGGCGGCGGCCTGCGGCCAGCGTCGCTCATCGTGGGCACCTGCATCCGGGACCGCCCCCGCGCGTACGGGTGCACGGGCACCTGTCCGTGCTCGGGGCGTGGACGGAGGGACCGTCCCCGCGCGTACGGGGTGCACCGCCCGGGTGGTGTGCATGCCGAGCCGGTGCAGGGACCGTCCCCGCGCGTACGGGGTGCACACAGCAACCTGAAGTCGAACCGCTGGCGCGTCGGGACCGTCCCCGCGCGTACGGGGTGCACCCGAGGCGCCTCGCCGCCGAACGGATCGATCCGGGACCGTCCCCGCGCGTACGGGGTGCACTCACGTCCCAGGGCCGTGCCGGTTTCCGTACTGGGACCGTCCCCGCGCGTACGGGGTGCACTCGGAAGGCCGGGCGCCCGGCCTCCTCCCGCCCCGCCGGATGCGGGCGCGCATCCGGCGGTTCACCAAGATTGTCGGCGCCGGTTGAACCCGACGCCGAGAGAGCTGATCTCAACCGTTGCCAGGCCGGCTTGAGCATGAACCGCTGACTTCACCGTCGGGATACTTGATTCCGGATGACGGGGCTAGCATGGCGGGTGGAGGATGGCAGGCATGCAAGGGTGGAAGAAGACCGCACTCATCAGCGCCTCGTTTCTGCTGATCGCGGCGATGGTGCTGGTATGGCTGCTGGTGGACCTCGGCACCGCTGACGGGCTGGCCAGCGTGGTGGGAGCTTGTGCAGGAGTGGCCGGGCTGGCATACGCCATGCTCGGCGGCCAGCAGAACGACCCCGTCGTGCACGCGGCCAACACTGGAACCGCAACCGCAAGGAACCAGGGCCAGGCGAACACTGGTATCACCGGCCCGGCCACGCGCCTAGACGGTCAGATGCAGGCCGAGCACACCGGAGACGCCGACGCCGACGGTGGCACCGCCAACACCGGCATCCAGCTCACCTAATCGAGGAACCAGCAGCAGTCCAACCGACAGAACGCTAACCGGAACGCAGCGGACAGCACGAACGGAACGGAAGAGAGCAGGGCGGACCGGTGGCGGGTTTCCGCAAGAAACCACAGGCACAGGCATCGGACACCGGCAGCGCACTCGCCAGCCACGGCGGGATAGCCAACACCGGGAACATGTACATCGCCGAATTCCACCAGCATGTGCACCCTGCGCCGCCAGGCAGGGACTCCACGCCCCCGCCACAACGCGGCACGCCAGTGGCAGCCTTGACCCCGCAGGATGCGACGGCCAGCTGGGAGGTACATCAGGCCATTGCCGTGGGGCCGGGTGAGCCGGGTCCGCTGCCGATGTACGTGCGACGCGATCACGATGAAAACGTGCGAGCAGTGGTGGCGCGCGCCGCGTCCGGCACCAGCGCCATGGTCGTGCTGATCGGCGAATCATCTACCGGCAAGACCCGTGCATGCTGGGAAGCGATCCACGAATTGCCGGCTGGCTGGCGGCTGTGGCACCCCCTCGATCCGACACCGGCCGAAGCCCTGGCGGTAGCACTGGAGGAAGGGATCGGCCCGCGAACTGCCATCTGGCTCAACGAAATCCAACGATATATGGGTGAAAGGGCCGGAGATTCCGCAGAACGCGTCGCCGCCGGCCTGCGCGCCCTGCTACAAGATCAAGACCGCGCGCCCGTCCTCATCCTGGGAACGACCTGGCCCGAGTACTGGGCCTCGTTGACCAGCCGCCCCGCTCCCGGCGAGGACGACTCCCACCCCCAGGCCCGCGAACTGCTCGAAGGCAAAGCCCTCTACGTTCCTGCTTCCTTCGGGGAAACCGCTCTGGAAGACCTGCGCACCCTCTCCGGGCGCGATCCTCGCCTGTCCGATGCCATGGAACGGGCAGTTGATGGCGGTATCACCCAGTATCTGGCCGGCGCTCCCGCCCTGCTGGAACGCTATCGCGCTGCCCCGCCGGGCGCCCTCGCCGTGATCCGTGCAGCCATGGACGCCAGTCGTCTGGAAGCCGGCTCGCAAGTGCCTCGTGCTTTTCTGGAGGCAGCCAGCCACGGATATCTGACAGATGACCAATACGATGCGCTGCCTGACACTTGGATCGTCGACGCTCTCGCCTACACCGCAGAACCGTGCAAAGGCACACGCGGCCCCTTGAGCATGGTGCGTCAACGCCCCGGAACACCGGTCACCGATGGACCCCGGTACCGGCTGGCGGACTACTTGGACCAGCACGGCCGCCACGAACGCCGCTTCACCGCTCCCCCCGCCTCCCTATGGGAGGCAGCTCGTGACCATCTGAAGGATCCACAGACGCTGCAAGCCCTCGGCAGTGCTGCGGAGAGCCGATGGCGCGACCGGCACGCCATTGAGCTCTACCAGAAGGCTCTGGACTTCGGACAGGCAGAGGTGTTCGCCGACCTCGCCTGGCTATGGGAGGAACACCAGCACGCTCAAGAGGCCGAGCGGGTCCTGCGCCAAGCCGCCATCACAGGCAGCGGTGAAGCGCTGGAGGACCTTCTGGAGCGCCTGCTGGACCAAGACCGGCACGAGGACGCCGAGACAGCCCTCCGCGACGCCGCCGCCAGCGGCAACCCGGCAGCCATCCTCCTACTGGCCCGAGCCCTGGAAGAAGAAGGAGAGGCAGACGAAGCCGCGCACTGGTACCAAAGGGCGGCAGAGAGCAACGATCCGGAGGTCTTGCGGGCGTACGCGGCCGAACTCGAGTCCAACGGTGATCTTCCCATCGCCCATCAGTTGCTGCGCGCAGTGGGCGATCACCATGCGCTGCGAGAACTGGCCCGGCTGGCAGCCGAGACCGGACCTGCAGCTGACGCGGAGCAGGCGGCGATGGATGCCTTCGCCGTCAACGAACCCACGCCGCTGAGGGACCTCGCCGCACGCGCCGAGGCCGAAGGATGCGACGAGGACGCCGAACGGATGTACCTCCATGCCATCGCCGCATACGAGCGCCGACGCAGGCTGCGCGCCGCAGGGACCGTCATCGACTTCGAGGGAGGTCCGCGTCCTCTGTCGGAATTCGTCAACTCCGGGACCCAGCTTCTGCCACCTGGTGAGACCTGGGCCCTGCGGAGTCTGGTAGCGCTGCGGGACCGCACCGGGCGCGCGTCAGCCGGTGATGACGCGCTGCGCACAGCGGGCGACGACGGGAACGCCTGGGCCCTGGAGCAGTTGCTGCGCCGCTACCGGTCGCGCGGCCAGGAAGAACAAGCGGAGAGCCTTCTGCTGTCAGCGGCCGAGGCGGACAGCCCATGGGCCCTGTGGGCCCTGGCCTACCGCTGCCTCCACAGTGGCACCACCAGCGAGACCCAGTGCCGCGCGTTGCTCGAACGGGCCGCCGCAGCCGGCGTAGGCCAAGCGACCAGAGCCCTGGTGGAGGAGGCCGAGCAGGACGGGCGCACCACAGAGGCCGAGCAGTTGGCGCTGCGGGCCGCCACAGCCGGCTACACCACCCCACTGCGGGACCTCATCATGGCCCGGGAGCAGGGCGGCCAGCTCGCCGCGGCCGAAGACCTGGCCTTCCGTGCACCAGCCCCGTTGCGCCGGGCAATCCTGCGGCGCCTGGCCAAGGGCCGCGAAGGAGAACAGGCCACAGCGTTCCTGCGCCGCGCCACCGACGAGGGCCAGGCGTGGGCACTGGGCGTTCTGTCCGCTTGTCTGGAAGCAAGTGGGGAACCTGCAGAAGCTGAGCGTCTCGCCCGCCGCGCCGCGGACTCAGGCGACCGACAGGCACTGCACGACCTGGCCCAACAACGTGCCGCCCGTGATCCCGACGGAACATGGAAGGCACTGTTGCTTCACGGCCTGGCAGCCGACGGGACCACCACACCAGCCTGGTGAGGTCCCACTCGACTTGCCACAGCAGTGATTCGACGACAACGACGTTTGATCCGCTTGCTCCTGATCCCCATCACAAGCACTCACACATCACGTACACGCCCATCAGGTGAGACCCCCCGTCAGCACCAACGTGCACATCTCGACGACCGGCAAAACGGACGAGGCGCACCGGACGTCGGGACGGCTGGGCAAGCCGTGGGCGGTCGTGCACGACAACCAGAAGATCCCGTCCCTGCGCCGGTTGTACATGACCGCCACGCCGCGGCTGTGGCAGCTCGGGGACGAGGACGAGGCCGGCGCACCGGGCGAGCTGGTCGCGAGCATGGAAGACGACCCCGAGGGCCCCTTTGGCAGCAGGGCGTTCACGTTGACGCTCTCGGAGGCCATCGACCGGGGAATCTGTGCCCCTTACCAGGTCGTATGCGTCGACATCACCGACACCGCGCTCCAGGCCGCCCAGCTCTTGGGCGCGGAGGGCCGCTCGGCAGAGGTCCGCGGGGCCCGGCTCGCCGCTCTGCAGACGGCCCTGGTGAAGGCGTCTGCGGAGGAGAACTTCCGGCGCACACTCGTCTTCCACCACGTCGTCAAGGAGGCCGAGGCGTTCGCGGCCGGCCTCCCGGACGTCGCCGCGCAGCTGCACGCGATCGACCCGGAGCTGTACCCCAAGACGATCTGGGCGGACTGGCTGTGTGGCGACCACAAGCCGCTCCACCGCCGCCGGTTGCTCGGGGAGTTCGCTGCCGGGATCGCCACGGACGGCACCGTCGTGGAGAAGTGCTTCCTGTGCTCGGTGAAGGTCCTGGGCGAGGGCGTCGACACCAAGAACTGCGACTCCGTGTACTGGGCTGACGTACGCGGCTCGATGCCCGACCTGGTCCAGGCCGTGGGCCGGGCGCTGCGGATGCAGCCCGGCGAGGGGAAGATGGCCTCGCTCATGGTGCCGGTGCTGCTCGGACCCGGGGAGACGGCGGACAGCATGCTGACCTCCCGGGCGTTCAGCGGGCTCGCCAAGCTGCTGGAGGCGCTGCGGGCTCACGACGCCAGGATCGTGGAGACCCTCGCGGAGCAGCAGGCCCCGAGCCGCTACAAGCCCGTAGCCAAAGACGAGAGCGAGAAGAGCACGGGTGGGAGCGGCGACGGCTCCGGAGGCGTCAGCGCCCCTGCTAATGCCCTGCTGAAGTTCTCCACGCCCCGCGACCCGGCGCAGTTGGCTGCGTTCATCAACCTGCGTGTCCTCAACCCGGAGCACGAGCACTGGCGTCGGGGGGTGCAGGCCGCTGTCATCTTCGCCCGCGAGCACGGCGACCTGCGCGTCCCGTTCACCTACCGAGTGCCGGAGGGCGAGGAAGCCGAGGGGGTCGGGTGGCCGGCCTCGCTCGCCGGGTTCCCGCTGGGGCAGTGGACCGCCGACGCCAGGAGGTTCTACGCCCGCGGGAACATGGACGAGGACCGCATCGCCCAGCTGGAGAAGCTCGGCATGATCTGGTCCCACTTCGACGTCGCATGGGAGGAGGGCCTGTCCACCGCCCGCGGATGGGCCGAGACGAACGGGCACCTTCTGGCCCCGCTCGGCGCCGCCCACCAGGGCTACAAGGTCGGCATCTGGCTGAAGAACGCCCGCGCCGCCGCCCGGCGCGCCCAGGAGCTCGAACAGCGCCAGGCCGAAGGACTCCCTGTCGACTCGTGGTCCGGCGCCCTGTCGCCGGAACGACGCGAGCAGCTGGAGGACATCGACCCCTCCTGGTGCCCAGCCTGGCCGGTGGAGTGGCAGCGGGCTTTCCACCTCACACGACAGCACCTCGAAGAGGCCGGCGGCGAACTGCCCACCGAGCCCGGCAGTCGTCATGCACCACGGCGAAGACCTCGGGCGATGGGTCAAGGCGCAGCGGCTGGGCTGGGAGAAGCTGACGACGGTGCAGCAGTGGATGTGCGAACAGGTCCTCGGAATCGAGCCCGCGACCGAGGACGAAAAGCCGCCCCCGCGCCATACACAGGCCGACAAGTGGGCGATGAACTACGAGGCCGCCAAGCAGTTCTACGAGCGCGAGGGGCACCTTCAGGTCCCGAGGAAACACGTCGAGCGAATCGTAGGCGCGGACCATGAGGAGCGGGAGCACAAGCTGGGGGCCTGGATCGGGAATCAGCGCAGCCGGGCCGCGACGCTGTCCCCGGAGCGGGTGGAGCAGCTCTCCGTCATTGGGATGCGATGGACATAAGCACGACAGCCTCGGTTGCCGTGGTGCCAGGCGAGACCGTGTCGTCCGCGCTCAGAAGGGAGGTTCATCGCTGTACGCCTTCTGGCTGCTGGTCTCCTTTTGTGGCGCTCCGGTGGCCCAGGGATCATCCTGTGGCTGCTGGTGCGAAGCACCCCACCCCCCTGGATTCGAACCACCGCCCCAGCCCCCCGCCGGGGCAGGCGGCGGAGACGGCTGCGGAACCGGCGCCAGCTGAGGGGGTCCTGCCTCGTCATCAGGTTCAACACCGTCGACGGCGTCGTTCCACAGATCGCGGATGAATTCGCGAAGCGTGCGGGTGTCGTTGTCCTCGTCGTAGTCGTTGGAGTCGGAGAACCTTCTCCACGTCGGGTCCTGGTCTGCCATGCGGCAGAGAACCTCGTGCACCGCTCTCACTGTGGGCCAGGTGCTGGTGGTCTCGCCTTTGAGGAGCCTCCGGACCGTCTCACGGCTCACAGTCACAGGGGCGGAGCCATGTGTTTGAGCAACGGCTGCTGCGATGTTGACCGGTGACGGGCGCCCGGCTGCGCGGAAGTAGGTGAACAGCTCGCCCACGAAGGCCCTCCTGGGCCCAGGAGGGAGCTCATCCACGCTCGACATTCGCAACATTTTGGACATGCCCAACTCCAGCTCACTACAGCCTATTTGAACTCACAAGAGTCTAGCTTGGCCTCGGCATGACACCCACTGAGAACAGGAAAGAGCAGGTCTCGCTCCAAAAGGACTGAGAATGCCCCGAGAAGACACGTCCTCTACTTGCTTTGGCCCACGAAAACACAGAAGAACTATCTCTACCAAAGCACTGTTTTCGCTGGTCAGAGCGCTATTCGGAGTGCTTTCGTTGACGTCATCCGCCCCACGGGACGCAGTGGTGTCTCAATAGGCGGACAAACGGCAGTGCCGTCACCGGAAACGGCGACGGCCCCCTGGTGGGCAGGGAGCCGTCTGCAGAAGACCGAACGTTCCCGACGAAGGAGAAGCTCAAGTCCATGAACGAGACTACGACTCCGACCCTGGCACCGAAACCCCCGAGTACATCCCGATGGGCGGTACGAGCACGACGGATGCGCAATGAGGCCGGCCTCTACCTGATCCGTGGCGCAGCCACTTCTGCCGGAGGTGCCATCGTGGCGTACGGCGGTGTCTGGCTCCATTCGCGCTGAGGACGGTTCAGTCCGGCCCTGGAACTCGCGTTCGTTTGAACGGCCGCCCATCCGCCTCAGTCGATGAGCAGCTGGGAACGAGCAGCGGGGCGGGCAATGTGATCCTGTCCGGCCCCGCTGTGGTCAGGGAATTGAGTGGCCGCCAGCCGTGCGTAGAGGGGGTCGGAGGCGATCAGTTCGTGATGGGTTCCTGCTGCCCGGACCCGGCCGGCTTCCATGACGAGGATGTGGTCGGCCATGGTGACCGTGGACAGGCGGTGTGCGATGACCAGCACCGTGGTGTGGCGTGCCACCTCGGCGATGATGTCGTGGAGGACGGCCTCGTTGGCAGCGTCTAGGTGTGCTGTGGCCTCGTCCAGGAGCAGCAGTCGTGGTTGGCGTAGGAGGGCTCGGGCGATGGCTACCCTTTGGCGTTCGCCGCCGGACAGGTGGCTTCCGCAGTGGCCGACGGGGGTGTCGAGGCCTTGTGGGAGGCGGTCGATGAGGGTGTCGAGGTGGGTGCGCCGCAGGGCCTGGTGGATGGCGTGGTCGGGGGTATGGGGGGCGGCGAGCAGGAGATTGTCGCGGAGCGTTCCAGCCAGTACGGGGGCGTCTTGTTCGACATAACCGATGCTTGCCCGCAGTTGGTCGAGGGGCCAGCGGCGGATGTCTTTGCCGTCGATGAGGATGCGGCCGCTGGTGGGGTTGTAGAACCGTTCGATCAGTGCGAAGACTGTGGTCTTTCCGGCGCCGGACGGGCCGACGAGTGCGATGAGCCCGGGGCCGGGGACGGTGAAGGACACCCCTCGGTGGACCTGGGGTGGTCCGTCCCTGTAGGCGAAGATAACGTCCTGGAAAGTGACGCGAGCTGGGTGCGGGATGGTGTGCGGGCGGCGGGCGGCGGGGTCCGGTGCGGGTTCGATCTCCAACTGCTGGGCCTGGGTGATGCGGGCGATCGCTGCGGATCCGGTGTGGTATTGCGTGAACGCGTCGATGAGTTGGGCGACCGGGGCGGTCAGGTAGAACAGGAACAGTAGGAAAGCGACGAGCGTGGAGGGTTCGATCGCCCCTGAGGCGACCCGTGCGCCGCCGGTGCCCAGAACCGCCAGGAAGGCGGTCTGGATTGCGAGTCCGGTCGATGAGGAGGCGAGTGCTTGCCAGCGGGCGGCTTGTGCCCCGTGAGTCCAGGCGCGGTGGGCGGCGGCGTGGACTGCGGTGGTCTCGCGGTCCTCGGCCCCTGAGGCCTTGACCGTCCGCAGGGCACCGAGGCTGCGTTCGAGTGTCGAGGCGAGCGATCCGACCGATTCCTGGGCGGCGTGGGTGGCGCGGGCGATCTGCGGCATCAGCATTGTCGTTGCTGCGGTGCTGAGGGCGATGACGCCCAGTGCGACTCCGAGCAGGACCAGGTCGAGTGCTCCCATCAGGACAATGGCGGCGATGAGGGTGGCTGCCCCGGTGAAGCCGGAGACCAGGCTGTGAGTGGAGACCTGGCGCAGCAGGGTGGTGTCGGAGGTGACGCGGGAGAGCAGGTCGCCGGGTTCGGTCCGGTCGGCTTCGGGGATGCGCAGGCGTAGGAGTCGGGTGGTGAGGCGTTGGCGGGCGGTGAGGACCACTGACTCGGCGGTGCGTTCGAGGAGGTACTGGCCGCTTCCTTGAATCACGGCGCCTGATATCACGAGGGCGGTCAGGGTGATCAGCACGGTGGTGTAGGGGCGGTCGGCGGCCAGGGCGTCGACGAGGGCTTTGGCCGCCAGCGGCTGGGCCAGGGCTGCGGCTGATCCGGTCAGGGTCAGGAGTCCGCCGGTTGCGATGGCCGCGCGGTGGGGCCGGATGTAGCTGTACAGGGCCCGCCAGGTCTGCCGGACCGAGAGCGGTGGGGCCGGGGAGTGGGTCATTGGGGGGCTCCGGCGGTGGTGCTCAGCTGGGCGCGGACGGCGGGGAAGACGTCGGTGGCCAGGCGCCGCAGGTTGTGCAGTGCCGTACTGGGGTCGGTCTCCACGTGACACAGGACGGTGGTGCATCCGGAGATGGTGATGTGGTCTGCCAGTCGTTGTGCGCAGGTTGCCGCGTCGCCCACGGGTTGGGTGACGAGCAGGCGTTCGGTGACGGCGTCGATGAGGGCGTCGTCGACGGCCGGATCGGTGCTGGGGGGATCGTTGCTGGTCAGCAGTTGGAGTTGGTGGTCGCCTTCGAGTAGGCGTTGGGCGCGGGCCCGCATCAGGGCGTGGGCCTGTTCGGGGGTGTCGGTGACGTGGGCGTAGAGGGCGAAGGCGTGTTCGTAGCCGTCGGCGCGGTGGCCGGCGGCGGCGGCCAGTTTGGCGTGCAGGGCCACCATGTCGGCTTTGGCCTCGGCGTTCTTGTCGTAGAAGAGCAGGAGGGGCAGGCCGCGGGTGGCTGCGGTTTCGATGGTGGCCGGTGAGCTGGCGGCCACGTGGATGGGGGGTCGGGTTCCGGGGCGTGGTTCGGGGACGACGGGTACTTCGCGGAATGCGTGGAGGTTCGTCTGAGACTGCGCGGTGCCGTTCCAGGCGTTGTGGACGATGTCGAGTGCCTCGCCCAGGCCGTGCTGCCAGTGTTCGATGCCGCGGCCGATCACCTCGTACTCCGCGGCCGGCTGGCCGCGGCCGACGCCCAGGGCAAATCGGCCGCCGGACAGATGGTCGAGCAGGGCGGCTTGCTCGGCGATGTGTACGGGTGGGTGCAGGGGCAGGAGGGTCACTGCGGTGCCGACGCGCAGGTGTTGGGTGTGGCCGAGCAGGAAGGCGGCCAGGGTCAGCGCGGAGGGGTTGACGGAGGTGTCGAGGAAGTGATGTTCGGTCACCCAGAGGTCGTCGAGCGCCAGGTTTTCCGCCGCCTTGGCCAGTGCCAGGGTACGGGCGAAGACGTCTGCGGAGGTGTGGCCGGGGGCCCGTTCGCTGCCGAGGAGCACACCGAGGCGCAGCGGGGGTGTGGTTGTCGTCATGGCGTGTCGTCTCCTGGGCTTGGGGCGGGCGCCGGTTGGGGTGGGGGTCATCGGCGTGCGGGCACGGTCATGACGGGGAGGAATAGGTGGGTGTCATCGGGCTCGCCCACCGGTTGTCCCTCGGCTTCGACCCAGGCGTGGGCGCGGAACGGTTCGGTGCGTACTCCGGTGCACCAGTCGGGCCACACGCCCCTCAGTCGGCACAGGGCCGCGGTGGCTACGGACCGTTGCAGGCAGCCCTGTCCGGCGCAGCGCACGCTTACAGCGACTACGGCGTCGCGTGCGGCAAGTGCTTGGGCGTGGGAGGCGGGGCGTGCGCCAAATTGCAGCCAGGCCAAGACCTGGGACAAGCGGCGGGGGGAAAGGCGGATCAGCAAGCCGACTACGGGCACGACGGCCCGGGCGGCGATGCGGTGGGGGAGGGATGGCCGGCTGCGGGCGGACTGCAGGCCGATCGGCATGCTCATGACTGCACCAGGCGGCTGGTGCGCAGTGACGTCAGCAGGGCCTGGACGTCGCCGGGGATCCGGTCGGCTGCCTTGGGGTGCCGGTTGCGCAGTTCCGCGGTTGCCTCAGCAATGTCGCTGGCGCGGAGCAGGAGTGACAGGATCTCGCTTCCGGAGGCGTTGAGCTGCCAGTAGCGGCCGTTGCGGCGGTCCAGCAGGACCGACTCACCGTTCTCGGTTCGGGTTTCGGTGACGTGAGGGGCGAGGCTGATCTTCATCGGTGGCCTCCGGGCAGCGCGGGTGAGGGGGCGGTGGTCGTCACGGAGCGCAGCCAGGACTCGCAGGCCAAGGTGGCGTCCAGCGGGATCATCGTCAGTGAGCCGGGGTGGAGGCCGAGCAGACCGGCGCGGAAGGCGTCGGGGTCGACCAGGCCTTTGTCGGCCAGGTGCAGGTGGTCGCAGAGTTCGGCGAGGTGGTGTTTGTGGCGTCGCAGTCCTGCGTACGCCTCGGCGCTGAACTCGGCCTTGGTGGGGCGGCCCAGGATGCGGTCCGGGACGATGCCGCGCATAGCGGCGGCGAGCGGTGGTTTGTACTGTGCGGTCTCGGCCCGGTCCAGGAGGCGGATCGACAATGCCGCTTCCACGACGCGGTCGTCGACGAACGGTGCGTGCCAGGCCACCCCCAGCGATGAGGTCATCCGGCTGACCCTGCGGATGGTGTTGCCGCATTCCTGGGCCATTTCCAGGGCGAGGTGCTGGCCTCGTTGGGGGGCGAGGGGTTCGGTGAGGGCGGCGTCGCGGAGCATGCCGCGGACGGTTTCCACCGCGTCCGGCGTGGCCCAGGCCGGCATCCGGAAGCTGACGCCCCAGCCGAAATCCGGCCGGGAGTTGCGGGGAGGAGGTGCGGCAAGGTCGTCGACTGCCGCGGCCAGCCAGGTGCCGTAGGAGCGGTTGTCGGCTAGAGCACACAGCGTGGGGCCGGACTTCCAGCGGAACATCGCCGCATGGGAGCGGGTCAGTCGCCAGGCGCTGCGGGGGGAAGTGCGGGCCAGGGTGTGGAGGTAGGTCGGCAGGGCGGCGAACAGTTCGTCTCCGCCGTGGCCGGTCAAGTGGTGTGACGATCCTTGTGCGACGGCCTGCCGGACCTGGGCAAGCTGCTGGGCCTGGGTCCGGATCCAGGCGAACGGGCCTTCCGCGTCCTCCGTCGGCGTCATGAGGTCCTCGTACCACAGGGGCAGATCGTCCGGATGGGTCACCACATGCTCGGCACCGGGCAGGGCCGCGGCGGCTTGTTCCGCCCAGGTCTGGTCGTCGTTGGCGCTGTCCCGGGCTCCCCACAGATGTGTGACCAGGCGGGCGGGGCCGCGGTCACCGGCGAGGAAGCACAAACTGGTGGAGTCCATCCCGCCGGAGAGGTCGGCGCTGATCGTGTCCGCTAGGTGGGTACGGGCGGCCACCGCGTCGTGCAGCGCGGACCGCAGACGCTCGGCGCCTTGCACGAGCGGCAGATCCGGCTCCGGCGCTGTCCACCACCTGACGACGCGGTGAGCATCGTCAGGTGTCAGCTCCAGGTATGAGTTCCCGGGAACCTTCTCGGTGCCCTGCCACAGGGGCCGTTCTCCCAGCGGGTAGGGAATCAACGGGGCGAGCAGTTGGCGGGCCAGCAGGTCCTCGCGCAGGCCCGCGCCGGTCATCGCGGCGAGCAGGTCGGGCCGGTCCGCAGCGATGGTGGTGCCGTCCACCTGCGTGTAGTGGATCTGGCAGACGCCGGTGACGGTGCCCTGGGCCCGCACCCGCCCGTTGACCGAGGCGACCAGGTGTGCGGCGCCGGGCAGGGTGCGGGCGAGAGCGTCGAGTTCCTGAAGGGTGCGAGCGCGGCCGAGCGTGTCGGGGAGCGTGCGGGCGTCGATGCGGGTGCAGCCCAGCAAGGCGATGCGGTGGCGGCCGGCGCTGGTGGCGATGACGTCCGCCGGCTGCCAGTGGCCCACGATCCAGGGGCGGCCGGAGGCATGCCGCAGAAGCTGGCCGCCCGCCGTGGGGGCGGTGCGTTCTGCTATCGCCGCCGCGGCTGGGCTGTCGGCGAAAATCGCGAATCGCATATCTCTCCGTAACAGAACGTCGGGTGGTATGTACGCCTCTCGGCGACTCCAGCGTGTCGAGGGTCATGCAACCCGCGGCTTGAAGATCACGGAATCGGCGGTGGGGACGACGGTTTCCCTATCGCCAAGACCAGGGAGACTGAAAGCCGATCCGCTGTCAGGGCTGTCCAGGGTGGGCGGAGCCCACGCGCAGCGCCGCCGAAGGTGTCCTTGATCGACCGGATCAGCTCCACCCTCAGCAGTCGGGCGACCAGTCATCGGCTTCGACCGACGTGGAGAGTTCCGTAGCACTCAAGGTGTTGAACTGCATGACCGCTCACCCACCGAGGCGGCTTGGGCTGGGCGCACGTGCTGGACCATTCGACGGCGGTCGGAAAATGGCTCTGTCTCGGATGTGCGGCAGAGGTCGAGACAGGCGGTTCTGGCCGCCGTCGAATGTGGGCCGCCCTGATGATCAGGGGTGGTGCTCTATCTGTGAGGAGGCCGTTGACGGCCTCCTCACAGATAGAGCGGTGTTACTGGTCGGGTCAGTGGCAGCCGACTCGCAGGCACGTCCACCGGGAGTCGAAACCCCAGTTGGGGAGCCCCATGGTCACCTCGGCGAAGTCACCGATCTCCACCAGTGCGGGAGCCTCGTACTCGGTCTCTGTAGTCATGGCAGGTCATCTCCTTGAGTCTGGGCGGGCGTACGATCCCGTACACGCCACCGCTTTCGGACCGGCGAGCCCTCAATTGCGTTGCCGCAATGGTGGAGCGCCGCGTGGATGTGAATCGCTCGGTGCCGTTGTTGCTGATCTGGCAGCACCGAACGTTGTTCATTCCACCGGCCGGGGGTTTGTTTGGCAGTGGTGTTCCGGCGGCCAAACAATGGCCGGGCGCGATCTTTCGTGGGGTGGTGGGGGCCCGTACGTTGGCCGCTGGCCTGCTGATGAGGCGGCCGGAGGGGTGGGGACGTGGCGGGTCGTCGTGAGGTGCCGGTGGATCCGGGGGCGGGGCCGGTGCAGCGGTTCGCGTTCGAGTTGCGCAAGCTGCGCACGGAGGCAGGTGGGATCACCTATCGGGCGCTGGCGGACCGGGCGGGATATTCGATCACGACGTTGTCGCAAGCGGCTGGGGGTGAGCAGTTGCCGACGTTGCCGGTGGTTTTGGCGTATGCGGTGGCATGCGGTGGCGATGGTGCGGTGTGGGAGGCGCGGTGGAGGCAGGCGGTGGAGGAGGCTGCCGCTGCTTCGGGGCCGGGGGATGACGGCGAGGAGGTGGATCCGCCGTACCGGGGTCTGGTGCGGTTCGAGGCTGGTGACAGTGACCGGTTTTTCGGCCGGGACAAGCTCACCGCCGACCTGTTGCAGCTCCTGCGCCGTCGGCGGTTCGCGGCGGTGTTCGGGCCGTCCGGTAGCGGCAAGTCCTCTCTGCTGCGCGCCGGCCTTGTCCCCTGCCTTCAGCACGCCCGGGAGACGGGGCTGCGGCCGGCGGCGATCCGGATCCTTACCCCGGGCCCGCATCCAGCACGTACCCACGCATCTCTCCTCACCCCCAGCAGCACCGGTGCCGGGAGCGTGGGCCCAGACACGTTCGTGATCGTCGACCAGTTCGAAGAAGTCTTCACGCTCTGCCAGGCCCCGTCCGAGCGCGCCCGGTTCATCGAGCTGCTCCTGGCCGCCCGCAACCCCGAAAGCCGATTACGGGTGCTCATCGCGGTACGCGCCGATTTCTACGGCCGCTGTGCCGAGCACCGGGACCTGGTTGAGGCGTTGCGTGACGCCAACCTGCTGGCCGGCCCGATGAGCGCGGCGGAACTGCGCGAGGCCATCGTCAAGCCGGCCGCGGCCAACGGCTTGACCATCGAGCGCGCTCTGACCTCCCGGCTCGTTCAGGAGGTCTCCGATGCGCCGGGCGGGCTGCCGCTGCTGTCGCATGTGCTGCTGGAGACCTGGCGCAGGCGCCGGGGCAAAGCGTTGACCATGGCGGGCTATGAGGCAGCCGGCGCACTGGAGGGCGCGATCGCCAAGACCGCCGAGGACGTCTACGGCCAGTTCACCGAACCCCAGGCAGCTGCGGCCCGCCGCATGCTGCTGCGCCTGGTCGCCCCCGGTGACGGAACGCCCGACACCCGCCGGCCTGCCGAGCGCGGGGAGCTGCAGACCTCCAGCGGGCAGGAAGACACCCCGGTTCTGGAAGCTCTGGCCCGCGCGCGCCTGCTGACCCTCGATAACACCACCGTCGAACTCGCCCACGAAGCGCTGCTGACCGCCTGGCCGCGGCTGCGCGGGTGGATCGAGGCGGACCGCGAACGCCTGCGCGTGCACCGCAAGCTCACGGAAGCGGCACGAGCCTGGGAAGACCTGGGCCGTGATCCGGGCGCCCTCTACCGAGGAAGCCGGCTCGTCACCGCTCAGGAACACTTCAGCGGCGCGCACTCCACAGACTTGACCGACCTGGAGCAGGCCTTCCTCACTACTGGTCTTTCTGCGCGCGAACAGGACGAGCGTGCGGCAGCGCGTACCACCTGGCGCTTGCGCACGCTCAGTGCCACCCTGTCCGTCTTTCTGGTCCTTGCCCTCACCGCGGGCCTGATCGCGTGGAATCAGAGCCGGATCAGTGACCGGCAGCGGCAAGCTGCCGATACCGCGCAACAGGTGGCCCTGTCCCGGCAGCTCGCCGCTCAATCCGCCTCGCTCATAGGGACAAACTCAGATCTCGCCTCGCTGCTGGCCATCCACGCCTACCGCACCAGCCCGACGTCCCAGGCCTTGGAGAGCCTTCACGGTGCCGTCGGCGTGCCTCTGCGTCACAGGCTCACCGGCCACCCCGGGGCTCTGATGTCGGTAGCGTTCAGTCCCGATGGGCGCACCCTGGCCACCGCTGGCGACGGCGGCACGGTGCGGTTATGGGACTCCGCCACAGGCCGTCTGCGGAAAAGCCTTCCCGGATTGACTGGGCGTGTTTTCTCCGTGGTTTTCAGCCCCGATGGACGGACCCTGGCCACCGCCAGCAGCGGCGATCCCTCGGTGCAGCTATGGGACACGGACACCGGCCAGCTCCGCAGCAGCCTGGGCAAACAAACCAACGGAACGATGTCGGTAGCCTTCAGCCCCGACGGGCACACCCTGGCCACCGCCCACCCCGGGCGCGGGGTAGAGCTGTGGGATACGGACACCCTGCGCCTCCGCAGGAGCCTTGGCGAACAAACCAACGGGACGGAGTTGGTGGCGTTCAGTCCCGACGGGGGCACCTTGGCCGCCACCAGCGGTTATGAGCGCGTAGTGCAACTGTGGGAAACAAGCACCGGGCGTCTCCGCAGCAGGCTTGGAAAAGGGGCCCACGGGACGAGAGCGCTGGCGTTCAGTCCGGACGGGCGCACCCTGGCCACCGGCGGCGAAGACCACGCGGTGCAACTGTGGGAAACAAGCACCGGGCGTCTCCGTAGGAGTCTTGGCGAACGAGCCAACGCAACGATGTCGGTGGCGTTCAGCCCGGACGGGCGCACCCTGGCCACCGGCGGCCTTGACCGTGCGGTGCGGCTGTGGGACACGGCCACCGGCGGCACTATGGCCACGCTCCCCGGCCACGTCAACTTCATCTTCGCGGTGGCATTCAGTCCGGACGGGCGCACCCTGGCCACCGGCGGCGAAGACCGTGCGGTGCGGCTGTGGGACACGGCAGCCAGCCAGACCCGAGTTGTTCTCTCCAGCCCTCTCAAAACGGTGTTCTCTGTGGCGTTCAGTCCGGACGGCCGCACCCTCGCCACCGCCAGCGATGGGCGCGGGGTGGATTTGTGGGATACGGCCACCAATCGCAGCCGCAAGCGTCTCTCTGGGCGCCTGAACGAAGTGATCTCGGCTGTGTTCAGTCCGGACGGGCGCACTCTGGTCACCCTCAGCAGCGACCGCGGGGTAGAGATGTGGGACGCGGACACCGGCCGCCTCCGCGCGGGGCTTTCCGGTGAAACCACGGATGTGTTCAGGGCAGAGTTCAGTCCGGACGGGCGCACCCTGGCTACCCGCGGGATGGACCGTGGAGTGCAGTTGTGGGACGCCGGCACCGGCAGCATCCACAGGGTGCTACCCGAACCCACCGATGGCATGGGCTCACTGGCGTTCAGCCCGGACGGGCACACCCTGGCCACCGCCAGCATCGACAGCACGGTTCGGCTGTGGGACCCGGCCACCGGCCACCTCCGCAAAAGCCTGCCCGGACACACCGCCCCCGTCTTCTCCGTGGCGTTCAGCCCCGACGGCCGCACCCTGGCCACCGCTGGTAACGACAACCGCACGGTGCGGCTGTGGGACACCGACACAGGCATTACCGTGGCCACGCTCTCCGGACACACCGACACAGTCTTGTCCGTGGCCTTCAGCCCGGACGGGCGCACCCTGGCCACCGCCAGCGCAGATAGGACCGTACGCATGTGGGCCGTAGCCCTGCCCGCCCCCACCACAGCGATCAGCAAAATATGTCGCGCAGTGGGCCGCGATCTCACCGCGCAGGAACGCTCGGTATACCTACCCGACCAGCCACCACACACCCCATGCCCAAGCTGAACCGCCCCTGCCGGTCAGGTACTCCCAGACGCAGATTCGGGGCTCTTTGCGGCGCAGTTGTCGGTGGTGGGTCGGCACCGGTGGGATCTGCTGTCGAACCCAGTCGCGATCCTGCTCACCCTGGCCGTGGCAGGCGCGCAGCAGGACATCGTTCCACTCACCGGAGGCCGGGGTGGGGCACTTGAGGATCGCGTCGCGGAACCATCCGGTGAGGAGTGAGTCGTCTTCGGCGATGCGGTCCTGGCCGCCCGCTGTCGACGTGGCGGCACTGATCGCGACTGCGGCCGTCCCGCCACTCATTGGGTCGGCATGCCTCCGTGGGGGCTGTTGACCACGATCGGCACCGACCCTTCAACGAGATAGGGATGCTCGGGGAAGTAGTCAATGTGGAGGTGGCTGCCGCCCTCGGCGGTAGCCATGGACTTCAGGTTGTCTGCCAAGATCGCCCTGGCTCCAGGGTCGCCACTAATCACCAGGACCTGCCGCAAGGCGTCGAGTTCGATCCGAACCCCGGCGCCGGAAGCCTTCCTGGCTTCGATACCTACCAAGGTGTCTCCGTCCAGTGATGATGCGGAGCCGATGAACCCGTCGCCCTCGGCCACTGCGTATGCCAAGTCGGCCAGTTCCTCCGCTGAAGCGGTGAGATCTACTTCGCCGAACACGGGATCGGAAACCAGTCGCACGGGCGGCACTCCTTCAGCGTCGGACCTCCATGATGCCGGGGGAGGTCTTCCGGCCCTGCGCTCACCCCCGGCAAGTTGACCAGATGCGATCAGGTATATCGGAGCCACTCGTCTAGGCGGTGCTCCGGAGGCGGTACCAGGTAGTCGGGCCGACGATGCCGTCGGCAGTGATCTTTTCCGCAGTCTGGAAGCGCTTCACGGCGGACTCCGTGGCGGCTCCGAAATAGCCGTCTACGCCGGTGGACCCCACCGAGTAACCCCGGTAGATCAGCAGCGCCTGGAGCTCCTTCACCTTCGCACCAGAGTCGCCGCGATCCGTGTAGTCGTCGCTGAGGTCGTAGCCGCAGTAGAGCCCGTCGACGGTGTCCCGGCAGTTCACCGCCACCGCGGTCGGTGCTTGAGCGGTGGCGGGTGTGGCCAGAGCGGCACTGGCGGAGCCGACCGGGAGCAGAGCCGCGGCCAGTACAGCGGACGCGAGCAGGGAAAGTCTCATGCGCTGACGCAATCTGAGAGCCCTTCGAATGGGGCGGGCAGCCCGCCCGCTGGATCGGTTGAGAGCGAACATATGCCTGTATCGGCCATCAGAGCAGAGCGCACTATGGCGTGCGGGGGAGCGCGCGAAGCCCGGTCAGGAGCACCCGGCGCGAGGGCTGAACGTAAAGTGCCGGGGGTCGCTTCTGCTTGAGCGTACGCGTCATGGTGAGCTGTCAATCTTGCTAGATATTGCGCTCAGCCCATTCAGCGTGTTGGGCGACATCGGAACGTCAGTGGTTGGCGACATGAGGCGTGTCAGTTGGCATTGAGCGGGGCGGCCCTGACCCACCGGTCCGCTCCGGCCCCGAAAACCTGCGGAGAGACTCCTCCCATGAGCACCACGCGACGGCGACTCGGCACCGCGGCTGCTGTCCGTCGAACGAGTCGAGCCGGGGCAGCTCCTGGACGACCAGCACCAGGCGGCGGATCCGAAAGGGCGGCGGGCCCTCGGCCAGGCATCGCTCACTGACATGGGTACAGGGGCTGAGCCCCGAGAATCTGCGACGAGCCTCCGCATCGCTCGCCGACAACCGCGGGTTGTCGTAGCTGGCCGTTCTTTGGCTGGGCGACCTTCTGGTGCACAAGTACGGAGGGCCCCGCGAGTGCGGGGCCCTCCGCTGTGCTGAGCTGGCCGATCAGGTGTAGCGGTCCATTGGCTCGGCCGCGTACGTGCCATCAGGCAGCTGGGCCTTGGTGAGCTCGAACCGCTCCAGTCCCCGCCCTACGTCGCGACGGATGATGGTTCCCGCGCGGCGGGTAGTGAGGTGCAGGACCGGGCTGCCGTCCGGGGTTGCGCTGTTGAGCAGGGTGTACCGGCGTATGCCTCCCGCTCGCCGGGCAAGCATCCATGTGAGGAGGCTGCCCACGGCGAGGACTGCGAGGCCGCCAAGGAAGTTGGGCAGGGTGGCGTCGAAGAGGTTCATACCGTCCCCCGGCGAGCCGCCGTGACATCCTGGTCACGTGTCAGGAGGCGCCATTTCCGGATCCACGCCTCTCGGTACTCCACTTTGCAGGCCTTGAGGAAGGCTTCGAGAGTATCGAACCGCGGCAGTCTGTCCTCGTTGAGCATCTTGTGGAAGGTGCTCTTGCTGACGTGGCTTCCGGTACGAGCCTCCAGCTCCCGCATGGACGGCTTGCCAGCCCAGATGTGCAGGTCTCGGAGAGCCTGCACGAATTCGCGGGTGTTCCTGGCCTCCACCGGGGCGGTCTCGCCGACTTCCGTCCGGACGGGATACATGCTGTTGAAAAGGGCCTTCTCCGGCTCACGCTTCGCCCGGTCGCTCAGTTTCCCTTCTGCACGTACGCGTACCGCATGCCGCCATCCGGCGCCGCGGCTGTACGACGCACGCCTTGCCGGGGCCAGATCGCGGCCGATGCCGCTCG
>NZ_JBHVWS010000079.1:0-36462 GCF_042882185.1 Streptomyces sp. NPDC058239
GGCGTTTTTTTTTTTTTTATACACCCCCCCCCCCCGGCCGGGGGGGGTGGTGTATTTTTTCACACCCACCCCCCCCCCGCGACCCGGTCCTCACCCTTGCCGGTCGAGCCTCCAGCGGTCTCAGGCCTGCGCCGCCCACCACTTCTTGAGCTTCTCGACCGCCACGTCATGCTCCATCGGCCCGTGCTCCAGCCGCAGTTCCAGCAGGAACGCGTAGGCCTTTCCGATGACCGGCCCAGGACCGACACCCAGGGTCTTCATGATCTCGTTGCCGTCGAGGTCGGGCCGGATGGCATCCAGCTCCTCCTGCTCCTGCAGCTGCGCAATGCGCTCCTCAAGCCCGTCATAGGTCCGCGAGAGGGCAGCAGCCTTGCGTTTGTTCCGCGTGGTGCAGTCCGAGCGGGTCAGCTTGTGCAGCCGCCCCAGCAGGGGCCCTGCATCACGCACATACCGGCGCACCGCGGAGTCGGTCCACTCGCCGTCGCCGTAGCCATGGAAGCGCAGATGAAGCTCCACGAGCTTCGAGACGTCCTTGACCATGTCGTTGGAGTACTTGAGCGTGGCCATCCGCTTCTTGACCATCTTGGCGCCGACCACCTCGTGGTGATGGAACGAGACGCGCCCATCCTTCTCGAAGCGCCGCGTCCTCGGCTTGCCGATGTCATGGAGGAGAGCGGCAAGGCGCAGAACCAGATCAGGGCCACCCTCCTCCAGGCCGATCGCCTGCTCCAGGACGGTCAGCGAGTGCTCGTAGACATCTTTGTGACGGTGATGCTCGTCACTTTCCAGACGCAGAGCGGGGAGCTCCGGCAGCACCTGCTGCGCCAGCCCCGTGTCGACGAGCAGCGCCAGACCCTTGCGAGGGTTGACGGAGAGCAGCAGCTTGTTGAGCTCCTCCCTGACCCGCTCGGCGGAGACGATCTCGATGCGCCCGGCCATTTCCGTCATCGCCATGACCACATCGGGGGCGACATCGAAGTCCAGCTGCGCGGCGAAGCGAGCAGCACGCAGCATGCGCAGCGGATCGTCGGAGAACGACTCCTCGGGGGTGCCGGGAGTGCGCAGTACACGCTCGGCCAGGTCCTCAAGACCGCCGTGAGGATCGATGAAGTCCTTCTGCGGAAGCGCTACCGCCATCGCGTTGACCGTGAAGTCACGACGGACGAGGTCTTCCTCGATGGAATCGCCGTAGGACACCTCGGGCTTGCGTGAGGTCCTGTCGTACGCCTCCGACCTGTATGTGGTGACCTCGATCTGGTAGCCGTCCTTCTGGGCACCCACGGTGCCGAAGGCGATTCCGACCTCCCATACCGAGTCGGCCCACGGCCGGACGATCTTCAGTACGGCCTCGGGGCGGGCGTCGGTCGTGAAGTCCAGGTCGTTCCCGAGCCTGCCGAGAAGCGCATCCCGGACCGAGCCGCCGACCAGGGCGAGGCTGAATCCGGCATCCTGGAAACGGCGGGCAAGGTCGTCGGCGACCGGGGACACCCGCAGCAGTTCACTGACTGCGCGGTGCTGCACCTGGGTCAGGGCACGGGAGCTGTCTTCATTGGCGTTCGACACAACAGAAAAGGGTACGTGCCCGGACCGGCCCGGTCGTCCTGGTTTCGTCCCGCCCTGCGAGACTCTTCCGATCATGTAGCGGACTCCCCAGCACTTGGAACCCACGCACATCGTTACCATGCGGGGACGCAGCAACCGACAACCATCGACACCAGCTGACAACGACGAGGGACGGGTAGGCGCGTGGCCGAGGCGGCAGACATCCAGGGGATCGGTCCCTCTCCTGCCCGCCGGTGGCTGCGGCGCACAGCCTCCTTGATCATCGGGGCGCCGCTCGTCGCAGCTCTGCTGGCCGGACCGGCCGCACCCGCCGCACAGGCCGGCGGGACCGCCAAGGCTCCGACCGGCTCCGAAACAGTCAATGTGTCCCTGAACACCGTCGCGCCGAGCGCGCCGGTGGAGGGGGACACCCTGACCGTCTCCGGCACCGTGACCAACAGGGGCAAGGACACGATCACGCAGGCGAAGGTCGACCTGCGAGTGGGCCCGAGGCTCTTCAACAGGACGTCGATCGACACCGCTGCCAAGCGCACCCGGTACGTCCCCGGCAGCGACCCCGCCCCGCTCGGCGGCAAGTACACCGTGAAGTTCGCGAAGCTCCCTTCCGGAATGAGCCAGGACTTCACGCTGTCCGTCCCGGTCGACAAACTGGGGCTCGGCGACGACGGCGTCTACCAGCTCGGCGTCTCGCTGTCGGGGCAGACCTCCCGGGCCCGGTACGACCAGGTTCTGGGAATCCAGCGCACCTTCCTGCCCTGGCAGGAAGAAGAGCGTGACTCCAAGACGAAGGTCACCTATCTCTGGCCGCTCATCGCATCGCCCCATGTCACTGCCGAGACCGGCTCCGACGATCAGCAGACGCCTGTGTTCGCGGATGACGACCTGGCAGCCGAACTCGCTCCGGGCGGACGCCTCGAACAGCTGGTCTCGCTGGGCAGCCAGCTGCCCGTGACATGGGTCATCGACCCGGATCTGCTGGCCAGCGTCGATGCGATGGCGAGGAACTACCGCGTCAAGTCCGGCGACACCACCGTCGCCGGGAAGAACCAGGCCGTCGCCAAGCAGTGGCTCACCTCGCTGGAGGCTGCGGTCTCGGACGGCAAGGTCATCGCGCTGCCGTTCGCCGACCCCGATCTGGCGTCCATCGCACACCGCGGCAAGAACGTGTCGGGCACCCTCAGCCACCTGCAGACCGCCACGGAGGTGGCCGGGACAACGGTGCAGACCATCCTGCATGTGAAGCCGTCGACCGACTTCGCATGGCCTGTCGACGGGGCGATCGACCCGTCGATCGTCGATGTCGCCACCTCAGCGGGCGCCCACAAGGTGATCGCGCGCAGCGACAGCCTCCAGGAGACCGGCGGTCTGCCGTACACGCCGACCGCGGCCCGGCCGATCGGCGGCGGCACGACTGCGGTGGTCTCCGACGCCCGGCTCTCCACGGCCTTCCAGGGCGATATGTCGAAGGCAGGGAACTCCACCCTCGCCGTGCAGAAGTTCCTCGCTCTGACCCTCGCTCTGACCGAGCAGGACACAGACACGGAACGAAGCGTCGTCGTCGCACCGCAGCGGATGCCGACTGTCGCCCAGGCCCAGTCGATGGCCATCGCACTGCACGCCCTCGACGACGAACGCTGGACAGAGCCCCTCGGGCTCGTGGACGCGGCCGAGGAGAAGCCCGACGCAGACGCGACAACCAGCGTCCCCAGGTCATCCCAGTACCCGAAGAAGCTCCGCAGCCAGGAGCTGCCCACCCAGGCGTTCCAGGACATCAAGTCCACCCAGGTGTCGCTCAACAACTTCCAGGTCATCCTCACCCAGCCCGAGCGGGTGGTGACTCCCTTCGGCAATGCGGTCAACCGGTCCATGTCGACGTCGTGGCGTGGCAGGCCACTGGAGGCCCAGCAGTACCGGGACTCGGTACGCACCTATCTGCAGGGCCTCATCAACGAGGTTCAGCTCATCTCGAAGTCGGACGTCACCCTGTCCGGCCGCAGCGCCACAATCCCGGTGACCGTGCAGAACAGACTGTTGCAGGGCGTGGACCATCTGGTCCTCCGGCTCAAGTCGGAGAACGCGACCCGGCTCAAGCTGAACGACGGCGGGGCCGTGGCGGAGCAGCCGATCCGGATCGCCGGCGGCCACAGCCAGTCCGTGAAGTTCGACGCCGCGGCCAACGTCAATGGCCAGGTACAGATGACCGCACAGCTCTACACCGAGGACGGCACACCGTACGGCGGAGAGATGACCTTCACCGTGAAGGTCTCCGAGCTCACCCCGACCGTGCTGCTGGTGATCGCCGGTGGGCTGCTGCTTCTGGTCCTCGCAGGCATCAGGATGTACACCCATCGCAAGCGCGCCAACGCGGGCGGCGCGGCCGGGGACAACGGCGGTGAACCCGAGCAGCCGAGTGACCCGACCCCGGACACCGGTCCGGAAAACGGGGAGCCGTCAGGCTCGGGTGAGAAAGTGGAACGTTGAGCGATGTCTGTCGTGGCCTGTCGGCCGGGGACGATGAGGTGGGGTTTCGATGAACGCGCCGTACGACGGTGACCGCGGTCAGGGTGCGGGCGGAGCCGGGTCTTCCGGCGGGCCCCCGATGCCGCCCGGACCGGGCCAGGTTCCGCCGACGCCCGATCCGTACCTGCAGACCGCGTACGACCACGACCCCTACCGGTCCCAGGATCTGTCCGTCCAGGACCCGGTGACGGAAGCGCTGTACGACCGCGCCGCGCACCCGCCGCCGCCCCCTGGCACCTACCAGCAGCCCCAGCCGCTCTACCAGCAGCCGCCCGCGGCGCAGTACGCACCCGATCCGCGTATCTGGGCGCAGACCCCGCCACCCGAGCCCGACGGACCGTCGCGACACCTGCCGTACGGAGATGACCCGGCGACCACCCAGTTCGTCGGGGTGGACGATCTCGTCAGCCAGGCCTCCCAGGACCACGAGCAGCCGGATGCCTTCGCCCACCTGTTCCGGGACCAGGAGGGCCCGGCAGGATCCCCCCCTGTTCCGGCCGAGCCCGAGCCGGCCCCGGCGCCCGCACCGCCCAAGTCCGGCGGCCGGGCCTCCGGCCTGCTGAAGTCCAGCGCGGTGATGGCGGCCGGCACGCTCGTGTCCCGGCTCACCGGATTCGTCCGCAGCCTCGTGATCACCGCCGCGCTCGGTGCGGCACTGCTCGGCGACAGTTTCACCATCGCGTACACACTGCCGACGATGATCTACATCCTCACCGTCGGTGGCGGGCTGAACTCGGTCTTCGTTCCTCAGCTCGTACGATCCATGAAGGACGACGAGGACGGCGGCGAGGCCTACGCCAACCGGCTGCTGACTCTCGTGATGGTCGCGCTCGGTGTGATCGTCGCAATCGCGGTATTCGCCGCTCCGTGGCTGATCCACATGATGTCGCCGACGATCGCCAGGGACGCGGCCGCCAACAGCGTCGCCGTGACATTCGCCCGGTACTGCCTGCCGACCATCTTCTTCATGGGCGTGCATGTCGTGATGGGCCAGATCCTCAACGCCCGCGGCAGGTTCGGCGCGATGATGTGGACCCCGGTCCTCAACAACATCGTCATGATCTTCACGTTCGGCATGTTCATCTGGGTCTACGGCACCTCGGCCGAATCCCAGATGGGGGTTCAGACGATCCCGCCGGAGGGCGTCCGGCTCCTGGGCATCGGCACGCTGCTCGGTCTGGTCGTCCAGGCCCTGGCCATGGTCCCGTATCTGCGTGAGGCCGGCTTCCGTTTCCGCCCGCGCTTCGACTGGAAGGGGCACGGGCTCGGCAAGACGGTCAAGCTGGCCAAGTGGACCGTCCTGTTCGTCCTGGCCAATCAGGCGGGCGTGATCGTCGTCACTCAGCTCGCGACCTCGGCGGGCAAACTGTCCGGCAAGGACGGCACCGGCTTCCTCGCGTACTCCAACGCCCAGCTCATCTGGGGAATGCCGCAGGCAATCATCACCGTGTCGGTCATGGCGGCCCTGCTGCCCCGCATCTCTCGTGCCGCCCACGACAACGACCCGGGCGCCGTCCGCGACGACATCTCTCAGGGACTGCGGAACTCGGCCGTCGCGATCGTGCCGGTGGCCTTCACGTTCCTTGCCCTCGGCCTGCCGATGTGCACCCTCCTGTACGCCTCCGCAGGCACCGAAGCCGCCCGCTCCATGGGCTTCATCCTCATGGCATTCGGTCTCGGCCTGATCCCGTACTCCGTGCAGTACGTGGTGCTGCGCGGCTTCTACGCCTACGAGGACACCCGGACGCCCTTCTACAACACGGTCATCGTCGCCGCGGTCAACGCGGCCGCCTCGGCCCTCTGCTACATGGTTCTGCCGGCCCAGTGGGCCGTAGTCGGCATGGCTGCCTCGTACGGACTCGCCTACGCCGTCGGCGTGGGCATCGCCTGGCGACGGCTGCGCAACCGGCTGGGCGGCGATCTGGACGGCGCCCACGTCGTACGCACCTACGCCCGTCTGTGCCTCGCTGCCATCCCGGCAGCGGTGCTCGGCGGCGGCGTCGGCTTCGCTGTTCTTCTGGGCCTCGGCGAAGGCGCCTTCGGGTCGCTCGTCGCGCTGATCTGTGGGGGGGCTGTTCTGCTGGGCGTCTTCTTCGTCGCCGCCAAGCGGATGCGGATCGAAGAGATCAACGGCATGGTCGGCATGGTCCGCGGGCGGCTCGGGCGCTGAGGATCACCGGCCGCACAACCATCACCGCCCTTTGCGTGTCGTGCATAGCGCCGGAGTGTGGGCACAATTGACGTGACTGTGCAGAGCTGGCTGGCATCGCGCAACGGATGGGGAGGCAGGAACGACGGTGGCGGAACGTAGCACGGCTGCCGTCGACGTGGCCGACAACAGCGGTGATGAATCGCTGGCCGCCAAGGCGGACGAGGCCACGACCGACGGGACGGCAGAAGCTCAGGACACAACGGGCACAAAGCCGCAGGACACGGATGGTGAGCGCATCAGCACCGAGGCCACCCTGCCGACCCCTGATCTGCACAGCGGGCACAAACTCGCCAGACGCTACCGGCTCGAAGAGTGCGTCACCCGTCTGGACGGATTCAGCAGCTGGCGCGCTGTCGACGAGAAACTGCGCCGCGCGGTGGGCGTGCATCTGCTCCCCGCCGACCACCCCCGAGCCCGCTCCGTGCTGGCCGCAGCCCGCTCCTCCGCACTGCTCGGCGACCCGCGCTTCGTGCAGGTACTCGACGCGGTGGAGGAGGACGACCTCGTCTATGTCGTCCATGAATGGCTCCCCGACGCCACCGAGCTCACTTCTCTGCTGGCCGCGGGGCCGATGGACGCGCACGACGCGTACCAGCTCGTCAGCCAGATCTCCCAGGCCATGGCAGCCGCGCATCGAGAAGGTCTCGCGCATCTGAGGCTGACCCCGGGCGCGGTGCTGCGGAGCTCGACCGGGCAGTACCGGATCCGCGGCCTCGCGGTGAACGCCGCCCTGCGGGGCATCACCAGCGACGGCCCGCAACGCGCGGACACCGAAGCTGTCGGCGCCCTGCTCTACGCCGCACTGACCCAGCGCTGGCCGTACGAGACCGATGCCTACGGCCTGTCCGGTCTCCCCAAGGGAGTGGGGCTGATCGCCCCCGACCAGGTTCGGGCCGGTGTTCACCGCGGCCTTTCCGAGCTCGCCATGCGCGCACTCGCCAATGACGGCGCCACTGCCTCCCGGCAGGAGCAGCCGTGCACCACCCCGGACGAGCTGGCCAAGGCCGTTGCCGCGATGCCCCGCATCCGCCCTCCGGAGCCCACTTTCACGGCGCCCCCGGAGTACCAGCGCACGACCTACCAGCAGGGCACCTACGGACGCCCGCCCGCAAGCCCCGGCGCCACGCAGCCCGTGATCGCCGTGCCTCCGGCCCCGCTCCAGAGCCGCACCGGCAAGGCACTCAAGTGGGCAGTGTCCGCACTGCTCATTGCCGCCCTGGGCCTCGGCAGCTGGCAGCTCGCGGAGACACTCCTCGACCGCAGAAACGGCTCCGGGACCGAGGACACCACACAGACCACCCCGGAGAACGGCGACAACAAACCGCGCCCCGCGGCCAAACCGCTGCGGATCGCCGATGCGACAGAGTTCATGCCCAGTGGCACCGGAATAAGCGAGAGGGACGTACCCAAGGCGATCGACGGAAATGCCGACTCAGCCTGGGTCACCAAGCGGTACCTGGGCTACGCCAATTTCGGCAACATCCCCAACCGCAGGGACGGCAGCGGCATAGTCGTCGACCTGGGCAGCGTTCAGAACGTCACCGGTATCAAGATCGCGATGTACCGCAGCGGGCAGAAGGCCGAGGTGCTCGCAGCTGATGAGAACGCCTCCGCACCGTCCTCACTCGCGGACTTCCCCAAGCGGCTCACGAAGCTCGCTACAGCAGGAAGCAACCTGAACGCGGAGTTCACCGAGTCCGTACGAACCCGCTACATCCTGGTCCATGTCACCGAACTGCCGTCGGATGGATCAGCCGACGGCTACCGAGGCGGGATCTCGGAGATCTCTGTACTTGGCTGACAGGTCAGGCCGGTGGGAGCCACCATCCCGCCGGCCTGACCGGACCGGAACACCCGCCTGTGCATCCGTCTGCCCTCTGCCCCTGCTCACTCGAATCGTGATAGACAGACGCACCTTGACGCACAGATAAGGGAGGGAGGGGGAGGTGGCCGCCGAGCCGTCAGAACCACTCAGCGACTCAGACCTCCTCGCTCGCCATGTGGCCGGTGAACCCGACGCCTTCGGCGAGCTCGTACGGCGCCACCGCGATCGGCTGTGGGCTGTGGCACTCCGGACCCTGGGTGACCGCGAGGAGGCTGCCGACGCCGTCCAGGACGCCCTGGTCTCCGCCTTCCGGGCCGCCCACACCTTCCGCGGCCAGTCCGCCGTCACCACCTGGCTGCACCGCATCACCGTCAATGCCTGCCTCGACCGTGTCCGCAAGGCGGCCACCCGAAAGACCTCACCTGTCGATGACACCGAACGGTTCGAGCAACTGCTTGAGCCGCACGAGTCGGCAGAGGCACCGGCAGAGCGCCAGGATCTGCACCGCGAGCTCCTGGCCGCACTCGCCACTCTTCCCGCCGAGCAGCGTGCCGCACTTGTCCTCGTGGATATGCAGGGCTACCCCGTGGCCGAGGCGGCACGCATCCTCGATGTACCGACAGGCACCGTGAAGAGCCGCTGTGCACGGGGCAGAGCCCGGCTCGCCCCTCTGCTCACTCACCTCCGCAGTGAGGGCGCAGAAGCCGATGAACTCACCGCGGGAAGGAACCGGACGCCGCGCGCATCCGTCCCACCCGCGTCGGGGCCGAAGGATGCAGGAACAAGCAATCCTGCTGCAGTGAAGGGCGGAGGTGGGCGCACATGACATCAACGTCCGACACGGCCGAGCACCCGGATGTCTCGGAGATCTCTGATCTCACGGAAGGACTGCTCCCGCCATCACATGCGGCGGACGTACGCGGCCATGTGAATGGCTGCGAACTCTGCGGTGATGTCCATACCTCCCTCATGGAGATCCGCGAGCTCCTCGGCACTGTGCCTGCGCCGCAGCACATGCCCGACGATGTCGCAGGCCGCATCGACACCGCGCTCGCCGCCGAAGCTCTCAACACCACGGCACCCAATGACGCGGCGCATGTTTCACGTGAAACAAAGCTCTCCGTGGCACAGAAGCCGGACGCAGAACCCGGTCTCCCAGATCGCCCTGCAGGGCATCCCAGGGCAACCACGGGCCCCGGCCGCCGACCGGCCCGGCGACGCCGCCGCGCAGCCGTACTCGGAGCCGCTCTCGGCGCAGCCGTGGTCGGTGTGAGCGTCTTCATCATGCAGGGCGTCCAGCCGTCCCAGGAGGAATCCGCCCTCAAGGCGGCGGACCGCGGCTCCAGCTCAGCAGCAAGAGGCGCAGCAACCTTCTCGGAGTCCACCCTCGAAGGCCGGGTGCAAACGCTCCTTCTGAGTGCCGACACGAAGCCATCGGGTTCAGACGGTGTCGGCTCTGAGAAGGCGCCGTCCGTCGAGGCACAATCAACGCCCACGAGCGACTCTCCCGCGACCGAGTCATCTCGAGCACCCTTGCGCGCGCCCGTCATCTCAGTCCCGAGCTGCGTGGAGCAGGGCATCGGGCGGAAGACTGCGGCCCTCGCCGTGGAAGAAGGCACCTACGAAGGCTCGGATGCCTTCCTCGTCGTCCTGCCCCACCCCTCCGACGCGACCCGTGTCCAGGCGTATGTCGTCGATGCGGCCTGCGTCCGGGAAAAGCACGCTGCCAAGGGGAAGCTACTGCTGACTCACGCCTACGCGCGCCCCTGAGAATCGCACCGGACGCCGCCCCGGCACGTCGGGAATGCATCCCCCGTAGGATCCGTTGGGTGGGGTGAGAGTCGTTGAACCGACCCCAGTAGGCGTGGACAGTAGGCAGTCTGCAGAGACGAGGAAGAAACCCGTGAGCGACGTCCGTAATGTGATCATCATCGGCTCCGGCCCTGCGGGCTACACGGCCGCCCTTTACACCGCACGCGCCTCACTGAAGCCGCTGGTGTTCGAGGGCGCCGTCACCGCGGGCGGCGCGCTGATGAACACCACCGACGTGGAAAACTTCCCGGGCTTCCAGGACGGGATCATGGGCCCGGAGCTCATGGACAACATGCGCGCCCAAGCCGAACGCTTCGGCGCCGAGCTCGTCCCCGACGATGTCGTCTCCGTTGACCTCACCGGAGACATCAAGACGGTCACCGACACGGCCGGCACGGTGCACCGTGCCAAAGCCGTCATCGTGACGACCGGCTCCCAGCACCGCAAGCTCGGCCTGCCCAACGAGGACGCCCTCTCCGGGCGCGGCGTCTCCTGGTGCGCCACCTGTGACGGCTTCTTCTTCAAGGACCAGGACATCGCCGTGGTCGGCGGCGGCGACACCGCGATGGAGGAGGCGACCTTCCTCTCCCGCTTCGCGAAGTCGGTCACCATCGTCCACCGCCGCGACTCGCTGCGCGCCTCCAAGGCCATGCAGGACCGCGCGTTCGCCGACCCGAAGATCAAGTTCGCTTGGGACAGCGAGGTTGCCGGAGTGCACGGGGAGCAGAAGCTGTCCGGCCTGACCCTTCGGAACACCAAGACCGGCGAGACGTCCGAGCTCGCGGTGACCGGCCTGTTCATCGCGGTGGGCCACGACCCGCGCACCGAGCTCTTCAAGGGCCAGCTCGACCTCGACGAGGAGGGCTACCTCAAGGTCGAAGCTCCCTCGACGCGCACCAATCTCACCGGTGTCTTCGGCGCCGGTGATGTCGTCGACCACACCTACCGGCAGGCCATCACCGCTGCCGGCACGGGTTGCTCGGCCGCTCTCGATGCCGAGCGCTTCCTCGCCGCGCTCGCCGACGACGAGAAGGCCGCTGCGGCCACCGTCTGATCCACGCCTCACCCCACACCCCAAAGTAGTTAAGGAGGTCGCCGTGGCCGGCGCCCTGAAGAACGTGACCGACGACTCCTTCGACGAGGTCGTCCTGAAGAGCGACAAGCCTGTGCTGGTGGACTTCTGGGCCGCGTGGTGCGGTCCGTGCCGTCAGATCGCGCCGTCTTTGGAGGCCATCGCTGCTGAGCACGGCGACCAGATCGAGATCGTCAAGCTCAATATCGACGAGAACCCGGACACGGCCGCCAAGTACGGCGTCATGTCCATCCCGACGCTGAACGTCTACCAGGGCGGCGAGGTCGCCAAGACCATCGTCGGCGCCAAGCCGAAGGCCGCGATCCTCCGTGACCTCGAAGGCTTCATCGGCGAGTAGGACCATGGTCCGCTGTTTCACGTGAAACGGGTCCATCCCCTCGGGGGGGTGGACCCGTTTCACGTTGTCATGGGCTCTCGGATCAAAGAGGCCGCAGCGCCGGCTCCTTCTGGACGGCACCCAGCAACCGGTCCAGCGCCAGCTCGACGTCCTCCTTCCAGGAAAGCGTCGTACGCAGTTCCAGTCTCAGCCGCGGATGAACGGGATGTGGCCGTACAGTCTTGAAGCCGACCGCGAGGAGATGATCCGCGGGAAGCACACAGGCAGGCTCCTTCCACCGCGCGTCGCCGAAAGCCTCGATCGCCCTGAATCCCCGACGCAGCAAATCCTTGGCGACGGTCTGCACCATGACTCGGCCCAGGCCCTGTCCCTGGTATGCCGGCACGATCCAGGCAGTCATCAACTGCACGGCATCGGGGGAGACGGGGCTCGTCGGAAAAGCAGTCGAGCGCGGCACGTAGGCAGGCGGTGCATAGAGAACGAAGCCCGCCGGCACATCGTCGACATAGACAACGCGGCCACACGATCCCCACTCCAGCAGAACGGCCGAGATCCATGCCTCTTTCTCCAGCTCAGGCGTTCCCGCCTTCACCGCAGCTTCCCCACTGACCGGATCAAGCTCCCAGAAGACACACGAGCGGCAACGCCTGGGGAGATCGGAAAGGTTGTCCAGTGTGAGCGGTACGAGCCGACGCCCCATGAAGGCTGTTCCTCGCTTCCTTCGCCCGCCGCATCGCGTGCGGCAGTCAGTGCACTCCGTTCCAGGAGCAGGCTGCCGACGAACCCTCCGACAGCCCCCAGGCCCAGCCCCACTGTCACCAGTCGGCTGCGGCTCACTGATCGCATGGCCCTCCCTCCGCCGAGGTGGCTCAAGCCGGATGTGCCATACCAGAACGCATCGTATCCACCCAGAGATGAAGCCGACACCGAGAGAAAGCAAAGGGCGGGCTGTATTCCGGTATCCGCCGGAACGCAGCCCGCCCCCAGTCCATCGGGCAGAGGTCAGCCCTCGTCGTCCTCGGCAGGATCCTCAGAGGAACCTCGATCCAGCACGCGCCCCTCGCCCGGTGCCAGGCTTCCGAGAATGCGGTCCAGATCCTCCATCGATGCGAACTCGACGACGATCTTTCCCTTCTTCTGGCCGAGGTCGACCTTCACCCTGGTCTCGAAGCGGTCCGAGAGCCGGGAAGCAAGATCGGACAGCGCAGGCGACACCCGGCCACCGGCCCGCGGCCCCTTGGCCTTGGCAGTGCTCGTGGGGCTGGAGCCCATGAGGGTCACGATCTCTTCGACTGCACGGACCGACAGCCCCTCGGCCACAATGCGATGTGCCAGCCTGTCCTGCTCCTCGGAGTCGTCCACGGACAGCAGCGCCCGTGCATGACCAGCCGACAGCACCCCGGCCGCGACCCTCCGTTGCACCGGGGGCGACAGCCTCAGCAATCGCAGCGTGTTGGACACCTGCGGGCGAGAACGCCCGATCCGGTCAGCCAGCTGGTCATGCGTGCACTTGAAGTCCTTGAGCAGCTGGTCGTACGCGGCTGCCTCCTCCAACGGGTTCAGCTGAGCCCGGTGAAGGTTCTCCAGGAGCGCGTCCAGGAGAAGCTTCTCGTCGTCCGTTGCCCGGACGATGGCCGGGATCCGCTCAAGACCCGCCTCACGGCAGGCCCTCCAGCGCCTCTCACCCATGATGAGCTCATAGCGCTCCGGACCCATCTTCCGCACCACGACGGGCTGGAGAAGACCCACCTCCTTGATGGAGGTCACCAACTCGGCAAGCGCGTCCTCGTCGAATACCTCACGGGGCTGACGCGGATTCGGGGTGATGGAGCCGATAGGAACCTCGGCAAAGTACGCTCCTGCGGCTCCCGCAGATTCTGCAGCTGCCTCAGGCTCCGAAACCGGCGCACCCGGCTCCGGCACAACCGAAGCCGGCGCAAGAGTGGCCACCTTCGCAGCGGCCACTCCTCGCTCTGCCGTCATGACAGGGCCCGCCCCAGGAGAGGCCGAGCCCACCCCCGTGGACGGCACCTGCTTCTCCTGCGGAGCGGCGGGGATCAGGGCACCTAGCCCACGCCCCAACCCTCTTCGACGCTCACTCACTGGATCCCCTCCGAAATGCTCTGCTGACTGTTCCCACTGCCCGTGTGGGCATGCTGGGCCTCGTACTGCACCCCGACACCCCGCAGGGCGATCTCACGCGCCGCTTCGAGGTACGACAGCGACCCACTCGAACCTGGGTCGTAGGTCAGTACGGTCTGCCCATAGCTCGGTGCCTCAGAAATCCGCACCGACCGCGGAATGCTCGTCCGCAGCACCTCCTTACCGAAGTGGCTGCGCACCTCCTCCGCGACCTGCGAAGCGAGCCTGGTCCTGCCGTCATACATGGTGAGCAGAATCGTCGACACATGAAGATTGGGGTTGAGATGCCCCCGCACCAGATCCACATTGCGCAGCAGCTGCCCCAGTCCTTCCAGTGCGTAGTACTCGCACTGGATAGGAATCAGCACCTCGGCACCGGCAACCATGGCATTGACCGTCAGCAGACCGAGCGAAGGCGGGCAGTCGATGAGGATGTAGTCCAACGGCTGCTCATATGCCTGGATCGCCCGCTGCAGTCGACTCTCCCGCGCCACCAGCGACACCAGCTCGATCTCCGCACCGGCGAGATCGATAGTGGCGGGGGCGCAGAAGAGGCCTTCGACGTCCGGAACAGGCTGGACCACCTCGGAGAGCGGCCTGCTCTCCACCAGGACGTCATAGATGGAGGGGACTTCGGCATGGTGATCGATACCCAGAGCCGTAGAGGCGTTCCCCTGCGGGTCAAGGTCGACCACCAGAACACGTGCGCCGTGAAGCGCGAGCGAGGCGGCAAGATTGACCGTCGTGGTCGTCTTGCCCACCCCACCCTTCTGGTTGGCCACCACCATGACGCGCGTCCGGTCAGGACGGGGCAGGCCCTCGCCGGCGCGGCCAAGGGCCTCGACCGCCAGCTGGGCCGCGCGACCGATGGGTGTGTCGTCCATCGGCGGCGGTGTTTCACGTGAAACATCCTCCCCCACCGATTCGGTTCGGGGACCGGGGACCGGGTCGGTCATCGGTCCCGCGATGTTGGCGTCGGACCGCAAGGATTCACTCTCCTCGACTTCAGGCTCGCAATGAATAGAGCCTGCCATGCTTTCGGGGTCGTGAACCAGCGAGGCCCGCTCTTCTGTGGATGAATCCACTTCTGTGGACAACTCCGTAGTCCTAACGGGCCTGCGGTGCCGCGGCGCGGCAGCCGCGCGACCGCGGCCGATGATCCCATGCAGCAGAGAGCGACGTTTCACGTGAAACACGATGCCCCTGCAGCTTAGCTACAGGGGCACGACACTCCGCGTGGGGTATGTATGGCCGCTTGTCGGGAGCATCGCCGGCAAGCGATACAAACTGTATGTAACGGTCGATTTCGCAGCGTGACCTGACGCGTCAGCGCCGACGCCTCGTGCGGCTCGTCCTCGCGGCCTTGGCCCTCTTTGCGGCGAACCTCACACCGCCCGGACTCTCCCCGACCACCACACGCACCACCGTGGACATCGGATCGACAACGCCCTCTCCGACGTGCAACACCTCGGTCTCCACCACACCGAGCTTGCTCAAGGCCGCACGGGCCCCGACGATCTCCTCTTCGGCCGTGTCCCCCTTGAGCGCCAGCATCTCTCCGTACGGACGCAGCAGCGGCACTCCCCAGCCGGCCAGCCGATCGAGCGGCGCCACAGCCCGAGCCGTCACAACGTGAACCGGTTGAAGCGTCCCAAGAACCTCCTCGGCCCGACCACGCACAACCGTCACATGGTTCAGGCCCAGCAGCTCGACGACTTCCTGGAGAAAATTCGTCCGTCGGAGCAAGGGCTCCAGCAAGGTGATCTTGAGATCCGGACGCACCAGCGCCAGCGGGATACCCGGAAGCCCCGCACCGGAGCCCACATCGCAGACCGTGACGCCCTCAGGCACAACCTCGGAGAGCACCGCACAGTTCAGCAGATGCCGCTCCCACAGCCGCGGCACCTCACGCGGACCGATCAGCCCCCGCTTCACCCCGGCATCCGCCAGCAGTTCCGCGTACCGGACAGCCTCTGGGAAGAACTCACCGAAAACTGCCCGCGCCCCTTCGGGCGCCTGGGGAAGCTCTACTTCCGCCGTCACGGGAACCGTCCTTCCATACCGCACTACCGCACTGTGGGTGGCTGACTATCAGGCTGACAAAGATCGGCCCCGCCTGCGAACAGACGGGGCCGACAGAACAAGGTTCCGGTCAGGCCGGGAGGACGACGACGAAGCGCTGCGGCTCCTCGCCCTCGGACTCGCTGCGCAGACCAGCGGCCGCGACCGCATCGTGCACAACCTTGCGCTCGAACGGCGTCATCGGGTCCAGCTTCACCGGCTCACCGGTGCTCTTGACCTCGTCCGCGGCCTTGGCACCCAGCTCGGCGAGCTCAGCCCGCTTCTTGGCCCGGAAGCCCGCGATGTCCAGCATCAGCCGACTCCGGTCACCGGTCTCCCGGTGCACAGCAAGCCGCGTCAGCTCCTGGAGCGCCTCCAGCACTTCACCGTCGCGGCCCACGAGCTTCTGCAGATCACGTGCCGAGTCGCTGATGATCGAGACCGCGGCCCGGTCCGCCTCGACGTCCATGTCGATGTCGCCGTCAAGATCGGCGATGTCGAGCAGACCCTCGAGGTAGTCCGCTGCGATCTCGCCCTCCTGCTCAAGGCGGGTCAAGGTGTCGCTGCCCTCAGCGGCCGTGGAGGTGGTGCCTTCCGTCACGGATGGACTCCTTCTTACTTCTTGGACGGGTGCTTGGGCCGCTGCGGGCCCTTGCGCTGTCCGGACTTGGCTTGGCGTGAGGAGCCGGACGCGGGCTTGCCCGCCGGCTTGGGCTTGTCGTCCTGCGATGCGTCCGGCTTCTGCAGCGAGGTCTTGGATCCCGACTCGGTTGAGTCGGTGTCCTTGGCCCCCGCCTGCTGGGCAGCACCGGTCTGACGCTGGGCCTTGGTCTGGCGCTTGGGCTGCTGACGCCGCTGCGCGGCTCCGCCCTCGGACTCGTCAAGAGCCGAATCGCTCTTGATCACCGTGCCGTCCTCCTGGGCGACGAAGCCCAGCTTGGCCAGTCCCGTGATGAACTTCCGCTCGATGTCATTGCGATCCGAGCCCTTGGACACGATCCGCTTGACCGTATTGCGCTTGGTCCTGCCGCGAACCTCACCATGAGCGGTGACGCTCTTCAGCAGACGTCCCAGGTAGTGGTCCTGCGCCTTGCTGCCCGGGGTCGGGTTCTGGTTGATCACGTACATCTGCTGACCCATGGTCCAGACGTTGGTGGTCAGCCAGTAGACGAGGACACCGACGGGGAAGTTGATGCCCATGACGGCGAAGATCAGCGGGAAGATGTACATCAGCATCTTCTGCTGCTGCATGTAGGGCGTCTTGACCGTCAGGTCGACGTTCTTCGTCATCAGCTGGCGCTGGGTGAAGAACTGCGACGCCGACATCATCACGATCATGACCGCGGTGACGACGCGGACGTCGGCCAGCGAGGCACCGAGCGCCTCGACCTTGTCCGCGCTGTCCATGAACTTGGCAGCGAGCGGTGCACCGAAGATGTGTGCCTGACGGGCGCTGTCGAGCAGCGGCTGGTCGATGACACCGATCGTCTTGCCCGAGGCGATGGCCGAGAGCACGTGATACAGGGCGAAGAAGAACGGCGACTGCGCCAGGATGGGAAGGCACGAGGAGAGCGGGTTGGTACCCGTCTCCTTGTACAGCTTCATCATCTCTTCGGACTGACGCTGCTTGTCGCTCTTGTAGCGCTCCTGGATCGCCTTCATCTTCGGCTGGAGCACCTGCATGTTCCGGGTCGACTTGATCTGCTTAACGAAAAGCGGGATCAGGCAGATCCGGATCAGCACCACCAGGGACACGATGGACAGGCCCCAGGCCCAGCCCGTGTCATCGCCGAAGATCGCTCCGTACAACTTGTGGAACTGGACGATGACCCATGAAACAGGCCAGGTGATAAAGCTGAACAGACTGGCAATCGTGTCCACTAATCAGGCTCCTTGAGCTTTGGGCGAAGTCTCTGCGGCCGGGCTCGGGAATTCGGAAACCGACCCCCCGAGAGGCACATCAGCGGCGGAGTCCCCGCCCTTGCTGCCGCGCATGGCATTACGCAGCAGTTCGTGCCAACGCGGACGTTTACGTGGTGGAACATGGTCCACGCCGCCGGGTGACCACGGATTGCACCGCAGGATGCGCCAAGCCGTCAGCGCAGTTCCCTTGATCGCTCCGTGCCGGTCGATCGCCGTATATCCATAGTGGGAACACGACGGGTAGTAACGGCAGACAGGCCCGAGAAGTGGGCTGATCGTCCACTGATACAGCTTGATAAGAGCCAGCAGCGGGTACTTCATCGCGCGCCCCCTCCCAGCAGCCGCTGAAGTGCGGCATCCAGGTCTCGGGCCAGCTGTTCATGGTCGGCGTCACCCGATCCGGGTAGCGCTCGTACGACAACCAGGCTACCGGGGGGCAGCAGGGCCAGTCGTTCGCGGACCAGATGGCGAAGCCTGCGCTTCACCGCTGTGCGTACGACCGCACCACCCACGGCTTTGCTGACAACGAAACCCGCACGCGGCGGGGGAGCACTCTCCCCAGTCACGTGCGGGTCCGTTGCACCGCTGCGTAGATGAACGACGAGAAGCGGGCGGCCGGCCCGGCGTCCTCGACGTACTGCGGTCGCGAAGTCCTCGCGCCGCCTCAGCCGATTCTCGGTAGGCAGCACGTCATAACCTGTACGCGATCAGGCGGACAGGTTGGCGCGACCCTTGCCACGGCGGGACGCGAGAATCGCGCGGCCGGCACGGGTGCGCATACGCAGCCGGAAGCCGTGGGTCTTCGCGCGACGACGGTTGTTCGGCTGGAAGGTGCGCTTGCTCACTCGGGGGCTCCAGAAATGATCGTGTGTTGGCGGGACATCGCCTGGCTGTCACCGTGCGCCCACGAGAGACTCGCGTAAACGCCCTAGTGCACCGCTTCACAATCACAGATCGTGATCTTTGCCCATCGGAGGCAGGCGGCAGCAGCCATCGACAACTCGACCTGGTCACGGTACGCGCGGCTACGCCATCCGGTCAAACCGGCTCCCCAGCACCCCCCACTGTGCACAGCCTGTGGACAACAACTTGAACCACGCGGGTCGGCCTGACTACCGTGGCTGAACTCCGGTTCTTTTTCTTCCTGCCTGCCGGTCCTCACCCATCCCGACCCATCCCGTCCCGAGAACCACACATTCGTGGGACCAGCGAGAGAGCGTGCCTTGTGGCTGATGTACCTGCCGATCTTGCCGCAGTGTGGCCACGAGTGCTGGAGCAACTCCTCGGGGAGGGCCAGCAGGGCATCGAGCCGAAGGACAAGCAGTGGATCGAGCGCTGCCAGCCGCTCGCACTGGTCGCCGATACTGCGCTGCTCGCCGTCCCCAATGAATGGGGCAAGCGAGTCCTGGAAGGCCGGCTCGCGCCACTCATCAGCGAGACGCTGAGCCGCGAGTGCGGCCGCCCGATCCGCATCGCGATCACCGTCGACGACTCCGCGGGCGAACCTCCGAGCCCGCCCGCGCCTCCGATGCACCAGTCCCAGCAGCCTCAGCAGCACCGCTACCAGGGACCGCAGCACGATGAGCGTCAGCACAACGACGCATACGACGGATACGGACACCGGCCCTCCGACGACGGCATGCCGACCGCCCGGCCCGCCTACCCCGACTACCAGCAGCAGCGCCCCGACCCCGGCGCGTGGCCGCGCACCCAGGAGGACCTCTCCTGGCAGCAGCCCCGGCTCGGCGGATTCCAGGACCGCGACACCTCGGCGGAACAGTGGCGCGAGCCGTACGCCGGCGGCCGCCCCCAGCAGCCGCAGCACGACTATCGGTCGCAGCCGCCCGAGCGCCAGAGTTACGAGCAACAGCGCTCCGAGCGCCACGACATGCAGGACCCCCAGCACCGCCAGGCCGGCGCCGGCACCGGACGGCCCGGCGGCGCCACCGGGCCGATGGGCGCACAGCCCGCTCCCACGCCCGGCCCCGGCGAGCCTGCGGCCCGGCTGAATCCGAAGTACCTCTTCGACACCTTCGTCATCGGTGCGTCCAACCGATTCGCGCACGCCGCAGCAGTCGCCGTCGCCGAAGCCCCCGCCAAGGCGTACAACCCACTCTTCATCTATGGGGAGTCCGGACTCGGCAAGACCCATCTGCTGCACGCCATCGGGCACTACGCCCGCAGTCTTTACCCGGGCACCAGGGTGCGGTACGTGAGCTCCGAGGAGTTCACCAACGAGTTCATCAACTCGATCCGCGACGGCAAGGGCGACACCTTCCGCAAGCGCTACCGCGATGTGGACATCCTGCTGGTCGACGACATCCAGTTCCTGGCGAGCAAGGAGTCGACGCAGGAGGAGTTCTTCCACACCTTCAATACGCTCCACAACGCCAACAAGCAGATCGTGCTTTCCTCGGACCGGCCGCCCAAGCAGCTGGTGACCCTGGAAGACCGGTTGCGGAACCGTTTCGAGTGGGGTCTGACCACCGATGTGCAGCCGCCGGAGCTGGAGACGCGGATCGCGATCCTCCGCAAGAAGGCGGTGCAGGAACAGCTCAACGCCCCGCCGGAGGTACTGGAGTTCATCGCCTCCCGCATCTCCCGGAACATCAGGGAGCTGGAGGGGGCGCTGATCCGGGTCACGGCCTTCGCCAGTCTCAACCGCCAGCCGGTGGACCTCGGGCTGACCGAGCATGTGCTGAAGGATCTGATCCCGGGTGGCGAGGACTCGGCTCCGGAGATCACGGCGACGGCCATCATGGCGGCGACCGCGGACTACTTCGGTCTGACGGTCGACGATCTCTGCGGCACCTCGCGCAGCCGCGTACTGGTGACGGCCCGCCAGATCGCCATGTACCTCTGCCGGGAGCTGACCGATCTCTCGCTGCCCAAGATCGGTGCTCAGTTCGGCGGCCGCGACCATACGACGGTGATGCACGCGGACCGGAAGATCCGTGCGCTGATGGCGGAGCGACGCTCCATCTACAACCAGGTCACCGAGCTCACCAACCGCATCAAGAACGGCTGACGGACCACCGGCACACGCTCTCTGTACGCGCTGAAAGGGCGCCTGGAAAACCCCTCGCAGGGTTTCCCAGGCGCCCTTCTGCGTTGCCCAAGGCTTGCCCGAAGCCCTCCCGGAGAGCGTCCCAGAGGGGTTGCAGCTGCCGCTCCGGGGCCTTCTTGAAGCCTTCCCGCCCCCCTCTAAAGCCTTCTCCGAGCCCTTCCGGAGCCTCGAAGGCCCCCTCCGAGCCCGGCCCCCGAGGCTCCGATGCAGTCGCGGTGTTCGAATACCTGGCGCCGACCGTCCGTTCTCCACAGATCTGGGGAGATTTTCCCTTCCACAGCCTGGGGATCCGGAAGTTGTCCATATTGCTTCCACAGGGGCGACTGCCGATACTCCATCAGGCCAGGTCAAGGGCCTGGGGATTTGTGGTCAACAATGATCCACAGCCTGTGGACAAAATATTCGTCCACAGGGAGCCGATGCTGTTGTCCACCGGCGGCCCACAGCCCGGGCAGTGTTGTCCCCAGCTTCCTTGAGCTTCTCCACACCCCTGTCCACTGTTCGGCAACGCAACACCGCCTTTCACTGCGCCGAGTGAAAGGCGTCACACCAAGAGGGTCGGTTGGGCTGTGGGGAACGTGGGTAAAGCTGGGGACAGCCCTGGGGAGAACCTCCCCTGTCCTGTGCATCGGGTGTGCAGAACTTTCGTGTGTCCACAGAAGCGCCGGGTTGTCCACCGGTGCCACCCACAGGGTCGGTGGACAAAAAACCGGGCCTGACCTGCGGAAACGACGTTATCCACGGTTTCCACAGGCCCTACTACTACTGCCACCTAGAGTTAGCCCGGAATCCGCTTCGAAGTGGGGCCTGTGCACAACTCGGCGCCGGAGCTCTTCGAACCTCTTGTCGCGACTTGACCCCGAGCAGCACCGAGTGTCGGTGCCGTACGTCAGACTGGTCCCCGGCGTCCTCCCGCCGTCACCGGTGGGAGACCCGATCAGACGACGAAGGCCAGCAGGGCGAGCGAGCAACAGCAGGAGGCGGTTCCGGTGAAGATCCGGGTGGAGCGCGATGTACTCGCGGAGGCTGTGGCCTGGGTGGCCCGTAGCCTCCCGGCCCGTCCGCCGGCGCCCGTTCTTGCGGGCCTTCTGCTGAAGGCTGAGGACGGCGCCCTCAGCTTCTCCAGCTTCGACTACGAGGTCTCGGCCCGGGTCTCGGTGGACGCCGAGGTCGAGGAGGACGGCACGGTGCTGGTCTCCGGCCGGCTGCTCGCCGACATCTGCCGCGCCCTTCCCAACCGCCCGGTGGAGATTTCCACAGACGGTGTACGGGCCACCGTGGTCTGCGGCTCCTCGCGATTCACACTCCACACCCTTCCTGTGGAGGAGTACCCGGCGCTGCCGGAAATGCCGACCGCGACCGGCACGGTCCCGGGTGAGGTCTTCGCCTCGGCCGCCGCCCAGGTCGCCATCGCCGCGGGCCGCGACGACACGCTGCCGGTCCTGACCGGTGTGCGGATCGAGATCGAGGGCGAGACCGTCACCCTGGCCTCCACCGACCGCTATCGCTTCGCGGTCCGCGAGTTCCTCTGGAAGCCGGAGAACCCGGACGCCTCGGCTGTCGCCCTGGTGCCCGCCAAGACGCTGCTGGACACCGCCAAGGCGCTGACCAGCGGTGACACCGTGACTCTGGCGCTGTCCGGCTCGGGAGCCGGTGAAGGCCTGATCGGTTTCGAGGGCGCGGGCCGGCGTACGACCACGCGACTGCTCGAAGGCGATCTGCCGAAGTACCGGACGCTGTTCCCCACCGAGTTCAACTCGGTCGCGGTCATCGAGACCGCTCCGTTCGTCGAGGCCGTCAAGCGTGTGGCTCTCGTCGCCGAGCGGAACACCCCGGTGCGGCTCAGCTTCGAGCAGGGTGTGCTGATCCTGGAGGCGGGTTCCAGCGACGATGCACAGGCTGTGGAGCGGGTCGACGCAGTGCTGGAGGGTGACGACATCTCGATCGCCTTCAACCCGACCTTCCTGCTGGACGGGCTGAGCGCGATCGACTCCCCGGTCGCCCAGCTCTCGTTCACGACGTCCACCAAGCCTGCGCTGCTCAGCGGCCGCCCGGCCGTGGATGCCGAGGCGGATGACACGTACAAGTACCTGATCATGCCGGTCCGCCTTTCCGGCTGACCCGTTCATCGGTCCTGCAACGACAGCTCCCGACGGGCACGCTCAGTGCCGAGCATGCCCGTCGGTCTGTCCCCGGCCGGGCGTAGGCTCGGCCTTGGGTACGAATCGGCACAACGCTTAAGGAATTTCTGATGGAGCTCGGTCTCGTCGGCCTCGGCAAGATGGGCGGCAACATGCGCGAGCGCATCCGCCGCGCAGGCCACACCGTCATCGGTTACGACCGCAATCCGGACGTCTCCGATGTCCACAGCCTCGAAGAGCTTGTGGGCAAGCTGAAGGGCCCCCGGGTCATCTGGGTGATGGTTCCGGCCGGCGCCCCGACCCAGGCCACCATCGACGAGCTGGCCGGGCTCCTCTCGCCCGGTGACATCGTCGTGGACGGCGGAAACTCCCGCTGGACGGACGACGAGAAGCACGCGGTCGAGCTGGGCATCAAGGGCATCGGCTTCGTGGACTGCGGCGTTTCCGGCGGCGTCTGGGGCCTGGAGAACGGTTACGCGCTGATGTACGGCGGCGACGCCGCGAACGTGGCGAAGGTCCAGCCGGTCTTCGACGCGCTGAAGCCCGAGGGCGACTTCGGTTCCGTCCACGCGGGCAAGGTCGGCGCCGGCCACTTCGCGAAGATGGTCCACAACGGCATCGAGTACGCCATGATGCAGGCCTACGCCGAGGGCTGGGAGCTGCTGGAGAAGGTCGACTCCGTCACCGATGTGCGCGAGGTCTTCCGCTCCTGGCAGGAGGGCACGGTCATCCGTTCCTGGCTGCTCGACCTGGCGGTCAACGCGCTGGACGACGACGAGCACCTCGACAAGCTCCGTGGCTTCGCCGCCGACTCCGGTGAGGGCCGCTGGACGGTGGAGGCCGCGATCGACAACGCGGTGCCGCTGCCCGCGATCACCGCGTCGCTCTTCGCGCGTTTCGCCTCGCGGCAGGACGACTCCCCGCAGATGAAGATGATCGCCGCGCTGCGCAACCAGTTCGGCGGCCACGCGGTCGAGAACAAGAAGTAACCGCAACGAGGAACGGGCCGGGCCGAGGTGCCCGACCCGTAACTACGGAGCACGGAGCAGGAAGCCGGGAAGGTCGGCGTACACCCATGCATGTCACGCATCTCTCGCTGGCCGACTTCCGCTCGTACGCCCGGGTCGAGGTACCTCTCGATCCGGGCGTCACCGCTTTCGTGGGGGCAAACGGCCAGGGCAAGACGAATCTGGTGGAGGCCGTCGGCTACCTTGCGACGCTCGGCAGCCATCGGGTCTCCTCCGATGCGCCGCTGGTGCGCATGGGCGCGGACCGGGCTGTCATCCGGGCTGCCGTGACGCAGGGCGAGCGCTCGCAGCTGGTCGAGCTGGAGCTCAATCCGGGCAAGGCCAATCGGGCCCGGATCAATAGATCGTCACAGGTCAGGCCGCGTGATGTGCTGGGGATCGTACGTACGGTGCTGTTCGCGCCGGAGGATCTGGCGCTGGTCAAGGGGGACCCGGGGGAGCGTCGGCGCTTTCTCGACGAGCTGATCACGGCGCGTTCGCCGCGGATGGCGGGGGTGCGTTCGGACTACGAGCGGGTGCTGAAGCAGCGCAACACCTTGCTGAAGTCCGCGGCGATGGCGCGCAGGCACGGTGGCCGGTCGATGGATCTGTCCACGCTCGATGTGTGGGATCAGCACCTGGGCCGGGTGGGTGCGGAGCTGCTGGCACAGCGGCTGGATCTGATCGCTGCGTTGCAGCCGCTGGCTGACAAGGCGTACGGGGATGTGGCGCCGGGTGGTGGTCCGGTGGCGCTGGAGTACCGCAGTTCGGTCGGTGCAGGCGTGGAGCCGGCCCGCACCCGTGACGAGCTGTACGAGCAGCTGATCGCGGCCCTGGTGGATGTGCGTAAGCAGGAGATCGAGCGGGGCGTGACGTTGGTCGGTCCGCACCGTGATGATCTGGTGCTGGGTCTGCGGGGGATGCCGGCCAAGGGGTACGCGAGCCACGGTGAGTCCTGGTCGTATGCGTTGGCGCTGCGGCTGGCTTCGTACGATCTGCTGCGCGGCGAGGGCAATGAGCCGGTGCTGGTGCTGGACGATGTCTTTGCCGAGCTGGATGCGCGACGTCGTGAGCGGTTGGCGGAGTTGGTGGCTCCGGGCGAGCAGGTGCTGGTGACGGCTGCGGTGGACGACGATGTTCCGGGTGTGCTGGCGGGGACGCGGTATGCGGTGTCCGCGGGTGAGGTGGAGCGGCTGTGAGCGGCCCTGGTGAGACATCCGGGCCTTCTGGGGAGCAGTCGCAGGAGCGGCCGGTGGAAGGGAAGCAGCCGGAGCCGTCGGGTGTCGATCTGGCGCGGGTGGCGTTGCGTGCGGCGAAGGAGCAGGCACGTGCGCGTGGTGCTGCTGCGCAGCAGAAGAAGCAGGCCAGGCGCGGTGGTGGGCTGCGTTCGGGGGCGCGGGCGGATGGGCGTGACCCGTTGCCGTTGGGTGCTGCGATCAATCGTCTGATCACTGAGCGTGGCTGGGAGACACCTGCGGCGGTGGGTGGGGTGATGGGGCGCTGGCCGCAGATCGTCGGTGAGGATCTGGCCAATCACTGTGTGCCGCTGCGGTACGACGAGGATCCGGACGAGCGGGTGCTGACGGTGCAGTGCGATTCGACGGCGTGGGCGACGCAGCTGCGGTTGCTGGCGCCTCAGCTGGTGGCCCGGCTGAATGCGGATCTCGGGCATGGCACGGTGAGGTTGATCAAGGTGTTGGGGCCGGGGGGTCCGCAGCGCAGGTTCGGTCCGCTGCGGGCGCCGGGGAGCACCGGTCCTGGCGATACGTACGGATGAGGCCTCTGAGCTGGTCTTTTCTCTGTTTCTGAGCTCCGTGGGGCTCTGTTCCGATGTGAGTCATGGCCTTGTGCCGTCTTCTCGGTGGTGCTGTCCGTCGCGTCCGTGTTGTGCCGATGTGCGGCGGTTGAAACCACGCGGTGGGAGTGGGGCGTCCCTCACGGTAGCGAGAGGTTGACAGGCCGAAGCGCTCAATGCCCGTGTGAGCCTCTTGGGGGGCCGTCCTGAATATGGGGAGTCGTCAGGCGCTCATTCAGGGCGGCACATGCGTACTCAGGTACCGGCAAACCCCCATTCATGTCGGTGCTACCGGTAGACTGGTGGATAATCCCGCATCCTTGCGGGACTCGTCGATTACAAGCCGAACGACGCAGCCGCTCCCGACTGTCCGGAGAACGGCCTGTGCTGTGCCAGAAAGGGCGCTTCGTGGCCGATTCCGGCAACCCCAACGAGAACATTCCGTCCACACCTGGTGAGAGCGGCGGGGCAACTGCCCCGGGCGAGGTCAGGTCCTCGTACGACGCGAGTGCGATCACCGTCCTCGAGGGCCTGGACGCGGTCCGTAAGCGACCTGGCATGTACATCGGCTCGACCGGTGAGCGTGGTCTGCACCACCTGGTGCAGGAAGTGGTCGACAACTCGGTCGACGAAGCCCTGGCCGGGCACGCGGACACCATCGACGTCACGATCCTCGCCGACGGCGGGGTCCGTGTGATCGACAACGGCCGTGGCATCCCGGTCGACATCGTGCCGTCGGAGAAGAAGCCGGCGGTCGAGGTCGTGCTGACCGTGCTGCACGCCGGCGGTAAGTTCGGCGGCGGCGGTTATGCCGTCTCCGGCGGTCTGCACGGTGTCGGTGTCTCCGTGGTGAACGCGCTGTCGTCGCGCGTCTCCGTCGAGGTCAAGCGGGACGGTTTCCGCTGGACCCAGGACTACAAGCTCGGTGTGCCCACCGCTCCGCTGGCCCGTAACGAGGCCACCGAGGAGTCGGGTACGTCGGTCACCTTCTGGGCCGACGGGGACATCTTCGAGACCACCGAGTACTCCTTCGAGACCCTGGCGCGCCGCTTCCAGGAGATGGCGTTCCTCAACAAGGGCCTGACGATCAAGCTCACCGACGAGCGTGAGTCGGCGAAGGCGACGGCGGGTGCGGATGTCGCCGAGGTGGCCGAGGTCGCCGAGGAGGAGCAGGCCCGTACGGTCACGTACCACTACGAGGGCGGCATCGTCGACTTCGTGAAGTACCTCAACTCCCGCAAGGGCGATGTCATTCACCAGTCGGTGATCGACATCGAGGCCGAGGACAAGGAGCGTCTCCTCTCGGCCGAGATCGCGATGCAGTGGAACACGCAGTACAGCGAGGGTGTGTACTCCTTCGCCAATACGATCCACACGCATGAGGGCGGTACGCACGAGGAGGGTTTCCGTGCGGCGCTGACGACGCTGGTCAACAAGTACGCGCGGGACAAGAAGCTGCTGCGCGAGAAGGACGACAACCTCACCGGTGACGACATCCGTGAGGGTCTGACGGCGATCATCTCGGTGAAGCTGGGTGAGCCGCAGTTCGAGGGTCAGACGAAGACCAAACTGGGCAACACCGAGGCGAAGACCTTCGTTCAGAAGGTGGTCCACGAGCACCTCACGGACTGGTTCGACCGCAATCCGAACGAGGCGGCCGATATCATCCGCAAGGGCATCGCGGCGGCCACGGCCCGTGTCGCGGCCCGCAAGGCGCGTGATCTGACCCGTCGTAAGGGGCTTCTGGAGAGCGCCTCGCTGCCGGGCAAGCTGAGTGACTGCCAGTCCAATGACCCGACGAAGTGCGAGATCTTCATCGTCGAGGGTGACTCCGCCGGTGGTTCGGCGAAGTCCGGCCGTAACCCGATGTACCAGGCGATCCTGCCGATCCGCGGCAAGATCCTGAACGTCGAGAAGGCCCGGGTCGACAAGATCCTGCAGAACACCGAGGTCCAGGCGCTGATTTCGGCCTTCGGTACCGGGGTCCACGAGGACTTCGACATCGAGAAGCTCCGCTATCACAAGATCATCTTGATGGCGGACGCCGATGTCGACGGTCAGCACATCAACACCCTGCTGCTGACGTTCCTCTTCCGCTTCATGCGTCCGCTGGTCGAGGCCGGGCACGTGTATCTCTCCCGCCCGCCGCTCTACAAGATCAAGTGGGGCCGGGACGACTTCGAGTACGCGTACTCGGACCGGGAGCGCGACGCCCTGGTCGAGCTGGGCAAGCAGAACGGCAAGCGGATCAAGGAAGACTCGATCCAGCGCTTCAAGGGTCTCGGCGAGATGAACGCCGAGGAACTGCGCGTCACCACGATGGACGTCGACCACCGGGTCCTCGGCCAGGTCACGCTGGACGACGCGGCGCAGGCCGACGACCTCTTCTCGGTGCTGATGGGCGAGGACGTCGAGGCGCGGCGCTCGTTCATCCAGCGCAACGCCAAGGACGTCCGCTTCCTCGACATCTGAGTCGGCCGTACCAGCAAGCCGCCGCTCGAAAGGACTTTGACCAGCAATGGCCGACGAGAACACCCCTGTGACACCTGAAGAGGAGCCCGCCGCCGCCGGCGTGGGCATGCGTGTCGAGCCCGTGGGGCTCGAGACGGAGATGCAGCGCTCCTACCTCGACTACGCGATGTCCGTGATCGTCTCGCGTGCGCTGCCCGACGTACGGGACGGTCTCAAGCCCGTTCACCGCCGGGTGCTGTACGCGATGTACGACGGCGGCTACCGGCCCGAGAAGGGCTTCTACAAGTGCGCCCGTGTCGTCGGTGACGTCATGGGTACGTACCACCCGCACGGTGACTCCTCGATCTACGACGCGCTGGTGCGACTGGCGCAGCACTGGTCGATGCGCATGCCGCTGGTGGACTCCAACGGCAACTTCGGTTCTCCGGGCAACGACCCGGCCGCCGCCATGCGGTACACCGAGTGCAAGATGATGCCGCTGTCCATGGAGATGGTCCGGGACATCGACGAGGAGACCGTCGACTTCCAGGACAACTACGACGGCCGCAACCAGGAGCCGACGGTTCTGCCGGCGCGCTTCCCGAACTTGCTGGTCAACGGTTCCGCGGGCATCGCGGTCGGTATGGCGACCAACATCCCGCCGCACAACCTGCGTGAGGTCGCGGCCGGCGCCCAGTGGTATCTGGAGCACCCGGAGGCCTCGCAGGAGGAGCTTCTGGACGCGCTGATCGAGCGGATCAAGGGCCCGGACTTCCCGACGGGTGCGCTCGTCGTGGGCCGCAAGGGCATCGAGGAGGCGTACCGCACCGGCCGTGGCTCGATCACGATGCGTGCGGTCGTCGCGGTCGAGGAGATCCAGAACCGGCAGTGCCTGGTCGTCACGGAGCTTCCGTACCAGACCAACCCCGACAACCTGGCGCAGAAGATCGCCGACCTGGTGAAGGACGGCAAGGTCGGCGGGATCGCGGACGTCCGTGACGAGACCTCGTCGCGCACGGGTCAGCGTCTGGTCGTCGTGCTGAAGCGGGACGCGGTCGCCAAGGTCGTTCTGAACAACCTGTACAAGCACACCGATCTGCAGACCAATTTCGGCGCCAACATGCTGGCGCTGGTCGACGGTGTGCCGCGCACCCTGTCGGTCGACGCGTTCATCCGCCACTGGGTGACGCACCAGATCGAGGTCATTGTCCGGCGTACGAAGTTCCGTCTGCGCAAGGCGGAGGAGCGGGCGCACATTCTGCGTGGTCTGCTCAAGGCGCTGGACGCGATCGACGAGGTCATCGCCCTCATCCGGCGCAGCCAGACGGTCGAGGTGGCGCGCGAGGGCCTGATGGGCCTGCTGGAGATCGACGAGATCCAGGCGAACGCGATCCTGGAGATGCAGCTGCGCCGGCTGGCCGCGCTGGAGCACCAGAAGATCACGGCCGAGCATGACGAGCTCCAGGCGAAGATCAACGAGTACAACGCGATCCTGGTGTCGCCGGAGCGGCAGCGTCAGATCGTCAGCGAGGAGCTGGCGGCGATCGTCGAGAAGTTCGGCGACGACCGGCGTTCCAAGCTGGTGCCCTTCGACGGTGACATGTCCATCGAGGACCTGATCGCCGAGGAGGACATCGTCGTCACGATCTCGCGCGGCGGCTATGTGAAGCGTACGAAGACGGACGACTACCGCTCGCAGAAGCGCGGCGGCAAGGGCGTGCGCGGTACGAAGCTCAAGGAAGACGACATCGTCGACCACTTCTTCGTGTCGACGACGCACCACTGGCTGCTGTTCTTCACCAACAAGGGCCGGGTGTACCGGGCGAAGGCGTACGAGCTCCCGGACGCCGGCCGCGATGCCCGTGGTCAGCATGTCGCCAACCTGCTGGCTTTCCAGCCGGACGAGCAGATCGCCCAGATCCTGGCGATCCGTGACTACGAGGCCGCGCCCTATCTGATCCTGGCCACGAAGGGCGGTCTCGTGAAGAAGACCGCGCTGAAGGACTATGACTCGCCGCGTTCCGGTGGTGTCATCGCCATCAACCTCCGGGAGACGGCAGATGGCGCCGAAGGCGCTGCCGACGAGCTGATCGGTGCGGAGCTGGTGTCGGCCGAGGACGATCTGCTGCTCATCAGCAAGAAGGCCCAGTCGATCAGGTTCACTGCGACGGACGATGCGCTGCGCCCGATGGGCCGTGCCACTTCGGGCGTCAAGGGCATGAGTTTCCGCGAAGGCGACGAACTGCTCTCGATGAATGTTGTCCGGCCGGGTACGTTCGTGTTCACTGCCACCGATGGTGGGTACGCGAAGCGGACTCCCGTCGACGAGTACCGCGTTCAGGGTCGTGGTGGCCTGGGCATCAAGGCCGCCAAGATCGTGGAGGACAGGGGCTCGCTGGTCGGCGCGCTGGTGGTCGAGGAGACGGATGAGATCCTCGCCATCACGCTCGGCGGTGGTGTGATTCGTACGCGAGTCAATGAAGTCAGGGAGACGGGCCGTGACACCATGGGCGTCCAACTGATCAATCTGGGCAAGCGCGATGCCGTCGTCGGTATCGCTCGTAACGCCGAAGCCGGCCGCGAGGCCGAAGAGGTCGAGGGGTCCGAGGACGCCGAGGCCGCCGAGGCCGTGACGGCAGAGGCTGCCGAGAGCACGGTCGAGGGCAATGTCGAAGGCACGCCGCCTTCGGCAGGGGAGCACGAGGAGTAGAGCGTGAGTGGAGCCACGGGCGCCGGTTCGGCCGCTTCCGGAGCTGGAGCGAACGGTGCCCGTGGCCCTGCCACGGACTCCCAAGGGGGCACTGTGACGGACACTCGGGGGCCTCAGCCCCAGTACGAGGGTTACGCGACCGGGCCGTTGCCCGGTGAGCGCGAGCCCGCACCTGGGCAGGCGAGCGGGCCGTACCACCCGCCGCAGGCGTACCCCTCGCCCGCGGGCGGGACGCAGGGGGGTGCGCAGGGCGCCGCGCAGGCGGCCCGGCGGCCGCGGACAGGGGCGAGGACCACTCCGCGTACCCGCAAGGCGCGCCTGCGGGTGGCCAAGGCCGACCCGTGGTCGGTGATGAAGGTCAGCTTCCTGCTCTCCATCGCGCTCGGTATCTGCACGGTGGTGGCGGCCGCGGTGCTGTGGATGGTCATGGACGCGATGGGCGTCTTCTCCACCGTGGGCGGCACGATCAGCGAGGCCACCGGCTCGAACGAGAACAACGGCTTCGATCTTCAGTCGTTCCTGTCGCTGCCGCGGGTCCTCATCTTCACCTCGGTCATCGCTGTGATCGATGTGGTTCTGGCGACCGCGCTCGCGACGCTGGGCTCCTTCATCTACAACTTGTCGGCGGGCTTCGTGGGCGGGATCGAGCTCACGCTGGCCGAGGACGAGTAGGGCGCCGGGTATCGATTTTGGGACTGGCCCCGACGTGCGCTAATCTTCAGAAGTCAGCGCACAGCGCGGCGGGGCTATAGCTCAGTTGGTTAGAGCGCATCCCTGATAAGGATGAGGCCACAGGTTCAAATCCTGTTAGCCCCACCAGTTCAAAGACCCCCAACCGATCATGGTTGGGGGTCTTTGGCATCTCTGGCTGACATCGGCGATCAGCGCATCTTCCAGGGGCTCGGCGAGCATGGGCTTCGGCCGATGTGCCGAGGCTCAGGTCTGTAGGGGGCACAGCAGAGGTGCCATGACTGATCGCGGTTGGTCCGACAGCAGCGATGACGTGGATCCCTTCGAGCGCGGGAAGCTGGATCGGGCCTTTGCGCGTTGGATGCTTCTCGCGGGGTTCTTGATCTGCGTGACCGGCGTGGCGTGGGTTCACGTGGGCCTTCGCTCATCAGGGCCCCTAGCCCTCTCGCCGATCATGGTTGGGAGCGTGCGATCTTCGGCTGACCTCAGCCGAAGAGTGGCTCCTTCTGCGTGTGGTCGGTGCGATGTGTCCCCGGGTGCGCGTGCAGGGGCAGTGGTCTACGGGGTTGCGGGTCGCGGTCCCGGGGCGGTCTCGGTCCTTGTGCGTGGGGATCGGTACGGCATGAAGGCGTGCCGTGTCCCCATGTCGGCAGGGGGCGGGGCGGAGCGGCGCTTGAGCACATGAGGAAGCCCCCGTCCGGCGTGAACCGGCCCAGGGGCTCTGTGCGTCAGTTGCGCGGCTCTCACGGCGGGAGGAGGGATGCGTCCCCCGCCGGGGCCCCGTGGGCGGCGCGGGCGGTGTTCCTGGTCTCCATGGCGTCCGTCGTGTCTGCGGACAGATGCCGGGTGGCGGGTGAGGAGCCGTGTGCCTCGGCGCGGATGCGCTGCTTCATCGTGGGTGGCAGCGCCCTGTCACGCGGAAGGGTCCATCGCACCGACGGGGTGGTCGCGATTGCCGCGGTCGCACCCGTGTGCTCCTGGTTCGTGGTGGTCGGCTCCGTGGCGCTCGACTCCGTGGCCGCCGCCGGGGTGCTCATGAGCCCCAGTGCGGCGAGGAGTGCGAAGAAGGCGGTGACGAAGGCGGTCCAGATGTTCTTGGCCTTGAAGGTGCTCATGGCCCCTCGCTTTCGGGTGGTCCGGTTTGCTTACCTTTCTGATGATGTGGATGTGGCCCGCGATTCCGTGGACCGACGCCACCGATCCACCGATCTTCAGATGAACACCACTCGTATGGTTCAACCGGCCTTGACGGGCTTGTGCGGGGTGATCGGAGTGGCCGGGTCCTGTGGCCGGGACGATCCGCGGAGCGATCCTTGGATGATCGCTTTTCCCTGGACGCCAGTTGGGCCGCAGGTAGGTCACCGATCGATATCGGCCGGTGTGTATAGTCGGGCGGCAGAAGTCCCCTACGTCAAGGAAAGACGAGGTCGCGCGGTGAAGAAGCTTCTCCTGGTCGCACTGGCCGCCATCGGCGGGCTCCTCGTGTACCGCCAGATCCAGGCGGATCGCGCCGAGCAGGATCTGTGGACGGAGGCGACTGACTCCGTGCCCGCAGGTTCGGGTGTGTGAGACAGAACAGCCTGATTACGGGCCCCGGTCGCTGAGCGGCCGGGGCTTCGTGCTGTTGCGGGACCGTGACGCCTGTGCTCTTGAGTTCACCTAAGCAAATCAATAGGTTGCGAGAGCAAAACAGCCGGGTTTTTCGGTCGAGGGGGCACAAGTGAAGGCACGGGACCACCACCGCCGTACTGCAGCTGCGGGGGCATGGATCGGCGGGGCGCTGCTCGCCCTGGTGGCGGGCGCGATGCCGGCCGCGGCGGCCCCGGGTGGTGCACCCGCCACTTCTGAGACCCCCCGACCCGGCTCGGGCAGCAGCCTGGTCATGGTGCTCGACTCGTCCGGATCCATGGGGGACGACGACGGCACGGGGCGTACCCGGATGGAGAGCGCCCGTACGGCCGTCGGCACCGTCGTCGACGGCCTTCCCGACGGATATCCGACCGGACTGCGGGTGTACGGCGCGGACCGTCCTCAGGGCTGCACGGACACCAGGCTCGTACAGCCGGTGCAGGGGCTCGACAGGGAAGCCGTGAAGCGGGCTGTGGCGGCCGTACGGCCCAAGGGCGACACTCCCATCGGGCTGTCGTTGCAGAAGGCGGCCGAGGACCTTCCGCGGCCCGCGGGCGGTGCCATCGGCACGCGCACGGTCCTGCTGATCTCCGACGGCGAGGACAACTGCGGTACGCCGCAGCCCTGCGAGGTCGCCGAGCAGCTCGGCAAGGAGGGGGTCGGGCTACGGATCGACACGGTCGGCTTCCAGGTGAAGGGCGCGGCCCGCGAACAGCTCGAATGCATCGCGGCGGCCGGCAACGGCCGCTACTACGACGCACCGGATGCCGAGTCGCTGGCCCGGCAGCTGCAACGGGCGTCGCAACTCTCCGCGGACGGCTACCGGTTCCGGGGCGAGCGGGTCGAGGGCACGAGCACGGGGGCGGTGGCACCCGTGCTCGTACCAGGGCAGTATCTGGACACCATCGGACCCGGTGAGAAGCGGTACTACGCCGTCGACCTGGATGCCGTTTCGGCGGTGGACTTCTCGGCGACGGCGGTGCCGCAGCCCGGGGCGGCCGTCGACACCTTCGACGCACTGCGCACCGGCATCGTGTACGGCACCGGCAGTTCCTGCGTGACGGACACCGCGCACTTCTACCAGAAGGAGGGTGCGACCCCGCTGACCTCGGCGGTCGCCCGTATCCCCGCGGAGGAGGGCAACCACGCCTGCGACCGGGCGGGCCGGTACTGGCTGGTGGTGGAGCGGGAGAGCAAGAAGGGCTCCGATGCCGCGCGTTGGCCGCTAGAACTCCTTTATGGGGTGGAGGCGCCGCTGGAGAAGGGCGTCACGCCCGCCCAGTCACAGCCGGAGTACGGCAAGGGCGGCAAGGACGCCGTGCTGCCCACGGGCGACCCCCGCGATGTGCGGGGCGGCACCGGCTTCAACGATGCCAAGGAGCTCGGCCGGGGCGTGTGGCGCGACCGGATTCTTCCGTCGCAGACCCTCTGGTACAAGGTCCCGGCCGGCTGGGGCCAGCAGGTGCGCTACGACGTGGAGTTCGCGAACGAGCCCACGGTGGAGCGCGGTACCTCCACGTACTCGTACGGGGCGACCCAGCTGTTCACCCCCGCTCGTTTCCCGCTCACCGGAGGGGGCGAGTTCACCTCGACGGCCATGTACAACGGTCGTCCGGCGGCGATCAGGATGGGGGGGGTGCCGGTCGCCTGGACCAACCGCTACGAGAACCGCTCCAATGTCCAGCCGGTACATGCCGGGGGTGACTTCTACATCTCGGTGACGCTGGGGGCGAGGGCCGCCGATATCGCGGAGAACCCGCAGATCGGTGTGGTGCTGCGGGTGTCGGTGCTCGGCGACGAGCTGGCCGGCCCCGAACACCATGCTTCTGCCGTGGCCAAGAAGGCGGACAAAGAGGGCAATTCGAGCGGCGTCGGAGACAGCGGCGGTACGGGCGGGGCAGGATGGACCGGCATTGCGGCCGCTGCCGGTGCGGGCGCCGTGGTGGTGGTGATCGCGGGGCTCGTGTCCGTACGCGGGCGTCGCAGGCGGGCCACACAGACGACGAGGGGAAGCGCGTGATGAGGCAGCGCAACAGGGGCCGGGTGGCGCTGGCCGCGGTCGCGGCGATGTGCGTGGCGGCGGCGCTGCCGGGGCAGGCGTACGCGGACGGGGAGAGTGCTGCGTACACCTTCGATCCCGGGGCGAAGAAGGTCAGCGGTGCGGAGGTCAGCACCGAGGCGTCGGCACTCACGCCCGGATCGGTCTACAAGAGCTCCATCAAGAGAGGCGAGAAGCTCTACTACCGTCTGGACCTCGACGCGAAGACGAACGCGTACGTCTCGGCGGTGGTTGTGCCCAAGGGCGGCGGCAAGGTTGCCTACGGGGACGGGATCACGGTCAGCATCAGGGATAGCGCCGACCTGCAGTGCAGTTCGGAGGACGCACGGTTCGAGTCGGCGGAATTTCCGCGTCCGATCGCGGCGTACGCCTACCGGATCATGCAGAAGGACAGCAGCACCTGTCAGGAAGCCGGAACGTACAACGTCCTGATCGAGCGGGAGAGCAAGGCCACCTCGGCATCCGATGAGTGGGACCTGGAACTGCGCTACGAGTCGGAGCCGCAGCTGGAAGCGGGCGGTTCGGTGCCGACCCGGGCGCCGGAGAACTGGCCGTCGGCGTCGCCCGTGCCGCCCACCACAGCTCCGCAGAAGCGGTCGGGCGGTACCGGCTACTACGACGCGACCAGCCTGGAGACCGGCGAGTGGCACGACAGCATCGCACCCGGACAGACCCGCTTCTACAGGGTGCCGGTGGACTGGGGCCAGCAGATCTTCGCCACCGCCGACCTGAGCAACAACAACGCCTCGGACGAATACATCGGCAACGCGCTCGCGATGTCCCTGGACAACCCGGCGCACGGCCATGTCGACGACGCGTCGCCGCTGTCGTACTCCGGCAAGCCCGCGTCCGTGTCGATGGATCCGCTGCCTCCGGTGGCGTACGAGAACCGCTACGACTCCACCAGCAGTGACAGCGCCATGAGGTTCGCCGGCTGGTACTACCTGTCGGTGTCCCTCAGCCCGGAGATCGCGAAGTCGTATGGCGACAAGGCGATTCCGCTGACCCTCAGGATCAAGGTCGAGGGGACGGCGGGGAAGTCGCCGTACGCGGGGGATGCCGGGATCTTCTCGGTCACGCAGGACGACAAGGACATGGCGAGGAGCGGCCAGAGCGGCCCCGAGGCGGCCGAGAGCGACACCATGAGGATGGTCGGCGTGGCCGGGATCGGCGTGGGTGCGGTGCTGGTGCTCGGGCTGGGTGTGTGGACGCTGCTGGCACGGCGCCGCGCGGTCACCGCCCAGGCGGCCGCGATCGGTTCGAACGGGCCGGTTGCGGGAGGCCCGGCCGTGGGCGGGCAACCGCCGTACGGAGGGCCGCCGCAGGCCTGGTAGCCGGGCCGGAGCCCCGCCGCGTACGGCAGGGCGGGGGCCCCGCCCGGCGCCGCAAAAGGGAAAGGCGCACCATGCCACGGCGCAAACGCTC